>JAXDGF010000352.1:0-8732 GCA_034665165.1 Solirubrobacteraceae bacterium | reverse complement strand
GGGCGCGAGAAGTTGAGGGAGAAGGTCGGCATGTGGCCGCCGAGATAGTTCACGTCGAAGACGAGATCGCGCGGCAGGGCCGCGGGGTCGCGCCAGATGGCCCAACCGACGCCGGGATACACGAGACCGTATTTGTGTCCTGAGGCGTTGATCGACTGCACGCGAGGGAGGCGGAAGTCCCACTCGACGTCGGGCTGGATGAACGGCGCGACGAACCCGCCCGAGGCGGCATCGACGTGGATGGGAACGTCGCACCCGCGCTCGCGCTGAAGATCGTCGAGTCCTTTCGCGATCTCGGCGACGGGCTCGTAGCTGCCGTCGAAGGTCGAGCCGAGGATGGCGACGACGCCGATCGTGTTCTCGTCGCAGCGGGCCACCGCTTCCGGCGCATTCAGGTGGTAGCGATCGCCCTCCATCGGAACCTGGCGCGGCTCCACCTCCCAGTACCGGCAGAACTTGTCCCAGCACACCTGCGTGTTGGCGCCCATGACCAGGTTCGGTTTATCGGCCGGCTTGCCGGCCTCGCGCATGCGCTCGCGCCAGCGCCACTTGAGCGCCATGCCGCCGAGCATGGCCGCCTCGCTCGACCCCGTCGTCGAGCATCCGGTCGCGTCCCCGTCCTCCGAAGAGTTCCATAGCTTCGCCAGGATCCGCACGCAGCGCGCCTCGATCTCGGCCGTCTGGGGGTACTCGTCCTTGTCGACCATGTTCCTATCTGCCGTCTCCGCCATCAGTCGCGCGGCGATCGGCGGCATCCACGTGGTTACGAAGGTCGCGAGATTCAGGCGAGCTTGGCCGTCGAGGAGGAGCTCGGACGAGATGTAGTCATAAGCCGCAGCGCTGCCCAAGCCGTCGCCGGCCAGGTGGTGGCAGGGGACCTCGGTCCCTTCGTCCTCGCGGTGGTGGACCGGGGGTGGGAGTGCGTGTGAGTGCTTAGGGTGCGCGGACGCGCGGGTCAGTCCCATCTCGTGTCCTCCTTAGTCGCCGTTCGGGCGCATCATCTCAGCGTGTGCTCGCCATCGGTCGATGGCCGCGACCAGGCACGCTACTCGGGAAGCAGCGAGAGTCGTTCGCAGTGGAGCGGACGCACGAGGCCGAAGTCTCGCCGGTCGAGCGTGGCGACCTTCGTCTCGCCTAGACGCTCGCACGCAACGATGACCGCTGCGTCCACGAGGCCCAGATCGAGCGTTTCGTAGGTGTGTTCGAGCTCGGCGCAGCGAACGAGATCGCGCTCCTCAGGCTGATATAGGCGGTAGGCACCGCGCGCCACGTCCTCGACGAACGTGTGCCATGCGGCCACCCCGAACAACTTGACGACCCAGTAGTCGACCTCGACGAGCACGGGCGCCGGTACGACGAGATCCTCGCCGACGTCGGCCACCATCTGCTGGCAGCGCTCGTGCTCCGGATCGGAGGCGTCGAGGAGCGCGACGATCGGACCAGTGTCGAGGACGAGCGCCACTACGAGCGCGGGCGCCGTGCGGGGGCGTGCTCGTCGCTCGCGATCCTCTGAGTCGCCCTCCCGTCGCCGTGAACTATTCCGAACCTCGGCCGTGACTGGCCGCGAAGGGTGTCGGCCTCGTGCGCAACGGCCTCTCGAAGGACCGCCGTCAGCGTCACGCCGCGCCTGCGGGCCTCGCTCTCGAGCACGGCGAGGTCGTCGATATCGGCGGAGACGGTGGTTCGTCTAGTGGACACTGCATCAGATGCTAGCATCACTATGGGCCCCGTCCCACCTCGCCCTCGCGCCCGCCAGGCCGCTGACACCCGAGCTCGGTCACATGCGCGAGGAACGGCTCGCGGTCGCGGCTCGGGTGAAACGGCTCGCCGCCGTCCCGAAGCAAGGCGTCGATGCGCTCGAGCTCGAACAGAAGCGCGAGCTTGCCGGGCGGGTCGTCCCATTCGCCGGTGTCGTAGCGGTCGGCCCAGGCGGCGAGGGCGGCGAGCGCCTCGACCTGGATCGAGTCCTCCCACCAGCCCGAGCGCACGGCCAGCCGATAGCGCTCGCGGAGCGCGCAGACGTCCATCCACAGCTGCTCCCACCAGAGCCAGCGCTCGCGCGGATAGAGGGAGCGCCAGTCGAGCGGCCAGCGGCCACCCTCGATGAGATCGGGATTCATGGCGTCACCCTGTCCGCGGTGGGCAGTCCGAGCGAGGTCTCGAGCGCGTCCGGGGCCTCGGGCCGGTCCGGCTGCTGCGCGGCGAGGCGTCGCAGGCGCCGGTCGGCGAACCACATGCGCAGGCGGATCTTCACCGGCGGGAGGCGACCGTAGAGCAGCAGCGCCTCGCCGTCGGGGAGCTGGCGCAGCGACTCGGGCGAGGCGAGCGGGCGCCGGCGGCGGGCCTCGGATCGCGTGCGCCCGCCGTCGCCGATCGTCCGCGTCTCGTCGCGCGCCTCCTCCTCGCCGACGAGCCCAGAGAAGTAGCGCAGGGTCTCGAGGTCGGCGACGCCGGGAAGGAGCATCCGTGCTCTGTGGCTGTTGATCACCGTCTCGGCCTGCTGGCCGTAGCGACTGCGCGCCTGGGCGAGGTCGTGGAAGATGGAGACGAGCTGGATGTTGTGGCTCGGAGCCGTCGAGGCGATTTCGGCCAGGCTCGGGAGCGGCGCGACGTTGCCGGCCTCGTCGAGGCACAGGAGCAGAGGCAGCTCGAGGCGGCCTCCGCGCAGGGTCGCACGCTCGTAGGCGCAGTCAACGATTTCCGACAGGAGCGCCAGGAAAATCGGGCGCAACAGCTTCGATGCTTTCGCGTCCCCTACGAGGTACAGCGTCGAGTGGCCATCGAGCACGGCAGCGGGCGTGATCTCGCACGACGCGGCGGACCGGGCAACGCGCGCGATCCGGTAGGCCCGGAGCAGGGCCTGGACGGTGCCCTCGATCGAGGCGCGGGTGCGGTCGGCCTGGGTGTCGAACGCGCGAGCCGCGTCGTAGGCGGCCCGGGCGTCGTCGAGCTCGGCGCCGTCGATCGCGCCGTCGGCGAGGAGCTGGAGCGTCTGCTGGAGGTCGCGCCCGTCGAATCCGTACGCCCAGCGCACGACGGCGTCCATCCCCGCGCCCCCGGCCGCCGCGGCATACAACAGCGGCGCGAGGCGTTGCTCGGCGGCCACGGCCCAGAAGTCGCCGCCCTCGACGCGGCGCTGATCGAGCTCCCCGGCCGACGTAAGTCGCCAGGCCGACTCGACCGCTCCGTCCCATGTCCCGGCGCCGCGCAGCGGTGACCAGGTGTGCGACGGAGCCTGGGCGAGCGCGAAGGGGTCGAAGATGAAGACGGGACCGAGGGCGCGGCGGCGGGCGAGCGTCGCGTCGAGAAGGTCGGTCTTGATCGAGGAGGCGACCGCGGGTCCATCCCACTCGAGCAGCGCCGGGACCGCGAGCCCCGCGGACTTGCCCGACTGGGGCGGCCCGAAGGCGACGAGCGCGTGGCGGTCCTCGGCGCGCAGCAGCCGTCCCCGGTGGTGGCCGAGTCCGAGGCGACAGGCCGAGGCGGGGGCGGCGTTCGGGGCGGAGGCGGCGTTCGGGGCGGCGCGCCGGGCTCGCCGCCGGCCGCGCCGGAGCGGCTCGAGCTCCCGCCCGCGCGCCCAGCGCGCGCCCGACGGGGACCCGGTGCCGCGGAACGCGCCGACGACCCCCGACCGTGCGGCCAGGACCGCGGCTCCCGAAGCGACGGCCACGACCAGGAACAGTGCGGCGTAGAAGCCGACCGGGCCCGGCAGCCCCGAGCGCACCGCCGCCGGCCACGCGCGCGCTGGATCAGCGAGCGAGCCCGGCAGGCGCACGAGCACGCCGAGGATCTGACCGGTGCGGAGCCCCGGCCAGCCGGCCCCGAACAACACGCCCGCGAGGCCGCCCCAGGCCCACACGAGCGCGCCGACGGCGAGCAGGAAGCCGAGGACGCACAGCAGGACGACGTCTCCGGTACCTCCCACACGCGAAGACGAGCGCGGGTTCATCCCCTCACCACCCGCTCGCCCGTCGCCCGCATCCCGGTGTCGGTGTTGGTGAACGTGCGCTCGAGGCGCGAGCGGTAATGCTGGACCACAAACGAGCGCGAGCCCACGCGCCACAGCGCCTGCCCGGCCGAGAGCATCGAGATGAGCTGCGCCTCCGATTCGGAGAGCCCGAGGAGCGCCCGGGTGAGGGGCACCTGGCTCTCGTCCTGGTGGTAGACGACCCGAGTCGAGGCGTCCGCGATCAGTCCCTCGGCGATCCGTGCCGCCCGCGATCCGGCGTCGCCGGCGGCCTGGAGGTCGGCGAGCTTGTGGAGGACGACGAGGTTCATGACCCCGAACTGGCGGGCGAGCTTGAAGTTGGACTGAAACCACTCGCCGAGGCCGGTGTGCTGGACGATCTTCCAGGACTCGTCGGCAACGTTGATGAGGCGCTCGCGCCCGGGGCGCTCGGCCATGCGCGCCAGCAGCGCGCTCATCCACGCGGTGGCGCAGGCCATGAGGATCCCGACGGCGGGCGAGTCCTTGACCGCGTGGAGATCGAGGACGACAAGCTTGGAGTCGAGATCGAGTCCGGGCGTCGTGGGACCGTCGAACATGCCCCGCAGCGGCCCCTCGCACAGATCCTGAAGCGCGAGCGCGCAGCGGCGGACGTCGGCGGCCAGGGCCTCGGGCGAGGTGCGGAGGCGCTCCGCCATCTCGGCCGTCGGGCTGAAGAGCGCCGCGGCGATCTGCGGGAGCGTCGGGTCGCCGCCGCCCGCGTCGCGGACGACGCGGAGCGCCTCCCGTAGCGCGCCCGCCTCGATCTGGGTCACGGGGCCGCCGAGGGAGGTGACCGCGACGGCGCGCAGCAACTCGAGCTGGGCGTGCTCCTCGGGTCTCGAAGCGAGGGGATTGAGCCGGACTCCGGCGCCGGGTACGAGCGAGATCGGTTGTACCCCGACGGCTTCGCACAGGGGCCCGTACTCCCGCTTGACGTCGAGCACGAACGCGCGCCGGCCGAACAGGAGCATCCGCCACAGCAGCGTCTTCACGAGCGCGCTCTTGCCCTGGCCGAGCTTGCCAAGGACGATCACGTTGGGGTCGTCGAGGACGCCGTCGCCGTAGAAGACCCAGGGGTCGTAACAGAAGGCGCCGCCGCTCGAGTCGCGGCCGATGAAGGCCCCGCGACCGCCGAGGCCGCCCGCGGCCATGAACGGGTAGACGGCCTGAGCGTGGCGCGTGGTGGAGCGGTGCCCGGGACGCTCGGCGGCGCGCACGCTCATCGCAGGCCTCGGCACAGCGGCAGGGTGAAGGTGAAAGCGTCGGCCTGCTGCCCGTAGAGGCGGTGGAGCTCGAGCCGCGCGCGGGCGGCGTGCTCGAGCACCTCGGCGCAGCTGCGCCGCAGGTCGTCGTCGTCGCGGCCCGACACGGTCACGAACCCGGCGAGGCGGACCTCGCCGTGGCCGGCGGCGAGCTCTGACTCGCGGCGCATGGTTGCCTCCTCGGCCTGCCGCTGGCGTGCGGTGTCGGTCTGCCCAAAGCGATGGCGCAGGTCGCGGTCGGCGCGGTCGCGGGTGACGGCCGCCTCGACCTCGCGGGTCGAGCGGTCCGGCGGGATCGGCTCGAAGCAGACCGCAACCGTGCGCACGGAGCTCGAGCGGCCGAGAAGGGCGTCCATGAACATGGGCGAGACGTCGATCCGGGGCCAGCCGCCGATCCAGTACGTCGCGTGCACGGCCCCGTCTGACTGGTAGTGGTCCCAGGATTCGTGGGCTCCGAGCGGCCATGCGTTGTGTTCGGAGAGTCCGTCGCGCCCAGGGTCGGCCGTCTCGAGGGCGGCGAGCTCGGCGCGCGCATAGGGATCGAACGCGGTGCGCAGCGCGCGTGAGAGCTGGCCGGCGGTGAGCGCGCCGAGGACCTTGACCTCCGCGCCCTCGAGGCCCTGAGCGACGCGCTCGGTCTCTTCGAGCAGCGCCGTGTGATCACGGCGCCGAGCGTCGACCTGCACCGCGACGAGGATCTCGTGCTCCTGGGTGACGCGGGCGGTCGAGCCGATGAGCTCGAGATAGGACTCGATCATCGGCGTCCCGCGCAGCGGCACCGAGGGATCGCGCTCGGCGTGAAGCCAGCGCGCGAGCTCATCGCCCTGAGCGGGCGCCGTGCGCTCGATCCACTGGATGCGCCTGATCGCGGTCCCGGCCGCGCTCGAGAGAACGACGCCCCAGCGCGCGAGCCGGCGCTCCTGCGCCTCGGGGTCGAGCAGCGAGAACGCAACCACGCGACACGCCAGCACCGCGGTCATCGATCTCCCACCGCGCTCGCAGATCGCCCCCACCGTCCGGTTCCCGTACTCGAGCTCGCGGATCTCGACGCCCCTCAGGGCGGGCGGGACGATCGCGGCCGGACCGCGCCGGGAGCGGAAGCCCCCGAGCGGAACGGCCGAGCGAAAGCGCGCGCGGCCGGCGAACCGGCGCCAGCCGAAGGCCATGAGGACCGGGAGCCACTCCTCGATGGTGCGGCTGCCGACCGGGGCGACCGCCAACAGGACGGCTACCGAGATGAGCGTGATCGCGACGAGTGCGCCCGGCGCCGATGGCGCGCGGTCGAGCACGAGGATCGCGAGGAGCACGCCGCCGGCGACGATGGCCGCCTGTCCGCCCCGGACGGGGCCGAGGATCCCGCGGCGCTCGAGGGGGCCGAAGCGGTACGTGAGCCGGGTCATAGGTGGCCGTCCTCGGGGTCTTGGGCGGGCGGGAGGGGGTCGTCGTCGAAGGGCGGCGGGTCGCTCTCGGGCGGTGGGCGGTCGTGCGGGGGCGGGCCCCCGGGCGCCCGGTCAGTCGGTGGGGGGCCGGGCGGTGGGGGGTCGGGCGGGCGCGGCGGCATTCCCTCGGGTCCGAGGACGAGCTCGGGCCATTCGCGCTCTCGCTGGTACAGGTCCTCGGCGCCCGGGAAGCCCTGGAAGGGGGGCGTGGCGCCGCGTTCGGGAGGATCTGTGTCGTGGACTTCCGGTCCCGTGGCGGCGCCATTCTCGCCACCGGACGGATCGGCTGTGCCCAGGAACGGTTCCGGGTCTTCGTCTCCCGTCACCCCCTCAAGACGCTCCGGCACGCTGCCCGCCTCCGGGGTCGAATCGGCGGCCATGGCCTGCTTGCGCATGTCCGCGGTGACGCCGCCGGCCCACTCGCTGCTCGCTCCTGCCCACGGGCTCGCGAAACCGCTGCCCGTCTGCCAGCCACTGTGGAGCTCGCCCTGGAGCGGGCCGGCCGCAGCCGCCGCGAGCTCCCCCAGGGGCAGCAGCTTCACGAGCGCCCACGGGGCGAAGGCGCCGAGGGTGACGAGCGCGATCCCGGCCACGAGGTTGACGATGCCCGAGCTGTCGATGGAGTGGTCGAGGGCGCCGGCGCCGAGAGCGAGGACCGAGACGATGGCGAGCTTGGCCAGGATCAGAGCGACGAGGATCTCGACGGCCCGGATGGCCCAGATCCGGCGCGCGGGCCAGACGAAGGCGGCGAAGACGAGCGGGAGCATGAGGACGATCACGTAGACGGCGACCTCACGGAGCAGGAGCTCGAGCCACAGCATCAGCGCCCCGGCCGCGATGAAGAAGCCGATGAGAAACGCCACGAACGGAGAGTGGGCGAGCAGGCTGAGGCCGCCGAGGATGCCCCCGGCCGTTTTCAGGAAGTCGACGGCCGCGCCGCCCGCGGCGTGTTCGATGATGTTCGAGGCGTTGTCCGACGCGGCGAGGAGAAGGGTGGTCAGCGGCGCGGCGAGCGCGATCGCCAGGATGGCCAGGGGCAGGTAGCCGAGCGCGGCGCGGGCGAGCATGGCGAGGTCCGAGCGCATCAGCGCCTGGACGACGGCCGCGAAGAGGAAGGGCAGCGTGAGCAGGGTCGCGATCGCGGCCATGTGGAGGTAGGTCGAGGAGAACCAGGCGTTGGCGAGGTCGGGGCTCGTCGTCTTGCCGATCAGGGTCGCCGTCTCGTGGAGCGCGAAGCGGGCGCCGCCGAGGACCCAGGCGACAAGGGCGGCGAACCCGACCGCCCTCCCGGCTCCGCTGCCACCACCGGTGATGGTGTGGAGCACGCTGCCGACGTGGCCACCCAGGAGCTTCTTCCCGATGCCGAGGAGCTTGCCGGGCTTGCTGGCGCCCTTGCAGAGAACCGACGCCCACTTCGGGGCCGCAACGCCGACGACACTGCAGATGGGGTCGAAGAGACCGGCGGAGGCGGGCGCGGGCGCGATGGCGAGGATGGCGAGCGCCAGTGCGAGTGTGGCCGCGGCTCTACGGCGCATAGCTGTAGCTGTGAAGTTGCTTTACCGCCGCGATCCAGGCCGTGACCTCGGTCGCGGTGGACGTGCTGCCCGGCGGCGTGAGCGCGGGGCCGTGGAGAATCCCGGCGATCTTCCAGTCGCCGCCGAGCCATTGCAGCGAGACCGTCGTCGTCGTGTAGCCGATGACGTCCGTGGGCCTTGCGATCTCGAGCACACCCAGCTGCCACACGCGCACGCGCGCAGAGGTCGGCGAGTACTGCGAGACGGCGAAGCCAAGCGGCCAGATGCGCACGGCGTAGGGCGGTGCGTGCGGCGCGTTGAGGCGGCTTTGCATCAGGGCCGCGCCCGGGTCGGCCCGCCGCGCGACCGCTTGGAAGGTCGGCGTCACGAAGGCGCTCACGGTGGCGTCCCAGGTGCCGTTGGTGAGGGCGTCGGGCGCGCCCTGAAGCCACGCCGTCGCGGCGGTCGCGGCTCCGGCGGGGGTGTGGGGGAAGCCGCCGGCCACGGGCCGGGGGCTCGCGGGCTCGCG
>JAXDGF010000351.1:0-14376 GCA_034665165.1 Solirubrobacteraceae bacterium | reverse complement strand
CGAGTCGGAGCTGCGCGACGGCGACGTCTTCCTCATCGGACCCGTCGCCCTGCGTTACGTCGAGGTCTCGCTCAAGGCGGAGCCGGCGCGCCTCGGCAGGTAGCTGCGTGCGGCCGCCGTCATCGCCAGGCGGTGGATAGCTTGATAGTGATCGACGCCAGTCAGCTGCGTGAGCGCGGAAGCGTTTCCGCGGAAGAGCGCTCGGCCGTTGTGAGCATCATTCTGTCCGCATACCGGACACAATGATGACTTCGATGATCGCCAGGCGACCGACACGGCTCGATCATCTCGTCGACGTTGGCGTGGCTCCCGCACACGGCCTGAGCAGAACAGTCGTCCACCGCGACTCGCTCGTGAAAGGCGACCCGCTCCCGCATGCCATGCACTTCATCGTCACTTATCCCACGAGTACTGATCTGATGATCGATTGATTGACTGACGACTGACTGACTGACTGACTGCCTGATCGGGGCGGCCGGATTTGAACCGGCGACCTTCCGGCCCCAAACCGGATGCTCTACCAGGCTGAGCCACGCCCCGGGGGGGCCGCTGAGTCTAGCCCGTGAGCACCCCGGCCTGGCCGTACCCGCCCGCCGCGCGCGTGTCGCCCGCCCGCCGCGCGCGCGTGTCGCCCGCCCGCCGCGCGCGTGTCACCCGCCCCGCCGCACGCGCGCCGAGTAGCCTCGACCGGCGCGCGTCGAGTAGCCTGCGGCGCCGGCCATGGCAGCGATCGAGCCCTTGCGTGCACTCCGCTACGACCTCGCGGTCACCGGCGGCCTCCAAGCTGTCGTTGCACCTCCGTACGACGTGATCGACGCGGCCGGCAGGGCTGAACTCGCAGCCCGCTCCCCCTACAACGTCGTCCACATAGACCTCCCCGAGGGCGAGGACCCGTACGCTCGGGCCGCCGACGAGCTCCTGAGCTGGCGCGCCGAGGGGGCCGTGGTCCGCGACGACTCTCCCGCCTTGTGGGCGCTGGCCCAGACCTACACCGGGCCGGACGGCCGCCGGCGCACGCGCCACGGCATCCTCGCGCGCGTGCGCATCGAGGAGTACGGAGCCGGACGGATTCGCCCCCACGAGCGCACCCATCCCGGTCCCAAGGAGGACCGGCTGCGCCTGACCCGGGCCACGCGGGCCAACCTCTCCCCTATCTTCGCCCTCTTCTCCGACCCGGAGGGCGCGGCGTGGGATGCCCTCGCCTCGGCGCCCGACGCTCAGCCCTGGGGGGAGGCCACCGACGCCGACGGAACCATCAACCGGTTGTGGAGGATCGGCGACGCGGAGGCGATCGAGCGGGTCAAGGCGACCGCGCGCGACGCCGAGCTCCTGATCGCCGACGGCCATCACCGCTACGAGACCGCGCGCGTGTATGCCGAGGAGGTGGGCGGTGAGGGCCCGCACCGGTATGTCCTCATGTGCCTGGTCGCGCTCCAGGATCCCGGCCTTACCGTGTTCCCCACTCACCGCCTCGTGCGCGGCCTCAGCGCCGAGCAACACGAGGCGCTCGCGATCGCGATCCGGCGGGACTTCGACGTCGAGCCGCTCGAGGACACGGCAGCGCTCGAGCCGACCGGCACCGGCGACGCGGTCCGGATCGGCTACATCGACTCGCACTTCAAGCGCCCCTACATGCTCACCCTGAAGGATCCCGCCATCGCCGAAGCGGCACTCCCGGATCATGCGGAGCCGTACCGGAGGCTCGATACGGCCGTGCTCGAGGCGTTACTCCTCAAGGGAGCATTGGGCATGACCGACGAAGACATCGATCACCTCGACGGTCTCGGTTACGCGCGCGACTTCGCGCAGGCCCTCGGCCTCGTCGAGAGCGGCGAGTATGACGCCGCTTTCTTCATGGGGGCAACCCCCATCGAGCGCATCCAGGCGGTGGCCGAGGCGGGCGAGAGCATGCCGCCGAAGTCGACGTATTTCTTTCCCAAGGTGCCGACCGGACTCGTTTTCAACGACCTTGCGAGGTAGCGCCCTGACCACCGCCGTCGAGACGTCCGCGCCCACGCTACGATGAGGCGACCAAGGGACCCGCAACACGCCAAGGACATTCAAATGAAGGCCACCGCGCGCCGCACCGGCACATTCAGTCACGACGTCGATGTCCGTAACCATCGGGTGGTGATCGACGAACCCAGGAAGGAAGGCGGCGATGACGACGGGCCGAGCCCCCAGGAGATGCTGGCGGCGAGCCTCGCGTCGTGCACCGCGGTGACGATGGAGATGTACGCCAAGCACAAAGGCTGGGACATCGGGCCCGTCGAAGTCGAGTGCGACTACACACCCGCTGAGCGCGGATGCCCGACCAAGTTCAATCTCGTCCTCCGCCTCCCGCGTGGACTCTCCGATGAGCAGATCAAGCGCCTGAAGGTGATCGCCGCCAAGTGCCCGGTGCACCGCACGCTCGACGGCGAAGTTATGTTCAACGAGCGCCTCGAGCTCGTCGAGCCCTCTCCGGTCTGACTCGGCACTCGATCAGGGACGACCTCAGGGGCGTCCTGCTCTCGGCCGACGAGGCTCTCAGCCTGGACGTGGCGGGCGACACCATCGCCGCCGTGCTCGTGCCACTCTACCTCGAGGGCGGCGAGTTCCATGCGGTCCTGACCCGCCGCCACAGCGATCTCCGCCGCCACCCGGGTGAGATCTCGTTCCCGGGTGGACGCGCCGAACACGGAGAGCACGATCTCCGCACCACCGCGCTGCGTGAGACCGAAGAGGAGATCGGTCTGCCGGTAGCCGAGGTCGAGATCCTCGGTGCCCTTCAGCCCACCCCGACCATAGCGACGGGGTACGCCATCTATCCCTTCGTGGGCATGATCGAGCCCGGCCACACCTGGACGGCAAGCGCGGCCGAAGTAGCCGAGGTAATCGAGCTCCCGCTTCGCACCGTGCTCGCCGGGTACGGCCGCCGCCGCCTCATCCGCCGCGGACTCCCCTTCCGAACCGATACCTACGTCGTCGGCGACCATCTGGTCTGGGGCGCCACCGCGAGAATCCTCGCCGACCTCTTCGACCGCATCGCAACCCTCCCGGACCGATGGCCCGAATCCTGATCGTCGGCTGCGGTTGCCGCGGTCAACAGCTCGCCCGCGAACTCAAAGCCCAAGGCCACACCGTCAGGGGCACCACCCGCACCAAAGCCCACTACACCGACATCGAAGCCGCGGGCGCCGAGCCGGTCCTCGCCGACCCCAACCGCGTCGCGACCCTGATCCCCGCCTTCGCCGGCGTAACCATCACCACCATCCTCCTAGGCTCAGCCACCGGAGCCCAGGACCACCTCCGAGCCCTCCACACCACCCGCCTGGAAATGCTCCTTCAACGGAGCATCGACACCACGATCCACGGAGTTGTCTACGAGGCCACCGGAACCATCGACGCGGAACTCCTAGACAACGGAGCCAGGCTAGTCGAAACCAAGTGCAACCACGACGGCATCCCCCACCGGATCCTCAGACCCAACGAACAAACCTGGCTCACCGAAGCAAAGCGAGCAATCGAGTCGCTGCTCGCGAGCTAGAAGGGCCTTACGGCGCCTCCCCAAACTCACGCTGGGCCTCCTCACGAGTGCGCTCCGGCAGCCCCCGCGCCCGCCGCCGCGCGTTGGTTGCCTCGAGCAGCTCATCCAGCTCGAGGTTCGCCAGGTACCGCTCCCGGAGCCGCTCCTGCGCATTGGCTTCTTCGACGATCTTGAGCTCGAGCTCCTCGACCGTCACGTCGCTCTCGCCCCGCCGGCGCCGGCGCGCGTTGTGCGCCTCGAGCATCTGCTCGAGGTCTTCCACCTCGAGCGCCTCGCGTGACTCGGTGACCTCGCGCGCCGATTTCCAATCGAGCTGCTCGTGCCCGCGTCCGGAGAACTTGCCCAGCACGATCATCCAGATCACGAGCGCCGCGAACCCGGCAACAATGATGACCGCGAACGGATCCACCGCAGAGCCAGTCTAGACCTGAATCGGCGTACCGCAACTTGACAGTCCGTCCAGTGTTTTCAGGTCCGTCAGTAGCCGCTGCCGACGAAGGGGATTCATCAGCCGGCGGAGGCCCTATACCGGAGAAGCAACCCTGGAAAGGGAGGATTCTGTGCGCACCCGCTTTGCTGTGCTCGCCTCACTCGTCGCCGTGTTCGGCATTGCGTCCGTACCGGCCATGGCCGAGGCCGCGCCGCACCACAATCATGGACTCACGATCGCCGTTACGCCGAACCCCATCATCAGCGGGGAGGGTGTTCTCATCTACGGTCAGCTCAACACGAGCAACCCGGGCAGACAGAGGGTGGTGCTCTATCACCGCATCAACCCGAGACCGTTCTTCACCGTCGTCGGCACGACGAGGACGAGCCCGACGGGCTTCTATGAATTCACCCGCGTGGAGGGCGTGGTGCTCAGTAACCGCAGCTGGTTCGTTCGTGCCCCGGGACTGCCGGGCAACATCCACTCTCGCACCGTCCACGAGCGCGTGGCCGCTGCCGTCACCCTCAGTCCGCCCACGCCCGCCAGCGCGCTTACCGGCCAGCCGGTCGTGTTCACCGGCGCCGTCTCCCCGAACCACGCCGGCGCCGAGGTCCTTTTGCAGGAGCAGACGGGATCGCTCGGGAACGCGTGGAAGACCGTCAAGACGGGGCGCCTTGACGCAGCCTCGCAGTTCTCGATCACCCACCGGTTCAGGGTGCCGGGCGACCACACGCTGCGCGTCTTCTTCCCGCCGGATCCCCGCAACATCGCCGGCGCCTCTGACACCGTCACGGTGCCAGTCCAGCAGAAGGAGAAGCCCGCCTTCACCATCAACACCTCGGCTCCGATCATCGTGGCCGGCCAGGGCTCGGCGACGATCAGTGGCGTGCTCACCATGCCCGGCCTGACGACGCCCGACCCCGGCGTGATGGTGACGCTCTGGGGGCATACGGATGGGGTGCTCTACGCGCCGATCACCAGCACCACCACCGGCCCGGACGGGGGCTACAGCTTCACTGTCACCCCTTTCCACAACACCGAGTACCAGGTACGGACCACGTTCGCGCCCGCCCGCACGAGCGCCCAGCTTTTCGAGGGTGTGCAGGACGCGGTCAGCATCACCCCGAGCGCGACGACTTCGAGCGTTGGTCAGTCGGTGACGTTTAGCGGCACCGTCACCCCGGACAAGGCCGGTCACCTGATCGATCTTCAGCGCCTCGGCGCCGACGGTCACTACCACGTTGTGGCAGTCGGCATCGTGAACGTGAGCTCGGCCTACCAGTTCACCTGGACGTTCGGGACGCCGGGAACGAAGACCTTCCGCGTCCACATCTCGGGCGGCCCGGAGAACGTAAGTGGCTCATCGAGCCCGGTGTCGATCGCGGTGTCGCTCCCGGCCGTCACGAGCCTCCCACCCGCCTCGTAACGGCCCCAAGTAACTCCAAGGACCCCAAGGACCCCACCACCCCACGGCACCCGCCGCCCTTCAAGGCGGCGGGAGCCACTAGCAGTCCGCCACGGCGAACAGCCGCCACTCGCCCGGCACCCCCTTCAGCTCGCGCGTCCCTCGTTCCTGGAAGGAGATCCCCGAGCCGACGACGAGATCCTTGACCGTGCCCGAGACGAGCACCTCGCCGGGAGCGGCAATCGCGGCCACCCGCGCCCCGATGTGCACGGCGAGGCCGCCGACGTCGTTGCCCATGACCTCGATCTCGCCGGTGTGCAGCCCGGTACGCACCTCGAGGTCGTGCGCCCGCGCCGTCTCCCGCAGCGCGCTGGCGCAGCGAATCGCCCGCGCCGGACCGTCGAAGGTCGAGAGGAAGCCGTCGCCCATCGACTTCACCGCGCGCCCACGGTGGCGGGCCAGCTCGCTCATCACGGCGGTCTCCATCGTCTCGATCAGGGACCGCCAGCCCTTGTCGCCGAACTCGGCGGCGCGCCGGGTCGAATCAACAATGTCGGAGAACATCACGGTCGCGAGGATCCGCTCGGGGTCGTGCGTGGGACGGACGCCGGTGACGAACTCCTCGACCTCGTCCAGGAGCTCGTCGCCATCGGGCGCGAAGCTGAGGGCCTCATCGCCCGGGAGCTCGACGTAACGTGCCCCCGGGATGTGGTCGGCGAGGTACAGCGAATGCCGAATGTCGATGAACTTATCGCCCGCGCGGTGGAGCACCAGCGTCGGCACCTGAATGCTCGGGAGCACCGAGCGAATATCCACCTCGGAGTGCATGCGCAGGAGCCCCGCGGCTGTGGTCGGGCTGGCCGACAAGCGCTCGAGCCGGGCGAACCAGCGGCGGAAGCGCTCGCTGTCGCCCGAGCGCGGGGCGAGGGGGCGCAGACGCGACCCGTCCCCCCACGTCTCCATGCTCCGCTGGACGTAGGCCTCCCGCGCCTCCTTGGTCAGGGCCCAGTCGTAGTCGGGCGCCCACGACACGCGGGGCATGGCCTCGTACAGCACGAGCCCGGTCGTGCGCTCCGGCCGACCCGCGGCGGTCGAACATGATCAGGCGCGAGAACGACGCCAGCCGCTCGAAGAAGCGCGCCACGCGCGGCTCCTGCCAGTAGTGCTCGACCTGCGAGATCCAGGCGGGGACATAGATGAGATCGATCGGCCCGTCGCCGGTCACCTGGTAGGCGATGTGGACTTCGCCGCTGCGCGCGTACCGGGTCTCGGGCTCCACCAGGCGTGCAGCCTACCCCGCGTGAGATAGCGTCTCAGCCATGAACTTCGACCTCACCGACGAGCAGCAACTCATCCGCGAGACCGCGCGTACATTCGCCGACCGCGAGATCGCGCCCCGCGCACGAGACAACGACCGTAACGAGCATTTCGACACCGAGCTGGTGGCCAAGATGGCGGCGCAGGGATATCTCGGGGCGATCGTGCCCCAGGAGTACGGTGGCGCCGGCCTCGACTATCTGACCTACAGCCTCATCGTCGAGGAGGTTGGTCGGGCGTGCTCCTCCATGCGCACCGTCGTCTCGGTGCAAACGTCGCTCGTCGCGTCTTCGCTGCTGCGCTGGGGCAGCGAGGAGCAGAAGCGCAGCTACCTGCCCAAGGTGTGCTCGGGCGAGTGGCTCGGGTGCTTCGGGCTGACCGAGCCCGACACGGGATCCGACGCGGCTAACCAGCGCACCCGCGCCCGCAAGACCGGCGGCGGCTGGGCCATCTCCGGCGCCAAGATGTGGATCTCGATGGGCAGCTTCGCGAGCTTCGCGCTGATCTTCGCCCAGACCGACCCCGACCTCGCTCACCGCGGGCTCGCGTGCTTCCTCGTCGACACCGCGTTGCCCGGATTCTCGAGCCAGGCCATCCACGGCAAGCTCGGCCTGCACGGCTCGGACACCGCCTCGCTCGCGCTCGACGACGTTGAGGTCAGCGACGAGGCGATGCTCGGAGAGGTCGGCGACGGGTTCAAGATTGCGATGAGCGCGCTCGATTCGGGCCGCTACAGCGTCGCCGCCGGCTGCGTCGGGATCTGTCAGGGCTGTGTCGACGAGTCGGTCGCCTACGCCAAGGAGCGCGTCCAGTTCGGCCGCCCGATTGCGAGCTTCCAGCTCGTCCAGGCCATGCTGGCCGACATGAAGGTCGAGACGGACGCGGCTCGGATGCTCGTGTGGCGCGCCGGATACCTCAAGGACGCGGGCAAGCCAAGCACGACCGAGACCTCGATCGCCAAGCTCTACGCGACCGAGGCCGCGAACCGCTGCGCGAACACCGCGATCCAGGTCCACGGCGGCGCCGGCTATGTCGACGATCACCCCGTCGAGCGCTACTTCCGCGACGTGCGCGTCACGACGCTCTACGAGGGGACGTCGCAGATTCAGAAGTTGATCATCGGCCGCGCGCTGACGGGGATCAACGCGCTCGTGCCTTCCTGAGCCGGTGCCCGAGCTCACGCTGCAGCGCCTCGAACCCGGGCGCTACGCGCTCGGCGACGTGGGGACGCTGCGCAGCCGCCGCCGCTTCGGGGCCGAGATCGAAGTGGGTGGCACCATATGGACGGTGCGGCGAGGCTTCGGCCGGGTCATCAACGCCACCGATTCCATCACCGGGACCCGGGAGGCGCGCTACGTGCCGAGCGGGTTCCTGCGCCTGCGCGGTATCTACCGGGGCACGATCCAGCTCGGCGAGCGCGAGCTCGACTGGCGCGCCGAGCACCACATGAGCGACCACTTCACGCTGCGCGAGGCGGGCTCCGTCGTCGCCCGCTTCGACGCCGGCTCGGAGCCGCTCCCGGTGACCGTCGCCCTCTACGGCCTGCACCACCTCGAGCCCCTCCCCCTCCTCTTCTGCTGTCACATCGTCAAGCGCGTCGTCGACATGACGATGGACGTCGGCCGCCCGGGCGCGCCCCCCACGCAGCCATGACCCCCCCACGGACGATCGCCGTCGTAGGCGCGGGCACGATGGGCGCCGGCATTGCCCAGCTCGCCTGCCAGTCGGGCGCGCGCACCTTGCTCCACGACCCCGACCCGGATGCCCTCGCGCGCGGACTCGAGCTCGTACGCGCCCACCTCGCGCGCGCCGCAGAGCGCGGCCGGCTGACGGAAGCGCAGGCGACCGAGGCGCGCGAGCGCCTCGAGCCCGCGTCCACCATCGCCGAAGTCAACCCGGCCGAGCTCGTAATCGAGGCGGCGCCCGAGTCCCTCGACCTCAAGCGCGCGCTCTTCGCCGAGCTCTCCGACGCAGTAAGCCCCGACTGCGTCCTCGCCACCAACACGTCCTCGCTCCTCGTCACCGCCATCGCCGCGGCGGCCAGCCATCCCGAGCGCGTCGTCGGGATGCACTTCTTCAATCCGGCCCCGGTGATGCGCTTACTCGAGGTTGTGGCCGGCGAGCAGTCGGCCGAGGGCCCGCTCGCGCTCGCCCGCGCCACCGGCGAGGCCATGGGCAAGGAGGTCATCCTTGCCGCCGACGGCCCCGGGTTCCTCGTCAACCGCTGCAACCGACCCTTCGGGCTCGAGGCGCTCAAACTCCTCCAGGAGGGCATCGCGCCGCTCGAGGAGATCGACCGCATCTGCCGCCTCGGCGGCGGCTTTCGCATGGGCCCATTCGAGCTCATGGACCTCGTCGGCGTCGACGTCGGCCTCGACGTCTCCCGCTCGTTCTACGAGCAGAGCTTCGGCGAGCCGCGCTGGCGCCCGTCGCCGATCACCACGCGCATGGTGGCCGCGGGCCGGCTCGGGCGCAAGGCGGGCCGGGGCTACTACGACTACTCACGCGGGCCCCACCGGCCCCACGATCCCGAGCCGGCGCCCAGGGGCGGCGGCGAGGGACTCGTCGTCATCGCGGGCAACACCGTTCTTGCCGCCGAGCTCGCCGAGGCAGCCGCCAATGCCGGCTGGGACGTCCGCACGCCGGCTCAGGCGGGCGGCGAGGTGCCCTTCCTCATCCTCGACTGCGCGCTTGGAGAGGAGCCCGAGGCGCCGCTCGAAGGCGGCCCGCAGGCGATCTGCTGCGCTGCCGGCTCGCTGGCCGCCCTCGACCCCGAAGGCGGCGCCGTCGGCTTTCACGCCCTACCCCCGCTGGCGTCGGCCACGCTCGTCGAGCTCACGCGCGGCCCGGACAGCGCCGAGTCGGCCGCCGCCGCGGCGGAGCGGTTCTTCCGCACCCTCGGCAAGCACGTGGCGTGGGTCAGGGATGCGCCCGGGCTCGTGCTCGGACGCATCGTGTGCCAGGTCGTCAACGAGGCCTCGTTCGCCCTGGGCGAGGGGGTCGGGAGTGCGAACGACATCGACCTCGGCATGACCGCCGGCCTCAACTACCCCCACGGCATCCTCCACTGGGCCGACGCCATCGGCCTCGATCACGTCACCGCCGTCCTCGACGGGCTCATGGGCGAGCGCGGCGAGGAGCGCTACCGAACGGCCCCGGCCCTGCGCCACCTCGCGTGGTCGGGTCGCCTCGGGCAGCAGACCGGCGAAGGATTTTTCGTCTACGACGACTAGCAACTAGGATCGGAACCACGATGCGAGCCGTCACCTTCCAAGCCCCGGGCCATGTGAGCGTCGAGGACCGCCCCGAGCCCGAGATCGAGGCCGCCGACGACGCCGTCGTGAAGATCGAGTCCAGCGGCATCTGCGGCTCGGATCTCCACATCTACAGCGGCCGCGTGCGGGTCGAGCCCGGCTTCACCATCGGCCATGAGTTCGTGGGAACCGTCCTCGCCACCGGTCCCGACGTCACCCGCGTCAGCCCCGGCGACCGGGTGCTCGGATGCTTCCACACGGCGTGCGGCACGTGCTTCTTCTGCCTGCGCGGCGCTTACCACAAGTGCGATCACGCCCGCACCTTCGGCCACGGCGCCGGACTCGGCTCCCTGCCCGGGACCCAGGCCGAGCAGGCGCTGGTCCCGAACGCCAACATGACGCTCCGCGCCGTCCCGGCGGGCATGCCGAATGAGGTCGCGCTCTTCGCCGGCGACGTGATGGGAACCGGATACCACGCCGTCCAGGAGAGCGGGATGCGCCCGGGCGACAGCGTCGCCGTGCTCGGCCTCGGCCCCGTCGGGCTGAGCGCCGTCCAGGTCGCGCTCGCGGCCGGGGCCGGGCCCGTCATCGCGGTGGACGGCGTGCCCGCACGGCTCGAGGTCGCCCGCGGCCTGGGGGCGATCCCGGTGCCGCTCACCGAGCGTGGCCCACACGATGTCGTCACGGCGCACACCGACGGGCGCGGCGTCGATGTCGCGATCGACGCCGTCGGCCATCCCGACGCGCTCGACCTCGCCATCCGCCTCACGCGCAAGGCCGGGACGGTGAACGCGATCGGCGTCTACGCCGAGCGCTGCGAGGTCCACATGGGACTCGTGTGGATCAAGGCGATCACGCTCAAGACGGGTCCTGCCAACGTCATCGCGCATGTCGACCGCGTGCTCGGCATGCTCGCGGCCCGCGCCCTCGACCCCCGTCCTCTGATCACCCACTACCTCCCCCTCGAGGATGCGCCCGAGGCCTACGCGATCTACGCTCGCCGCGAGGCGCTGAAGATCGTCCTCATCCCCTAGGCGAGCAGCCCGTAGTTCTCCGGCTCCCAGGCCAGCAGGGCGAGGATCTGCACCATCGCACTCTGGTCCAGGAGCCCGTCCTGGTTCGAAATCTTGAAGCGATCGCGGCGGTCGCGCCTCTCGCTCCACGCCCAGTCGGCGTAGTCGCGCATGGCGCCGATGATCGCCGCGCGCAGCTCGGCCTCGCCGGTGGCGGCGTGGAGAAGCATGAGGTTGCGGAAGAAGATGGCGTTGAACGACGGCGGCTGGGCCTCGAGCCCGCCCCGCGCCAGCGCCTTGCGGGCGATCGCCTCCGCGCGCGCCAGGTACCCGGGCCCGGCCTCTCCGCCGCGCCGCGCGAGGAGTACGTTGGTGCCGACCATGCTCCCCTGGTTGTAGCTCCAGAGGGCGCGGTCGATCGTATTGTCGCCACGGATCTTGTCCCAGAAGAGCCCAGTCCCGGACGCCTCGCCGCCGGCCGCACCCGCGTCGAGGTTGGCGACCACCCATGAATACATATCGTCGGCCCCGACCGGCCCGGGCCCCGACCCCGACCCCGAGGCCGGGCCGACGCCGAGCTCGGCCAGGTGCAGCCCGATCTCGGCGTTCGGGGCATTCGACACGGTATTGCGGTCGTGGTTCTTCAGTCCCGTTCCCCGATCCTGCTCGACCCAGAAGACGCCGCCGGGGCTCGGGACGTTCGGCCGGCGATCCCATCCGCCGACGGCGAAGCGGAATACCTCCTCGGCACGGTCGAGTCGGCCGGCGCCGGGCCGCATGCGCTCGAGCTGGACGAGCGCGAGCCCGACCCAGGCGTTGTCGTCGTAGTAGCGGTTCCCGCCGACGCGGGTCCCGGCCACGTCGGATGAGTAGGCGGGCAGATCGCCGCTCGGGTCCCAGTAGCGCTCGAGCGCGGCGAGGCGGTCGGCGATCTCGGCCTCGGCATCGAAGTCCTCGATGACGTCCCGGACCGCGTCCCCGTCGACCCCGGCGAGGTCGAGGGTTGCGACCATCGCGCGTGCGAACGGCCACACGTGTGCCGCCGTTCCCGGCAGGTGGAGGCCGTCGCGGCGATACTGCCCTCCGCGCGTGTGAAAGCGGGCCTGCATGGCAGCGTAGGCCCGCGCCGCCCGCGCGGCGTACCCGGGCGCGTTCACCGCGGCCGCGCCCATGCGCTACAGGGTCGTGAGACCGAGACCCGTCATCGCGACCGTCGCGACCAGCAGGCGGCGGTCGCGGCTCAGAGCGGCGAGGGGGACGAGCCAGCCCACGTACCACGGGACGAGCTGACCGGCGGTGATGAGGAGGGCGAAGGTGGCCCAGCCCGCGCCGGCGATCCAGTCGAGCTCGCCCTTCCACACCCTTCTCAGCAGCCAGCCGAGGCAGACGAGGAAACCGGCGTCGAGCACGAGGGCGACGGGCCCGCCGAGAGCGCCCAGCCCGAGAAGCTTGAGAATCAAGCCAGGGATGCTCTGCGCTCCGGCCGTGTTCTGGATCTTCTCGAGCGTGCCCATGACGTTGAGCGGGCCGCTCCCGAACAGGACGAAGCCGAAGACTGCGGCCAGGGCGGCCGCGAGGGCGGCGCCCGTGAGGAGGGCCACCCGGCGGTGGGCGCCGTCGCGCCGGCCGGCACTGGCGGCGAGCGCAAAGGGCAGCAGCAGCCCCGCGGTGAGCTTGACGACGCTGGCGGTGACGATCAGCGCTCCGCTCGCGCGCTCCTTCTGGCGGAGCAACACGTACACGCCCGTGAGGAGGATCGCGAGCATCAGGAGATCGTTGTGGCCGCCCCCCACCCCGAACACGAGTAAGACGGGGTTGAGACCGACGAGCGCGGCGGCCTTGACCGGGTTGAGCCCGCGCAGGCGAGCGGTTTGCCACACA
The DNA here is from genome assembly GCA_034665165.1 of Solirubrobacteraceae bacterium. Taxonomy (GTDB): domain Bacteria; phylum Actinomycetota; class Thermoleophilia; order Solirubrobacterales; family Solirubrobacteraceae; genus Palsa-465. Next base: position 1,547 of record JAXDGF010000351.1, on the reverse strand, counting down.
ACCACGACGATCACGATCATCGAGACGGCCGCGATCGACTTGTAGGCGACCACACCGGCACCGATGTCGAGATGCGCGAGGGCCGAGCTGAGCGCGGTGAACAGCGGGCCGTAAGCGGTCGGCATGCCGACCCAGTTCGAGCCGATGAACGGATAAAGCGGGTCGAGCAGGATCGTCGTCGGCCCGTGCAGATACGGGTTGGCGCCATAGATGGCCGCCATGCGGCCGTAGGCCATGTAGCTGAAGATGTCGGTCGACAGCAGCGGCGGCGCGAGCAGCACGAGCAGGTTGAGCGCCGCGATCGAGATCACCACGGCCCGTGCCGAGAGGTGATCTGAGGCCCTGATCGCCACGGCGTAGGAGACCATCATCAGCGCCAGGACGGCGATGACGCCGCCGAGCCCGAGGTTGATGCCGTCGCGTCCGAACGGCCCCATGAGCCAGCCCGGGAGGTCCTGAACCGTGGCCGGCAGGAGCAGGCCGGTCTTGGACGCCGAGCACGCGATCACGATTCCGGCGACGAGGAGCCCGGCCAGGCCGAGCCGCCCCCGTCGCGCGGACAGCGCGCTGGCTACGCGCGACTCGGACAGCTCATACGCGCCGCCCAGCGGCGTCGCGCCGAGGGGCTCGCTCAGGCTCATCTCGGACAGCATGGCGCTCTCGCGGGCACGGAAGTGGGGGAATCGATTGCGATCGGGTTATGGCTCACGGGTCTGACCAGGCCATGCGTTGACTCGCCTCCCTCCGGGTCGGGGCGAGCCGGCGACCTCGGAGTATCGCCGCTGGCGGCGAAAGGCGCGGGCGCGACGGCCGCCGCGATGCGGCCCGCTGCTCGTGGGTCCAGGGCCGGACGTTTGTCCATGCCCTGCCATTCGACTCTTCCTCTCGCTCCCCTTGCCGAAATTGCGGTTGATGAGAAAGCAAGGTCGGCAAGGCTTTTATAAGGTGCCCGCGATGCCGCTGGCTGGGGAACCCAGCGGGCAATGGCGTGCGCGTGCGCCCAGAATCGCGCTCGCCTTGCTCGCTGTACTTGCCGTCGTCACCGCGCTCCCGCGCGTCGCGCACGCCTCCCCGGGTGCCTACGCGGCGGGGACGCAAGACGGCTGCGCCAACGCCACCGTCTCGGCGGCGAGCGCCCCCGCGCAGACGATGCGCAACGCCGTCCTCTGCCTCGTGAACTACGAGCGGAGCACCTTCCAGCTGCCGGCCCTGCGCCAGGTGCCCAAGCTCACCAACTCCGCCCAGCGTTACACGACGATGATGGTCCGTGACCACTTCTTCAGCCACCGGGCCCCGAACGGCTCGACGCCGGGCACGCGCATCTTGGCCAGCGGCTTCCACTGGACCTGGGCAGGCGAGAACATCGCCAGCGGCTACACCACCCCGCTCTCGGTGGTGACAGCCTGGATGCGCAGCCAGGGTCACTGCTACAACCTCCTCGCCCCGACCTTCAGCGACGTCGGCGTCGGCGTCAGTCCCAACTCGGTGGCCGGCACGCCCGGTCTCGCGACCTGGACGCAGGACTTCGGCCTCCCCGCCGGCCAGCG
>JAXDGF010000350.1:0-9564 GCA_034665165.1 Solirubrobacteraceae bacterium | reverse complement strand
CTGAAGCCGGCGGCGTCGGAGAGCGATCCCACGCGGCGGGCGTGCAGGCGGGCGCCGTGAGCCTGGGATGCATCCTCCAGCAGCCGCAGTCCATGCCTGGCCGCGACCGCGGCGAGGGCGTCCATGTCGGCGGGCATCCCGTAGAGGTGGACGGCCATCAGGGCCCGGGTCCGGGGGCCGATGGCCTCCTCCACCCGGGCCGGGTCGATGAGCATGGTCTGTGGATCGGGCTCGATCGCCACCGGCACGGCGCCGGCGTGCGTGATCGCGAGCCAGCTCGCGATCGAGGTGTGGGCCGAGACGAGCACCTCGTCGCCCGGACCGATGTCCATGGCAAGCAGGATCAACATCAGGGCGTCGAGGCCGTTGCCGACCCCGACCGCGCCCGCCACCTCGCAATACTGCGAGAACTCGTGCTCGAAGCGCTCGACGGCCGGACCGCGGAGGTAGCGGCCCGAACCGAGTACCCGCCGGAACGCCTCCTCGAGCTGCGCCGCGTGCTCCGCGTGGGCCGCGGCGAGATCGAGGAAGGGGACGGGTGTCACCGCCTGCTCACGAGCTCGCAGAACTCGTCGTAGTCGTGCACGTACTCATCGTGCTCGTACGGGCCCGAGGCGAGGACGATGCAGAGGGTCTCCGGGGCGAAATCGTCGAGCTGGTGAAAGACCATGGGCGGGACGAGGAGGCCGATGTCAGGCGAATCGAGCGTCCAGCGCTCGCGCGCGGATCCGTCGTCGCAATCGACGGTGAACGATCCCCGCGCCGCCACGAGAACCTCGGACTGCTCGCGGTGCGCGTGGTTGGCGCGCTCGTGCCCGTCGGGGACGTCGAAGATCCAGTAGGCGCGCTTGATGTCGAAGCCCACGTGCATACCGACCTCGGCGACGCACAGCGAGCCGCGGAGCTCGTCGAAGCGTCCGAGCTCCACCGGCGTGCAGACCGTGGTGGGCAGAGCGCGCGAGGCAGGCCTGACGCTCATTGCTGCATCTCCATCGAGCGTTCTCGCACCGTATGGCCGTTGCCCGGCAGGGGCGCGAACAGGTAGCCGTATTCCGAGGGCCCTTCCGGCGTGCCCGCCACGGGCCAGGACGAGATGAGCACGAACTCGCGCTCGAGCACGAGCCCGGCCCCGACCGCGGCAGCGATGAGCTCGTCGCGGTTGAAGACCCAGCCCAGATACTCGGTGTCGTATCCGTATGCCTGCGCCCGCTGCAAGGTCACGAAGCTCGCCGCCTCGCGCACGACGGGAACCCGCGTCAGGAACAGCCGCCGCTCGGCCGCGCCCGCCAGCGCGCGCAGGCGCTCGAACCAGTCCTCGTCGTACTGCAGCGAGTTGCTGGCGAGCACGAGGTCATAGCGGCGGTTCAGGCACTCGTCGTCGTCGTGAAAGGTGACCTCGGGGAGGAGCACACGGCCCTCGCTGCAGACGGCCGGGAGCTCGCGGCAGTGATAGTCGAGCACGAGATCGGGGAATAGCCGGCGCGCCAGGACGTAGAAGTGGCCGAGGGCTCCGCCCCAGTCGAGCACCGACAAGGCGCTCGAGCCACCGGCCGCGCGGGAGAGCGCGTAGGCGTAGGCGAGCACGGCGCTCTGATCGGAAGTGCTCTCCCGGCTCATCGCCGCCCCTTTGGGGACCTCGTGGCCGACGCCGAGCGGGCCCGTGCCCGCGACCGCCTCGAGGAACTGGGGCCACTTCGCGGCGTATGACCTCGCGACCTCCTCGGCCTGCCAGCCGCCCGGTGAGGCCGCTTCCGCGCTCCGCGCTCGGTCCCAGCCCTCGGGCACGAACTCCCACTCAGGCGGGTCGCCGTTGCGGTGCTCGTCGCCGTTGCGGTGCTCTTCGACCTCCCACCGCGGCGTCCATTCCCGCGAGGGGTAATAGTCGGTGACCTCGTCCGGCACCATGGCGATGCGCACGCCCGCCTCCATCAGGCGCGTGCACCATCCCCAGTCGTTGGGGTTCCCGAGCGGAGCGTCGATGACCTCGAGCCCGAAGATGTCGGCGAGGCCCGCGTGGTAGATCGCGGCCTGGAGATTGAAGTGCCCGAGGTCGGGGGGGAAGCGACCCACGGTGGTGGCGGTGCCATCGGGTGAGTGGATGCGGATGCGCCCGTAGGCAAGCTCGGCGCGCTGATCGCGCGCGTGCGCGAGAAGCCGCTCGATGTGATCGGGCCGGAAGGCGTCGTCGTCATCGAGGGGGGCGATCCACAGCCCCCCGGCTTGGCGCACGCCTTCGTTGAAGGGCCGCGTCCCCGAGATCAGCCAGAGCTTCTCGGGGCCGACGGGATGGGGCCCGCGGTAATCGAGGTTGAAGTACCTGATCCGGGGGTCGCCGAAGCTCTCGGTCGCGAGGCCGGCGGCCTCTGGGGCCGCGTCCCCGACGACGATGATCTCGAAGTTCTGGTAGGTCTGGGCCAGGACCGAAGGGATCGCGCGCTCCCGCAGCAGCTCGTAGTTGTCGTAGGTGGGAATCACGACCGAGACGAGCGGCTGCGGCTCGATGAAGGCGCGCTCATAGGAGACCTCACAGCGGAGCGCCTCCAGGCGCTCGCGGCGCTGGAGCACGCGGTCGTACGTCAGGCGCATGAGCTCGACGAGCTGCGCCTGATGGGCCTGGTGCTCCCCCGCGTGTGCCGCGCTCGCGGCCTCCAGCTGCGCCACGCGCGCGCCGAGCTCGGCCCTGAGGTGCGCGATCTCCGCCCCCTGAGCGCTTGTCTGCGCCAGGACCTGCGCGAGCTGGCCTTCGAGCGTCGCCCGGATCGCGTAGACCTGATCGCGCGTGTCTCCGATCATCAGGCGCACGAGCCGCAGGTAATCGCGCAGCCGTAGAGCCGGACGCGAAAGCGAGGAAGGAAGCGGTCTCATAGAAATGCCGAAACTTGGAGCCTGGATGGCCTGGCCCGGCTGGGCCCGGCCTGATCGTGCGCCGATCAACTTGAACATGCTAGGCAAATGTCCGGACCCGCGCCGAGGCAAGGCGGACTCGCACCCGGTCCGGGCGGCCACTTCCGGCTCGGAGGACAACTTTCGACCCTCAGCGGGTATTGAACCGAAGGAGTCGCGTGTAACAAACAGGGAGGGGAGTAGATGCGAAAGATCGTGTTCATAGCGCTGGTGGTCGCGGTCGCGGTGGCCGCGACGGCGTGGGCGGCTACAACACCATCGGTGGTGACGGGCGCAGCGACCGGCGTAGCAAAGTCGGGAGCGGCGCTGCACGGGACGGTCGATCCCGGTGGGAACGCCACGACTTATAACTTCCAGTACGGACCGACCGTCGCGTACGGAGGGACGACGGAGACCAGGAAGGCAGGGCAGGGCACCAAGCCGGTGGCGGTCGTTGCCGGGCTCAGCGGACTGACCCCCGGCACCATCTACCACTACCGGCTCGAGGCGGCGAACGCACTCGGGAGCGCGCTGGGCGCTGACCGCACCTTCGCCACCACGGGGCATCCACTCCCCGGGGTCGCGACCGGTCCGCCGATCGCGGTGGGGAGGACGACGGCGACGCTCGAGGGTACCGTGGTCACCAACGGCGAGACGACGAGCTCCTACTTTCAGTGGGGAACAGCTCCTACCTATGGCTACCAGACCGCGGTGGCCAACGTCACGGCGGCGACGACGCCGACCGGCGTCTCCTACACCCTCACCGGCCTCTCGCCGGGGACCACGTTCCATTATCGCCTCGTCGCCGCGCACGTCGGGTTCGCCCCTGACCTCGGCGCCGACGTCGCCTTCACCACCGTACCCCTGAAGCGCTTCCGAGCCAAGGTGACGGCCCGTACCGTGCCCGAGCGCGCGCGCCACAAGCCGTACCTTTTCTCCACCAGCGGCACGGTTGTGCCGCTGATAGCGCTCCCGCCGGGGGTAGGTTGCACAGGCGTCGTGAAAGTCCGCTTCCTCGTCGGGAACCGGTCCGTGGCCTTGCGCAGAGTGCCTGTACAGGCAAATTGCACCTACCTGACCGGGATCGGGTTCCGTCACCTCATCCACCACACCGCCACCCGGCTTCGCGTGAAGGTTCACTTCACGGGCAACTCGTACCTCCGCCCGGCCAGCGCACGCACGCGACGAGTGAGGCTCGGATAGAAGTGAGACGATGAAATCCCGCGCTGAGCACGCTATCCTGCGCAGAAGACAAGGACGTCATCCCGGCCCGCGAACAATGCCCCCTGTTTCGCGGGCCTCGGACGACCCCCCAGCCCTACCAGGGTCGTCCTCAAGGTAGGGCCCGCGCCGCCGCCTCCCCGGTTGCGGTGCGGGCCCCGCCACCTTGCCCGCGACAGTCAGTCATGCCGAGCATTGGTTAGCTTGTATGCGCGTGAGTAGGGGACGATGTCAGGAGACGGTGACCGTGGTGGCCGCGTGCCTTGCCCTGAGCGCGCCCGCGGCCCGGGCGGCGGCGCCCGTAGCCCGAGCGGCGGCGCCCGCGGCCCAGGCGGCGGCGCCCGCGGCGTTCACCGAGGTAGCGGGCTCGCCCTTCCAGACGAACGCCGGCTCCGTCTCCTCGCTCGCGTTCAGCCCGAGCGGCCGCTGGCTCGCCGTCGGGAACTCATCCAGCGGCAATCTCGATGTGACCGCGGTCTCAGCCGCCGGCGTGCTCCAACAGCTGCCGAGCTCGCCGCTCATGACGAACACGGGGCCCGTGTCCTCGGTCGCGTTCAGCCCGAGCTCGGCGCTCGTCGCGACGGCAAACCTTGGCTCTCAAAACCTGGCTTCGCACGGGACCGTATCCGTCTTCACCCTCGGCGCGACCGGGTCCCTCACTCCCGTGCCGGGGTCTCCCTTCGCGACGGGCGCGGGCCCCTCATCGGTGGCCTTCAGTCCCGATGGCGGCTTGCTCGCGGTCGCGAACAAGACCGACGGCACCGTGTCCCTGTTCTCGGTCTCCGGCGGCGGCGCACTCGCCCCGGCGCCGGGGTCCCCGTTCGCGACCGGACCCGGACCGGCTTCGCTTGCCTTCAGCCCGACCGGCACCCTGCTCGCGGTCGCCAACAGCCGCGGCTACACCGTCTCGGTGTTCTCGCTCTTCTCCGGCGGAGTGCTCGTGCCGGTGCCGGGATCGCCGTTCGCGACCACACTGCCACCGACCTCCCTCGCCTTCAGCCCCACCGGCGAGCTGCTCGCCGTCGCTACGAGCGCCGCCGGCGTCTCCGCGTTCTCTGTCTCTCCCGCGGGCGCCCTTGCGCCGGTGCCGGGCTCTCCGTTCCCTACCCCCCTCCCCGTGACCTCGGTCGCCTTCGGCTCGAGCTCGTTGCTCGCCGCCACCGAATACGCATCCGGCGGCCTCGGGCAGACACCCGGCAGCTTGGCCGTCTTCTCGGTCTCAGCGGCCGGGACGCTCGCCTCGCTACCCGGGTCCCCGTTTGCGACGGGCGCCAATCCCCACTCGCTCGCCTTCAGCCGTAGCGGCGCGATGATCGCAGTCGGCAACGATTCAGGCGGCGGCACGGTATCGACTTTTGCGGCGCCACCGCAGGCGACGATCTCGTCCTCCGGCGGCGGCAGGTACGCGCTCGGGCAGATGGTTCCGACGGCCTTCGCATGCGCCGACAGCCCCTACGGACCCGGGGTCGCCGCCTGTGTCGACTCGAACTCGGCCTTGGCGCCCCGCGGCTACCTTGACACGAGCGCCGTCGGGGCGCAGACCTACGTCGTGAACGCGATGAGCCGGGACGGGCTCACGGGCGTGGCGAGCATCACCTACACCGTCGTGTCGGGCTGCGCGGGGGCGACCGGCCGCGTGGCGGGGACGCGCCTGGGACCGGTCACGCTCGGCATGACAAGGTCCGCGGTCCGCAACGGGTTCGGGCTGAGCCCCGCTCGCGCCCTCAAGCACAGCGACTACTTCTGTCTGGCCCCGACCGGCATCTGGGTCGGGTACGCGCCGCAGCGCGTCGGCTGGATCTACACGGCGAACAGACGCTATGCGATCAACGGGGTGCGCGCTGGTTCGAGCGTGAGCTCAGCCCGCAGCCGGCTCAAGCTCGCGACGCCGTTCCACGTCGGGGCGAACGACTGGTACTTCACGCCGAGCGGCCCCGCCACGGCGATCCTCGAAGCCCGCCGCGGCGTCGTCACGGCAGTCGGGATCACCAGCAAGCAGCTGACCTCGACCCGCGGCGCCCAGCGCGCCCTCCTGACGTCGATCGCTTAGTAGCGTGGGCGGATGCGAACGCACGGGCAGCCGGCCGTCGAGGGGGAGCTCGCCGTCGAGCGAGAGCCGGCCGTCGACGAGGAGCCCGCCGATGACGGGGTAGACGTGTCGATCGTCGTCGTCAACCACAACGGCCGTCGCTTCCTGGCCACGGCGCTCGATGCGCTTCACCGCAATACGGCAACGGAGCGCGCGGAGATCATCGTCGTCGACTCGGCGTCGACGGACGGGAGCGTCGACAGCGTCACCGACGGTCGCCTGCCGGTTCGCGTGATCCGCTGCGCGGAGAACGTCGGCTTCTGCGGCGGCAACAATCTCGGCGTCGAACACGCTCGCGGCCGCCTCGTCGCGTTCGCGCAAAGCGACGGGGAGGTTCTGCCCGATTGGGACGCGCCGCTCCGCGCCGCCCTCGAGGATTCGTCGGTCGCCGGCGCCGGCGGCATCACCTTGAGCATGCCGGGTGGCGCCCTCATCGAGTCTGCCGGCATCGCCATCGCCCCTAACCTGGCAGCCTGGAGCTTATGCGAGGGTCTCAGTCCTGATGACGCCGGCCTGTCGGACGAGAGCCGGCGCGAGGTCGTCGGCCTCAGCCCGGCCTTTCTGATGGTGCGGCGCGTCGACCATCTCGAAATGGGCGGATTTTGGGAGCGGCTATGGATGTACGGTGACGAGCCCGACTACGCGTTTCGCCTCGCGAGGCACGGCAAGGCGGTGCTCTGCCCGGGGTCACGAATGCGTCACTGGGCCGGTGGCGCCTCCGGGGGGCATCAGTCGCCGCTGCGCTTGTACCAATCGTCGCGCAATCGTTTGCTGAATGCGGCCCGGCACCTCCCCTCCGGCCGGATGCTGGAGGCCATCGTGCTGTCCGCCGCCTTCGACGCGCTGCAGCTCTCACAGCAGCGGACCTACGCGGCGTGCCGCGCGGTCATTCGCGGCTGGCGCGACGGCTTGCTCGAGATGCCTGCCGCGCGCCGCCTCAGTACCCGAAACGAGCGGAAGGCCAACGTCGCGATGCTCACTTCGCTTCGGGATGCGCTCCGCCAGCAGCGATCACTCGGACGATTGCGGGTCAGTGGAACGAGCGACCCGGGGTGGGGACGGGTTCACACAGGCGACGGGAGCACGTCCTGACCGGCGGGCTTGGCGGAGTCGTTCGTCGGGGCGTCGTCGTGCTAGCGGCGCTCGGACGCCAGTTCGAGCCCAGCCTATGGCGGGGCGAGGCGCTCGCGCAAGGACAACGTCTACTTACCGGCCGCCGCGTCGGAGTGGTCGGTGGTCGCGACCACGAAAGCGTGCCACCGCGTCGTTTCTCGTCGCGTTGCGGCCAACCCCCGTTGTGGTTGCGTCTGGGTACGGGTGACGCCGCCGTCTGGGGCGAGGTCAACGTACGCGGCGTCTACGCCAGTCCCTGGCCCATTCCTGATGGGGTACGGGTGCTCGACCTCGGGGGGCACGCCGGCTATTTCGCACGCTGGGCGCTATCGAGCTGGCCGCTGTCTGAGATCCTCTCGGTGGAGCCCGACGAAGCCAACGCCGAGCTACTCGCGCTCAATGCAGCCGCGCTGGCGGATGGCCGCTGGCGCTACGTGCGAGCGGCCGCCGCCACCGCAGCCGGAAGCGCATCATTTGCCGGCGGCCGCGGCAGCGGCAGCAAGCTTGGTTCGGGCGGCGAAGACACCGTCGAGACGATCGACGCGTTGCCCCTGCTCGGCGGCTGCGACTTCGCCAAGATCGACATCGAAGGCGGCGAGTGGGCGCTCCTGGATGACGCGAGGTTTCGGGATTGCTGCCCGCCGATGCTGGTGGTGGAATACCACGCGTCCGACGAGATCACTGATGCCGCCACCGAAGCTCGCCGGCGGCTGGAGGACTGCGGTTACGTGGTCAGCGACGGTCACGGCGAGGAGCTCCCTGGCGTCGGCGTTCTGTGGGCGCGCAAGAACGTCGCCGGGGCCCATGATGAGCGCACGTAGGCCCATGATGAGCGCACGTAGGCAGTTCGCGGCGCTCATCCGCCTGAGCGTCTGGCGGTGGCTCGCTCCGTTTGCCATCACCGTCGCGGGCATCGTCGCCCTCGTCGTGTTCCTGCTCCCGTACAGGACGGATATCCGTCTCGCCGTCGACCGGGCCTCAGCGGGAGCCTTGATCGCGATGACCGCGCTGTCTTTTGTCGCACTCCCCCTGCGAACCGAGGTATGGCGCGCGTCGCTCGCCGCGGCGGGGCGCCGGCCGCCTCGGTCTGACCTGCACGCTGCGAACTCTGCCTCGTTGCTCGCGAGCCTCGCAAGCCACTACGTGGGCCCTGGGGTCAAGATGTGGCTATTGCGACGGATGGAGGGAGAACGCGCCGCATATCTCCTTCAGCTCATCGCGGTCGACCTGGCTGGAACCGTACTCGAAGCTTTCCTCGCGGCCGCGCTCGTGATCTTCGCGACGATCGAGGTCGCGCTGGCATGGTGGGTGCCGGTACTCCTCATCTCGGGAGCGAGCGGAATGCTCATCGTCGCCATCCTCGCCAGGCGACGGTATCCAGACGCGCCGATCGTCCAGGGGTTCAGCGTTCTCATGCGACCGCGATACCGGTGGGAGGTTCTCGGCCTGCTCGCCTTGGTTTTCGCCGTTCAAATCCTTCGCGCCTGGATCTCGCTCCGGGCGGTGGGCCTCCATCTCGACCTCGGCGACGCCACGCTCATCTTCGTGCTCACCGGCGTGCTCGGCGTGCTGCCCACGGGCATCACCGCCGCTCCGACCGCCGCGAGCCTCGTCGTCGTCGGGTCACACGGCGTCGGACGCGCGGCCGGTTCCGGCATCCTGACCACGGGGTCCCTTGTCGTAGCAACGATCGTGTATGGGCTGGTAGGCGCCGGGACTTACCTGCTGGCCAGGCATCGTTTGCCCGCGCCGGCACCGGCGCCCAGCAACCCGAGCGACGCTTGATGCACGACACCGCGCGTCACGGGCCCCGCTCAGCCGAGGCATGGAGGAAGTCCCCGCCACCGATCATCATGTCGAGTGCACGTGTCGCCAGGCCCAGCGGGACGGAAGCCGCGTAGCCCGCGAGCAGACCGAGGCCGCTCTCGGTCAGGCAGCGACCGAAAAGACGAAACTGGAGGCTCCAAGTGGTCGTGATCAACGGCGTCGCCGGGCGCACGTCGATGCTCGCGAACCCGGCGGCCGCCAGCGCCGCCCGCAGGCCCTCGGCGGTGAAGTGGGTGCGATGACGCGGCAGCTCGAGCGGGAACCAGCAGTCGCCGAATGCACGTCGCTCCCAGCTGCCCCAGTTGGGGGCGATCACTGCGAGCCGCCCGCCAGGGCGGAGCGCGCCGCGGACGACTCGCAGGTCGCGTTGCGGGTCGACGACGTGCTCGAGCGAGTGCCGGAAGACGGCCGCGTCTACGGACGCGGGGTCG
>JAXDGF010000349.1:0-3998 GCA_034665165.1 Solirubrobacteraceae bacterium | reverse complement strand
CTGCCCGGAATCGTGCTCGAGGCCGACCGAGGCGTGACGGGCAATTTCCGGATCCTGTGCGACGGTGAGCACGACGGCGGCGAGGTCGTGGAGGAGGAAGAGGTCGTCGACGCCGTCGCGACCGAAGTCGTGCCCCGCGTCACCCCGCCCGTCTAGCACGCTAACTCGATGCGTAGTGCACTTACCGGCGACGAGCGCGCTGATCGCGACCGACAGCAAGATGCGTACCTCCAAGCGACAGACGCTGGCCTTCACGATCGTCAAGCGTTAGGGGCGGAGCTCGCGCTCCCCGCGGCACCGCCCGTAACCTGAACGCCGGCCCGCTCGGCGATGGCGGCGACCAGGCGCTCGATGGTCGGGCACTTCAGCCCGTGGCGAGCCGCGGCTCGGAGGACTGACCCCGGAATCGCGTCGAGCTCGGGCTCGCGGCCGGCTGCGATATCGCGCTGCATCGAGGTCTCGAGCTCGGGGTGGACGGCGTCGATCTCGGCAAGGGCGTTGGCCGGGTCGATCTGGGCTCCGTCGGCGTTGGCCACCGCGGCCGCCTCCTCGAGGCAGGCGACGAGGATCGGTCGCCACTCCGGGTCGCTGCGGATGAACCCGACCGGCCGGTCGGCTGCGCTCGTGGTACAGGCCAGCGCATTGAGACGGACGAGCTTGGCCCACAGGATCTGGGCTTCGCTCGGGCCGATCTCCACCGGGATCTCGGCGGCGCGGAGGCGGGTCGCGAGCGCGTCGAGTCGCGGGCCGAGCGCGGGGTCGTCGGAGGCGAGATCGATGCGCAGGAATGGGCTCGTGTGCTCGATCACGCCAGGAGCGGTGCGCGTGGACTCGATCCGGATCGCGCCCGCCGCCACCCGCTCGGGGCCGAAATGGGCGCGAAGGAGCTCCATGTGGTCGAGCCCGTTGAGGAGCGGGACCACCAGTTCCGGCAGCGCGGCGACGCGCTCGAGCGACTCGCGCAGCCCCGTTGCCTTCGGCGCCACGATCAGCACCTCGACCGGCTCTGTGACCGAGGCCACCGCTCGGGGCCGGGCGGTGAAATTGCCGAGGGCCACGCTCCGCACCTCGAGCCCGCCCGACGCGATCGCCTCCGCCGTGGGCTCTCGGGCCACGACCACGACATCGTCGCCCGCGCGCGCGAGGGCCGCGGCTACGAAACCGCCGACCCCGCCGGGACCGAGTACCGCGATCGTGCTCGACACGGGGCGAAGCGTACCCAGGCGCGGCGCGGCGGCTCCTCAAATCGCTCGCGGGCCAGTCCTACCAGGCCGGGGACCGCATCTTCATCACGATCCGGGCGCCACGACAGGTGTCCGAGCGCGTCGAGCTGTGGATTCGCTTCGGGCGCAAGCCCAGGGTCAAGCTCCTCTAGCGTCGGTTCCATCCCCGCTACGGTGTGCGCGTGGACACCGCATCCGGTCTGCTCGCGCGCGGTCCCTGGGCACCGGCCCAGGTCGAGGTGTCCTGGCGCAAGGACCCGTTTCAGGCCGAGGAGAGCGCCACCGAGGCGGCGGATGTCGCCCTCCAGGCCCTTCGCGATCGTGGGTCGCCGAGCCACGACGGGCTGGCAGCCAGACTCACCCGCTTCGAGGTCGACGGCGATCGCCTGTCGCTCGAGCTTCAGCCTGTCCGCTGGGCCTTGCGCCTGAACCCGACTGACGGCGCTCAGAGCATCTCCGCCCTGTGCATCGTCCGCGACGCCGCCGGACGCTGGCTCGCGGGCCGGCGGGCGGGCTGGCTCGCCACGTGGGCGGGGCGGTGGGCGCTGGGAGCCGGAGGCTCGGTCGAGGTCGACGAGAACCCGACCGGCACCCTGCGCCGCGAGCTGCGCGAGGAGTGGTCGGTCGAACCCGAGCGGATGTCGGTCGAGGCGCTCCTGCGGCTGCCCAACGACATCGTGCTGCTGGTGGGGCAGGCGTGGCTGCCCGACGGGGCCGTGGTCACCCCCGACGAGGAGCACGACGCCTTCGCGTGGTGGCCGGCCGACGTCGCGCGGTGGCCGCCGGAGGCCGACGATCCGCTCAGGCGTGTGGCCGTGCTCCTCGCGGCGTGACGCGGGCTGCTCGCGTGAGCGCGATCACGTTCAGGCGGCTCGAGATCGTCTCGTTCTGCCACTCGGCCATCTACCTGGGCCTCCTCTTCTCTGCCTTTGTGGCCGGGAACCCGCAGCCCGAGACGTTCATCCTCGGCCTCGCCCACGGCGTGCTCTGGATCGGGATGTCGCTCGTGTGCATCGCCGCCGCGCGGGCCCGCATCATCCCGTACTGGCTCGCGGTGACCGTCGCCGTCATCGGCGGGCTCGGCCCGTTCGCGGGCAGCATCGGCTTCGTGGTCGCCGATCGCCGCCGGAACCGCCCCGCCGGAACGTGATCCTCAGAAAAAACCAACAAGCGCCGCGTTACAGTCTATAAGAGACAGATGGCCGTCGATACCAGCACTATCCGGATCGTGATGCCCGCGATGGGGGACTCCGTCGCCGAGGGCACGGTCCTCGAGTGGCACAAGCAGGAGGGCGACACCGTCGAGGTCGACGAGACCGTCGTCGAGATCTCCACCGACAAGGTCGACGCCGAGGTTCCGGCGCCGGCGAGCGGGACGATCGTCAAGATCTTTGCCGCCGAGGGCGAGACGGTCGAGGTCGGCGCCCCGCTGGCCGAGATCTCGACCAACGGGCACTCCGTGCCGGGCTCGCGCGAGACCCCGCCGCTTTCGGTCGGCGCCAGCGTGCTTCCCGTCTCCGACGAATCCCCGCCCGCGACCGCCGAGGAGGCTTTCGTCGGAGCGACGATCGAGGCCGAAGGCGAGGCCGCCGTCGAAGCCCTGGAGGGTGAGACGATCGAGATCGTCACCCCGACCGGTGGCGAGTCCGTGACCGAGGGTACGATCCTCGAATGGTCGGTCAAGGTCGGCGATCAGGTCAAGGACGGCGACACGGTCGTCGAGATCTCGACCGACAAGGTCGACATGGAGCTTCCCGCGCCCGCCTCGGGCACGATCACCGAGATCCTCGCCCAGGACGGCGAGACGGTGACGGTGGGCCAGGTCATCGCCCGCATGGCAACACACGTATCGCCGCGCGCGGAGGTATCGCCGGCCACGCCAACAGCGGAATCGCCGGGCGGTCATGGGGCCGCGATAACGCCGCTGGCTCGCCGCGTCGCGGCCGCCGACGGCATCGACCTTACGCGCGTCACCGGTAGCGCCCGCGGGGGCCGGATCACGAAGGCCGACGTCCTCGCCGCCGCCGGCAACGGCGCCACCGCGACGGAGATCGCTCCCGAGCGCGCGAGCACCGCGAACCGCACCCAGCTCAAGGGCGGCGCCGCGGCGCTCGCGCGCTACATGGACGAGAGCCGCCAGATCCCCACCGCGACCTCGTTCCGCACCCTCACCGTCACCACCCTCGACCAGCGCCGGCGCCAGCTCAAGGACGCCGGCCTGCGCGTCTCCTTCACCCACTTGATCGCCTACGCCATCGCGGTCGCCGCCACCGAGGGTATGCCGGTCATGGCCCACCACTTCGACACGATCGAAGGCAAGCCCAACCGGATCGACGACGGGGTCGTCAACCTCGGCCTGGCCGTGGATGTTCAGAAGAAGGACGGCACGCGCACCCTCATGGTCCCGGTCATCCGCGACGCCGGGCGCCTCGACTTCGCCGGTTTCCTCGATGCCTACAACGCCCTCGTCGAGAAGGCGCGCACCAACACGCTGACCGCCGACGACCTCACGGGCGGGAACATCTCGCTCACCAACCCCGGTGGCCTCGGCACCGTCGCCTCCGTCCCGCGGCTCATGGTCGGCCAGGGCACGATCGTCGCCACGGGCTCGATCGCCTACCCGGTCGGCCTCGGGAACGTCGGCGAGATGATCGGCGCCGACAAGGTCATGACCATGACCTCGACCTACGACCACCGGATCATCCAGGGCGCCGAGTCCGGCCGCTTCCTGGCCCTGGTCGAGTCCTACCTGCAGGGCGAGGAGAGCTTCTACGA
>JAXDGF010000348.1:0-9510 GCA_034665165.1 Solirubrobacteraceae bacterium | reverse complement strand
GTCAGCTCGATCTCCTCGGCCTCACCCGGAGACGGCGCGGGTGAGAAGGATGCGACCCAGTCCTCGCCGTCTTCGGCCGCCCAGGGCTTGTGTTCGAGGTCGGCCAGCAAGCGGTGCTTGGCGCCGTCGACGCGCATCGTCAGTGTCGGTCTCATGAAGCGGCGGCCGCGGATGCCGAACCACCGCCCACTCACTTTCAGAACATCGTCGCCGTCCCGCTCGAAACGGTCGAGCTCAAAGCTCGCTGAGTCGATCTCGGGGCCGATCGCATCTGCCGCGCGCAACGCCACCGCCTCTTGATACCCGAAATAGCCCGAATCCGCACCTTGGTCGCGCGCTTGCACGCGATCGCTCGCGCGAGGCGTCTGCTCCGGTCTATTCCCGGTAGCGCAGGCCGTCGAGCGCGATCTCGAGAATGTGATCCATCTGCCCGGGCTCGGTGGTGGGGATCTTTGCGATCCCGCCGACCATCTGGATGACCTCGCTGAGATCGGTGTCCGGACGCGCGACGCGCGCCTCCTGGGCGCGCCGGAGGAGCGGCTCGCCCGCGGCCCAGAGCGCCGCCCGGCTGCTCTTGAACAGACCCGCGTCGCGGTCGACGTAGTCGAGCAGTTCCGCCGCCAGCGCCTGCTTGGTGGCGAGATAGGCCACGAGCCGGTGCACGAACGCGACGAGCGCGTCCCAGGGCGGCTGCTCGGCGAGATCGGCGGCTGACCGGCACAGGTCTTCGACCTCGCCGACGTAAACGGCCTCGAGCAGCGCCTGCCGGGTGGGGAAGTGCCGGTACAGGGTTCCGATGCCGACGTTCGCCCGCCTCGCGATCTCCTCGAGCGAGGTCGACGAGCCGCGGTCGGCGAACGCCTCGCGGGCGGCGGCGACGACCTTCTCGTAGTTGCGGCGAGCGTCGGCGCGCTTGGGGCGAGCCGTGAGTTCGGGGGGCGTTTCGGTGCTGCTCATGGGCGTTTCGGGATATAGGGCTTGACAAACCGGAGGCACCCTCCGTATAGTTCTGGAGGGAGCCTCCACTTAGTTATGGAGGCAGCCTCCACTTTACCACCCGCCCGTAATCCGCTTCAACAGTTGGGAATCCAATGAATCTTGCCTCCCAGACCGCCGCCGCCGGCGACCGCCGCCGCTGGCTCGGACTCGTGGTCGTCTGCCTCGCCCAGCTCATGATCGTCCTCGACACAACGATCGTGAACGTCGCCCTTCCCGCCATCCAGCGCGACCTCCATTTCACCCAGGGCAACCTGACCTGGGTCGTCAACGCCTTTCTCATCACCTTTGGGAGCTTCCTCCTGCTCGCGGGCCGGCTCGGAGACCTGTTCGGGCGTAGGCGCGTGTTCCTGGCCGGCGTCGTCGTCTTCACCGTCGCTTCAGCCCTGTGCGGCCTCGGGCCGAGCCAGGGTTTGCTCATCGGCGGCCGCCTGATCCAGGGGGTCGGCGCCGCGCTTTCGGCCGCGGCCGTCCTCGCCATCATCGTCACCGAATTCCCGGACCCAGGCGAGCGCGCGCGGGCCATGAGCGCCTACGTCTTCGTCGCCGTCGCCGGTGGCTCGCTCGGACTCCTGGCCGGCGGAGCGCTGACCCAGGCCCTCAACTGGCACTGGATCTTCTTCGTCAACCTCCCCATCGGCATCGCCACCATCTGGCTCGGCCGGGCGCTCATCCCCGAGGACGCCGCCACCGAGCGCGAGAACGGAGTTGACTGGCTCGGCTCCATCCTCGTCACCGCGTCGCTCATGACTGCCGTATACGCGATCGTCCAAGCCACCAATCACGGCTGGGGCTCAACCCAGGTGCTCGGCTTCGGAGCCGTCGCCGTCGCGCTCATGGCCGCCTTCGTGGCCCTGGAAGCGCGGATCCCTAACCCGATCATGCCCCTGCGCATCCTCCGTCTTCGCAGTCTGGTGGCGTCGAGCGCGGTGCGAGGGTTCCTCGTCACCGGGATGTACTCGACGTTCTTCCTGGGCACGCTCTACCTCGAGCACGTGCGCCACTACAGCGCGCTCCAGACCGGCCTTGCGTTCCTCCCCTGGACGGTGACCGTCGGCATCCTCTCGCTCGGTCTCACGGCTCGCCTCGTCGCTCGCTTCGGGACGATGCGGGTGCTGACCTTCGGCATGAGCACGGTGATCGTCGGTCTTGGCTTGCTGTGCACCACCGGGCTGTACACGAGCTTCTTCCCGACCATCTTCCTCGCCTACTTCGCGATCGGGCTGGGTATCGGGAGCTCGTTCATGCCCCTCCTGACCATGGCCATGGCGGACGTCCCCATCGCCGATGCCGGGCTGGGTTCGGGTATCACCAACGTCGCCCAGCAAGTTGCCGGCGCGCTCGGGCTGGCCGTGCTCGGCACCATCGCCACCACCCGGTCCAAGGCGCTCGTGGCCCAGGGCCACCGCGCCGCCAACTCGCTCGTGAGCGGCTACCACCTGGCTTTCGCGATCGGGGCGGTGAGCGTTGCGCTCGGAATCGTGACCACGCTCATCGTTCTGCGAACCCGGCACGTGTCCGCGGGCATCGAGGCGGACACGGAGCGCGCGCGTCTTCTCACGCCCGAGCCGGAGCCCGAGCTCGAGCGCCAGGCCGCGTAACCGTGCCGCGTCTGCACGATCGGCGATTGCTTTCCTGCAGATCGGGAAGAGTGCAGGAAAGCTCGAGAGCCAGCGGCGACCAGTCAGCCGGAATTAGGTGCTCTCAACCGACCGAAGGAGACTACGGATGGGACTCGGAACCTCAATCTTTCTTATTGCCGTCGGGGCGATCCTGCGCTTCGCGGTCAGCGTTTCGACGCACGGATTCAACATCCACACGATCGGTGTAATCCTCATGGTCGTCGGTATCGCCGGGCTCGTGATCTCACTCTTCTGGATTCTCGCCTGGTCCGACCGTCGCCGTGAGGGAGCCACCGTCACGCGGCGCGACTACGTCGCACGTGACCCCGCCGAGATGCCGTAAGGCTCGCTCGAACGTCGCGCCCACACAGCGACGACGGTTTATCGAGGTCAAGGCCGCCCCCTCGCGGGGCGGCCTTTTCTTATGTCTGCTCCGTGTGGGCGCGGCCTCCCGGAGCTCTGGCGCGTCGGCGAGCCGTCATTGGTTGCCGCTGCTTCGTGGCCGTCGCGCGCGACGGGGGCCCGCTGGAGGGAAAACTCGGAGGGGGGCGTGCTGCGTTTTGCCCAATATTTGATGAAACGCAGCGCGGCCCGCCCGCGCGGAGGGCATAGGGCGTTTGGCCGCGCGCCCGGCCGGCCCAAACCGGCAGCGGGGTCTGGTTACGGTTTGGTTTGGCGGGGCCGGGGTGGCGCGAGGGCCTGGAAAACGGGGACCGATTGACCACGAGCTCGCGGACATTTCGGATTTCTCAAGAGTTTCGCGACGGCCTCATGCCGATGCATTCGCAGCACGCCCCGCACAAACCGCCCCGCCCCTCCCCGCGCCCCACCCTCCTCACGGGGGCGGCGGGTCCCGGCGCCCGGGCGGTCCGCCGGTCCCGGCGCGCGGGCCGTTCCCAAGCTTTCTGACCACCCCCCGCCTGGAGTGGCGCGCGGTTTCGGCCCCCGGGGGGCGGGCGGCCGACCCCGTGCTGCGTTTTGATCGTATTTCAAGGGTTTTGCAGCACGCCCCCACGGGGGGGGCGCCCGGCCGCGCGCGCCAACCACCCACGCCCCGCCCGCCCGGCGGCGCCGCCGAAACTTTTCCCACCACCCCGGAAGGATCTACTACGCTCTGTCGTCTTACACGGCATAGTACAAACCTCGCCTTCCGACAAAGGAGACTCAAATCATGAGACGGAGCGCTGCTTTCGTTTCGATCGCCCTCGCAAGCCTTGCCCTGGCCGGTACCAGCCTGGCGCGGCAGACCAAGGGAAGCCACCACCGCCATCGCCATCACCGCGCCACCACCTCCGCGGTCCAGCCCGACCAGGTCCTCCAGTGGAATCAGGAGCTGCTTCAGCTCATCCAGGTTCCCGGAGCGCAGCCCGCCACCATCCATCCCACGCGAACGCTGGCGATCACGCAGCTCGCCGTCTACGACGCGGTAAACACGATCACGCGTGCTGACCAGCCGTACCTGTTCGAGACCCCGGCTCCTCGGAACAGCTCGGTCAACGCGGCCGCGGCCGCGGCCGCCCATGCGGCCCTCGTGGCCCTTCTTCCCAGTCAGCGAGCGGCCATCGACGCCGAATATCAGATGTCGCTGGCGCAGGTTGGGTCAGGGCCCGAAGTGCGCCATGGGATCGCAGTTGGAGAGGAAGCGGCGAAGCTGATCCTCGCTGCGCGCGCCGATGACGGCGCCAACGTGACGCCGACTCCGTTCTCCCCCCTGACGGGAGCCGGCGAGTATCAGCTCACGCCGCCGGCCCACCTGGCGGCTGGCTTCACGCAGACCGCGAACGTGGTGCCGTTCGTCCTCATCGGCGGGAGCCAGTTCCGTCCGCCGGCGCCGCCGGCTCTCACGAGCCCGCAGTACGTGAGCGACTTCAACGAGGTGAAGTCCCTGGGCTTGCTCACGAGCAGCACGCGCACGGCCGACCAGACTCAGATCGGGAAGTTCTGGGGCGCCGCTCCGATCTGGATCGTGTGGAACGGGATCGCCGACCAGGCCGGTGCCGCGTTCCAGAACACGCCCGTGCAGAACGCACGCATGCTGGCGCTTCTGAACACCTCCCTGGCAGACGGAGCGATTGCGCTCTACGACGCCAAGTACGCCTACCACCGCTGGCGTCCGATCACGGCGATCACGGCCACCGATCAGGGCAATGGCAACCTCACCGCCAGCGACCCCAACTGGCTCCCGCTCGCCAACACGGCGAATGACCCGAGCTATCCGGGAGCTCACGCCACGTTCAGTCAGGCGGCGGCGACGGTGCTCGATCAATTCTTCGGCACCGATAATTTCGCCTTCTCGCTGAGCAACGCGACGCTGGGCATCACCCGGAGCTTCGACAGCTTCTCGCAAGCCGCCGATGAGGCATCGGCCAGCCGCATCTTCGCCGGGCAGCATTTCCGCTACGACGAGGACGCGGGCCAGACGCTGGGAGCCCAGGTAGCGCAATTTGTTGTGGCAAATGCGCTCACTCCGCTCTCCAGGCACGCGCGCCACCACTAGCACGAGCTCACGACCCCACCCGGGCCCTCCGGGTGGGGTCGCCCGAGCCTCACGTCTCGAACGTCTCGAACGTCTCGAACGTCTCGGACGTCTCGGACGTCTCGGGCCTCTCGACGCGCGCGAAGTACACCGAGCAAGCGTCATCGACATCGCAGCCGTCGTACGGCCCGCGACGGCGGTAACCGCGACCTTCATAGAGCCCCAGCGCCTCGGGCTGCCGAGTACCAGTCTCGAGGACGATGCCGGCCCCGCGCCGCGCCGCCTCGAGCTCGACGGCATCCATCAGCGCGGCGGCCACCCCGCGCCGGCGGACGGTGGGGCGGACGTAGAGATGCTTGACCTCGACCCGACCGGGCTCCAGCTCCCGCATCCCCACGCACCCGACAGCCCGGTCATCAAGCCACGCCACCCAGAACGCGTCGAAGTGCGCCCCGACCCCGGCCCAGCCGCCCTCTGGGTAGCGCTCGCGCATGTCGCGCGCGTGGGCCTCGAGGAGTGCGCTCGCCGCCGGATCGTCCCGCGCGGCGGCCTTGATCGTCGGCTCGAGCAGAAGGCCTACTCGAGGAGCTCGGAGTCGTATTCCTCGAAGATCGCGGCGTAATCCGACCGGTTGCCTGAGTGAAGGGCCTCGATGAGCTGGTGGATGCGCGGGGTCATCACGAGCAGGTAACGGGCGGGCGCGGCCGCCGCGTTCCAATACGTGTGCGGCGTGCCTCGGGTGACGAGGAGGGAATCGCCGGTACCGACCTCGCGCTCCTCATCCCCGACCCGGAACCCGAGGGTTCCCTCCAAGACGAACCATGCCTCGTCGTCCGAGCGGTGCAGGTGCAGGCCGGCGATCGGTCGGCGCGGGTGCGTACCCGGGTCCTTCCAATCGGCGATGACGAACGATTCGCTGACGATCACCAGGGGTGAGAGTACGCCTCTCACGGTGAATCGGCCTTTCGCCCGGTTGAGATAGGATGCGCCTCGCTCGGCCCAACCGAGTGGGGCAGTTCCGGTCTCGCTCAGCCCGTCCTTTTAGCGCGTTGAGCGGTCCTGTCCCGAGGGCGCCACGGACGCGATTCCGCCTCGGCGATAGTGCCTCCGGCCTCCTTCTCCTGTCACCGGACGAGCCAGGCCGCCGCATAACCCGCCGCCAGATCGTTATGACCGTGAACCCTCAACCGCTTGATGCTGTCGACTCCCTCGGTGTCGTCGCCGACGCCGTCGCGCGTGCGGACGAGACGTTCGATCTGGCCGCGCGCCATCTCGACCCCTCGCTCGTCGATGTGCTGCGGATCCTCGGCTTCGATCGCGAGTACCGGTGGGCGCAAGGGTCACACCTCTATGACGCCGCCGGTCGCGCCTATCTCGACTTCCATACCGGTGAGGGCTTCGCGAGCCTCGGACACAACCATCCCGACGTGCGCGAGGTGCTCCAGGCCACCTTGGCCGCCGACCTTGTGGATGGTGTCCAGCTGCACTATTCATCGCTGGCCGGAATGCTCGCCGAGGCCCTGTCACAACGCCTGCCGGCCGGGCTCGACGCCGTGTTCTTCGCCAGCACGGGAGCGGAGGCCGTCGACTCGGCGATGAAGTTCGCACGGGCGGCGACGCGCCGGCCGCGGCTGCTCTCGTGCGACAGCAGCTTCCACGGCGTGACGCTGGGACCGCTCTCGATCGTCGGTGACGACTTCTTCAAGGAGGGTTTCGGGCCCCTGCTCCCCGGCTGCGACCGCGTCCCGTTCGGAGACCTGTCCCGCCTCGAGCGCGAACTCCGCTCCAAGGACGTCGCCGCCTTCATCGTCGAGCCGATCCAGGGACGCATGGTCACCCTACCTCCCGCCGGTTACCTGCAAGCGGCGCAGGCGTTGTGCCGGCGCTACGGCACGCTCTTCGTCGTCGACGAGATCCAGACCGGGCTTGGGCGCACAGGCAAGTGGTTCGCGCTCGAGCACTCGGATCTCGAGCCGGATTTCGTCCTCGTCGGCAAGGCGCTGAGCGGGGGCTACATGCCGGTCGCGGCCATGGTCACAACCCGCGAGATCCACAAGCGAGCCGTGGGCACGCTCGAGCGCTCATACGTCCATCAGTCGACGTACGGCCGTAATCGTCTCTCGATGGCGGCGGGTCTGGCCTCCATCCGCGTGATCGAGCGCGATGGTCTGCTCGCGCACGCCGCGCGCATGAGCACGCTGCTCCTCGATGGCCTGGCGGAGCTCCACGAGCGCTACGAGATGATCGGCGAGATCCGCGGGAGCGGGCTGATGATCGGGATCGAGCTGCGGGCACCGAGCTCCCGCGTCGCCCGCCTGAACTGGCACCTGATCCACCGCGCGAGCGAGGGGCTGTTTCCCCAGCTCATCGTCATCCCCCTGCACCGCGACCACGGTGTTATCACCATGGCGGCAGGTAAGAACGACGTCATCAAGTTGCTTCCTCCGCTGACCCTCAGCGAGCCCGAGGCGCGCACCTTCCTGAGCGCTCTCGATGCCGTGCTCGCCGATTGCCACGGCGCAGCGAGCAAGAATTGGGCCGTCGTCCGTGACATCGCCACCGCGACTCTCATCCGCCGCCGCCCCGCCCCCGCGCGCGAAAGCGCCACGTTCCGAGGCAGACGCGTCGATCCCTCTCGCCACGACATCTGCCTGATCACAGGCGCCTCGGGGTTCATCGGCGGGCACCTCGCGCAGCGGCTGGCCCAGGACGGCCACCAGGTTCGGTGCCTGGTCCGCGCCAGCAGTGACACCTCGCTGCTCGAAGGGCTCGACGTCGAAATCACGGTGGGCGACCTCACGAGCGCGCAGTCGCTGGAGCGCGCGACCCGAGGCTGCCGGTACGTATTCCACTGCGGCGCGCTGGTCTCGGACTGGGCCACGACCGAAGAAATCGCCGGCATCAACGAGGGCGGGACGCGCAACCTTCTCCAGGCTTCCCTCGACGCCAAGGTGGAGCGCTTCATTCACTTCAGCACCACCGACGTCTACGGCTATCCGGGCCGGGCGGCGATCGATGAGACCCACGCCCCCACGCGGTTTGCCAACTGGTACGCGCACACGAAGCGGGCGGCCGAGGCTGAGGTGCGCCGCGTCGCGCAGACGAGCGCGCTCGAGGCCGTGATCCTGCGGCCGGCCACCGTCTACGGTCCGCGCTCGACCGAGGTCATCGGCGAGATCGCCCGCGCCATGCGTCGTGGCAACATGCTGCTCGTCGACGGCGGTCGCGCCGTGGCCGGGCTCTGCTACGTCGAGAATCTGATGGATGCCGCGACGCTCGCGCTCGGCCACGAGGCGGCGCCGGGTCACGCCTTCAACGTCAGCGATGGCCTCGACATCACCTGGAAGGAGTTCACCGACGACCTGGCCGACGGCCTCGGCTGCTCGCAGGTTAGGTGGAGCCTGCCCTACTGGGCGGCGCATGGCCTCGGTTTCTCGCTCGAGCACAGCTACCGGTTCCTGCGCCGAGCGACGCGGCTCAAGATCGCGCCGCTGCTGTCGCGCCAGGCCGTGCACGTCCTGGCCAAGAACCAGGACTTCAGCAGTCGCAAGGCACGAGAACTGCTCGGCTGGGAGCCGCGCGTCGACTACGCGACCGGCCTCGAGGCGACCCTCACCTGGCTCCAGGCCGAGCACGCCTGACCGCCCGGCGTCCGCCGGAGAATTGTCACGTTCGGTGGCGATAAAAGGCGCTTAGGATCCGAGCAGCGCCGCGGACGGGAGTGGGGCCGGCGGCTTTCGGCGACGGCGAAAGGTGCGTGAGACGGGATGAGGGGACAACGATCGATCGCGACCCTCGCGTGCGCGTGTGCACTCGTGATCGCCGGCTGCGGGTCGAGCGGTCCGGGCGGGTCGAGTACCGCGCCACCGCATCAGGCCGGCAACGGTGAGGCCTCGAAGCCCGCCGCGCAGATCCTCTCCGACGCCGCTGGCGCGGTGCGTGCGGCGAGAAGCTATTCCTTGCGAGCGGTGATAACCCAGAATGGCCGTCCGCTGCGGCTCACGCTTCGCACCACGGGACCAACCTCGCTCGAACTGGGTTACGGGAACGGCGCCACGTTTGCTCAGGTCATCGAGTTGGCTCGCGCGTTCTACTTCAATGGGAACGATGCCTACTGGAGGCCGCGTCTTGGCGCGCGTGCCCCGCTGGCGGCTGGGCGTTGGTTCCAGGTTCCGCCCTCACTCATGCGCAAGACGATCTCGTCCTTGGGTCATCTCGCGCCGGCGACCCTCAGCCGCTGCCTCGCCGAAGATCACGACACGCTGCGCGTCGTCGGTATGGCCACCGTCGACGGTCAACGGGCAATTCTCATCAAGGACGCCGGCAATCTGCCCGGCTCAACGCCTAGTGAGTACGCGGTCGCCGCCACCGGCCCTCCGTATCCGCTCCGCGCTACTTCGCTCGGACGCTCGCGCG
>JAXDGF010000347.1:0-6549 GCA_034665165.1 Solirubrobacteraceae bacterium | reverse complement strand
GAGCGTGGGTAGAACCCAGCCACCGGGCGCGTCGTGCCCCGCGAGCGTGGGTAGAAGGCAGGCACGGCCATGAACATCCGCGCTCGCCTCGAGGCTTTCGATCGCTTCCAGCAGGCCCACCGCTGGCTGGCGATTCCGACCGCGGTGATCCGCAAGTTCTCCGACGACCAGGCCGGCTCGCTCGCCGCCCTCGTCGCCTACTACGGGTTCTTCTCCCTCTTCCCGCTCCTGCTTGTGTTCGTGACCATCCTCGGCTACGTGCTCAGCGGCGACCCGAGCCTTCAGAGCTCGATCCAGAGCGGCGTCCTCGGCCAGTTCCCGATCATCGGCACGACGATTTCGAAGAACGTTCATGCGCTCCACGGGAACGCGAGCTCGCTCATCATTGGCTCCGTCGCCTCGCTGTGGGCCGGACTCGGCGTCACCAACGCGAGCCAGAACGCCTTCAACAAAGTCTGGGCCGTGCCCATCAAGGAGCGCCCCAACTTCATCCAGACCCGGCTGCGCGGGCTCGGCGTGCTCATCTTCCTCGGCGTTCTCTTCATCATCTCGACGCTCGCCTCGGGCCTGGTTACCGGCGGCCTCGGCGGGACCGTGGCCAAGGTCGCCGGTATCGCGCTCTCGCTCGTGCTCAACGTCTTCCTCTTCCTCGCCGCCTTCCGCCTGCTCACCTCGGCCGAGATCGAGACGCGCTCCCTGATACAGGGCGTCCTCGTGGCCAGCGTCCTGTGGGAGATCTTCCAGGTCGGGGGCGGCCTCTACGTGCGTCACGTGCTCAGTCACGCCAACGCCACCTACGGCGTGTTCGGCACCGTCATCGGGCTGCTCTCGTGGCTCTACCTTGGCGCCCAGGCGACGCTGTTTGCGGCCGAGATCAACGTCGTGCGCGCGCGGCGCCTGTGGCCGCGCAGCCTGTTCAACGATCCACCGACGATCGGCGACGAGGAGACGCTCACGGCGCTGGCCAAGGTCGAGGAGCGGATCGAGGGCGAGAACGTCGACGTGACCTTCGGAGGCCTCGGCGAGGACAAGTAGCCGCGAACTCGGTTCGGCCGCCCGCCCCAACGGGTATCCGGTGTCGCATGCCCGATGACAGGCAATTCGACGCCGTCGTGCTCGGGGCGGGACCGGCGGGTGAGGCGGCCGCTTCGGCCCTTCACGGGCAGGGGCTGCGAACGGCGCTCGTCGAGCGCGAGCTTGTGGGCGGGGAGTGCGCGTACTGGGCGTGCATACCCTCGAAGACGCTCTTGCGCCCGGTCGAGGCGCGCGCGGAGGCGACGCGGGCCCAGGGCGTCGGGACGCCCGAGCGCCAGTGGGCAGAAGCCGTCGCCTACCGCGATTGGATGATCCGCCAGCTCGACGACTCAGCCCAGGTCGAGGACTACGAGCGCGACGGGATCCGCGTCTATAAGGGCCAGGCCAGGCTGCGCGGCCCGGGCCAGGTCGAGATCGCGGAGACCACACTGCTCGCGACCGAGCGCGTGATCATCGCGACCGGAAGCGTCCCCCGCGTCCCCGAGATACCGGGGCTCGCCGAGGCCGGCTACTGGACCAATCGTGAGGTGACGACGCTTGACGAGGTTCCCGAGAGCGTGACCGTCGTCGGGGGCGGCCCGGTCGGGATCGAGCTCGCCCAGATCCTGCGCCGCTTTGGCGCCGAGGTCCATCTCGTCGAGGCGGCCGAGGGGTTGATCGCGCGGGAAGACCCTCGGGTCGGCGAGCTCGTCGCGGCGGCCCTGATCGAGGACGGCATCGAGCTCCACCTCGGGACGGAGATCGAGGCGGTGGGGAGGGCCGAGGGCGGCGTGCGCGACATCGATCTCGGGAGCGGGGGCAGGCGGATCCGGACCCGGGAGCTCGTGATCGCCTCCGGGCGCTCCCCGGCCGTCGCCGACCTCGGCCTCGAGACCGTCGGCATCCACCCGTACGGCGACGGGATCAAGATCGACGAGCGCTGCCGCGCTGGCGACGGGGTGTGGGCGATCGGCGATGTGACCGGCGTCATGCCCTTTACGCACGTGGCCAAGTACCAAGCGCGGATCGCGTGCGCCGACATCGCGGGCGAGTCCGTCGTCGCCGACTACGCGGCCATCCCCCGGGTCGTCTTCAGCGATCCCGAGATCGCCGCCGTCGGGCTCACCGAGGTGCAGGCTCGCGCGCGCGAACTCGATGTCGCGCTCGCGCGCGTCGAGCTGGCGGACGCGATCGCCCGCCCGTACACATACGAGAGCGACCCTCGGGGCGAGCTGGCGGTGCTGGTGGACCGAGAGCGCAGGGTCCTCGTCGGGGCCTGGGCCGTGGCCCCGCTCGCAGGAGAATGGATCCACTACGCGGCCCTCGCTATCAAGACGGCGACGTCGATCGACGTCCTCCGCGACACCGTGGCGCAGTTCCCCACCTACACCGAAGGCTTTCTCGAAGCCCTGAGCCGCGTCGACGTCTGAGGGTCCACGGACCGACCCTAACGCGTCTCGGGGCGGTACTCGCGCAGGTAGCCCTCGAACAGGCGCAGGTGCCGTTGCTCGTCGCGGAGGATGTCGAGGGCGAGCGCGTTGGTGTCCGGGTCGAGCCCCTCCGTCGCGCGCATGATCCGCGAGTAGTGCCGGATCGCGCTCGTCTCGGTGGCCACCACCGATTCGATGACCGCCCGCGGGTCGGTCGGGCGTTCCGAGCCCGGCGGATGCTCCCCGTCGCCGCTGAAACCGCGCTCGACGGGCACGACTCCGTGGAGCTCCTGAATCCGGCGCCCGAGCGCGCGCGTGTGCTCGACCTCTTCCTCGACGCCCCGGGTGAGCGCAGCTCTGACCGCGACGGCGCGGGCGCCGTCCTGGCTGATCGAGGCGGCGAGGTAGTTCATCACCGTCTCGATCTCCATCCAGTAGGCGCGGATGAGGAGATCGACGACCTGGCCGTCCTCGGTGCCGGGCAGCCCGTCCGGAACCCCGGTCACCGACATTGATTGATTAACCCACGCGTAGGCAACTCGACCGACGCCGGGCCTACCCGAGATCAGGGCCGCGCGAAACCCGTTTGGTCGGCAGCGGACCCCCGTTTCACAACACCCCCCCGATTGTCGGGTTCACCCGCGTGGATCCTTGGTCGCCGGGCCCGCCTGGGCCACCGTGCTAGTCCATGGCGAAGCACGAAAACGACCGAGGGAGGAAGCAATGAGTATTGCGCTCGTACCGCGTACCGACACCGTGCTCTCTCCCATCGAGCGCCTCGACGTCCTGTGCGATCCCGGGTCACTCCAGGTGATCCGCTCCGAGGTTCACTCTGAGCGCATGGGCGAGAAGGCAGCTCCCGGAGACGGAGTGGTGGGCGGAGCCGGCCTCGTCGACGGCCGCCCGGTGTTCTGCTATGCCCAGGACTCGAGCTATGTCGGCGGGTCACTGGGCGAAGCGCACGCCAACACCATCGTTCGCGTGCTCGAGCTTGCCACCCGCGCACATGCTCCGGTGGTCGGATTTGTCTCCTCGGGCGGCGCCCGCATGCAGGAAGGCGTGGCCGCGCTTGGGGGCTACGGGCGAGTGTTCGCCCGGACCGTCGCCCTGTCGGGAAAGGTGCCGCAGATCTCGGTGATCAGCGGACTCTCGGCGGGCGGCGGCGCCTACTCTCCCGCGCTCACCGACTGGGTCGTCATGACCGACGAGTCGAGCATGTTCCTCACCGGTCCCGGCGTGGTTCGCGAGGCGCTGGGCGAAGAGGTCACGGCGAATGAGCTTGGCGGCACCAGGGTGCATCAGAAGAACGGCGTGTGCCACTTCGTCGAGCCCACCTCGCTCGAGGCGGCGCTCCTGGCCCGTGACCTTCTCGGCTACCTGCCGAGCCATCGCGACGCCTCCCCGCCCGAGACGAACGTGCGCCCAGCGCGCGGCGGCGACCCCGGGGCCTGCGTGCCCGTGCAGGCGCGCCGCGTCTACGACATCCGCGACGTGATCGCGTGCCTGACCGACGGCGGAGAATTTCTCGAGGTCTCCTCGGGCTGGGCCCGCAACCTCGTCACCGGCTTTGCCCGCCTCGACGGCCGCTCGGTGGGCATCATCGCCAACCAGCCGCGCTACCTGGGCGGCGTGCTCGACACGGCCACCTCCCAGAAGGGTGCGCGCTTCGTCTCCAAGTGCAACGCCTTCGGGATCCCCCTCGTGGTCCTCGTCGACACGCCCGGCTTCATGCCCGGACGCAAGCAGGAGTCCGCGGGCGTGATCCGCTTCGGCGCCTCCCTCGTACACGCTTTCGCCGAGGCGACCGTGCCGCGGGTGACGGTGATCCTGCGCAAGGCCTTCGGCGGAGCGTTCATCACCATGAACTCCAAAGATCTAGGCGCCGATTGCGTGTACGCCTGGCCCCAGGCGGAGATCGGTGTCATGGGGGCCAAGCCCGCCGTGGGGATCGTCAACCGCCGCGAGCTCGCGGCCGCGCCCGATCCCGACGCCGCGCGCGAGCGCCTCGCGGCCGACTACGCGCACACGCATCTGCGGTCTGAGGTGGCGGTGCGAGCGGGGTTTGTGGATGAGCTCATCACCCCGATGGAGACGCGCTCGCGGCTCGCCTGGTCGCTGCGCACGCTCGGGGGCGCCCGATGAGCGCTGCTCGCGGCGACGTCCTCCTCACCGGAGGCACCGGCTTCGTCGGGATGGAGGTGCTGGCGCGCTACCTCGAGCGCGGCGATCGGCGCGTGGTCATGCTCGTGCGCGCGGAAAACGACGCCGCCGCCCGCGACCGCGTCGACGGCACCCTGCGTAATCTCTTCGGCCTTGTCCGCGCCCGCCGCTACGCCGGCCGCGTGGATGCCGTCGCCGCCGAGCTCACGGCGCCCGCCCTCGGGCTGTGCCCGTCGCGGCGCGAGGAGCTGGCCCGGCAGGTGAGCACGATCGTCCACTCCGCCGCCTCGGTCTCGTTCACCCTCCCGCTCGAGGAGGCGCGTGCGATCAACGTCGAGGGCACCAAGCGCATGCTCGACTTCGCCGAGCTCGCATGCGAGCACGGTGGACTCGACCGCTATGCCCACGTCTCGACCGCCTACGTCGCCGGTACGCACGCCGGCCGCTTCGCCGAGAACGACCTCAACGTGGGCCAGGAGTTCCGCAACTCCTACGAGCAGTCCAAGTGCGAGTCAGAGCAGCTCGTGCATGCCCGGACCGGCGTCCCCTTCACGATCATGCGCCCCTCGATCGTCGTCGGCGATCGCCGCACGGGCTGGACGGCGGCCTTCAACGTCATGTACTGGCCCCTGCGCGCGTTCGCGCGCGGGCTTTACTCGGCCGTGCCCGCCAACCCCTTGGCGCCGCTCGACGTCGTCTCGATCGACTACGTCGCCGACGCCATCCACGCCCTGTGCGAGATGCCCGGCGGGATCGGCGAGACCTATCACCTCACGGCCGGCGATCAGGCGAGCACGATCGGCGAGGTCGCCGAGCTCGCGAGCCGCTACTTCGATCTCCCGACGCCGGCGGTGCTCTCGCCCGAGGACTTCCTCGTCGCGACCCGCGACGTGAGCACGACGCAGCGCGCGGCGCTGGAGTCAAGCGTGGCCTACTTCCCCTACTTCGCGATCGGGACGACGTTCGATGACGCCGGCGCGCGGGCACGGCTCGATCCCCCCGGCATCCTCGTCTCGCCGCTGCGCGACTACCTCGTGCGCCTGCTCGACTTCGCCACCGCGAGCCGCTGGGGCAAGCGCCCGATCGGCCGAGCCGAGGCTCGGGCGGCGTAGTGATGCACGCGCCCGCGGACACGGCTCGCTTTCGCGCCGACGACCCCGACATCCTCGTCACGGCCTCGCTGGCCTGCCCGCTCTGCCTCCACGGCGATGACGTCGCGTGGCATCTCGACGCCGACGGCTACGATCCGTCGGTGCAATGCCTGTGCCGATCGTGCAACGAGCGCTGGCGCGTGTACCTGGCGCCGCAGCAAGAGCTTCGCATCGGCCTCATGGCCGCCCACCCGGCGTAGCTGACCCGCGGGCCGCCTTCAGCGCTCCGGCCTCGCCATGAGCGAGACCGGCGTCCAGCCCGCCTCTAATATCGACGCTCTCGAGCTCTTCGTCGAGGTCCTCTCGCAGGCCGAGGAGGTCTCGACCCCCGACGCCTTCTACGGCCGGCTGTGCGAGGCGGTGTGCCGGCTCGCCGCGATGCGGCGAGCGGTCATCTTCCGCTACGACGGGGCGCGCCGGATGGTGAGGGCCGCCGGCTCACACGGGATCGATCTGCGCCAGTTCGCCGGCGCCCACGTCACCGTCGAGTCGGCGCCGATCGCGGCGCGGGCCCTTCAGGCGGACCGGGTCATCGAGGTCGTGGGCGACCTCACGGGTCAGGTCTCCGACGAGTTCGTGGGAATGATCTCGGAGCCGGCGCGGCTGGTGTGCGCGCCGATGGCCGCCGCCGGACGCGCCGTCGGGGTCATCCTCGCCGACCGCCGCCTCGAGGACCCGCCTCTCGACGATGCCGAGCGCTACCTGCTGTGGACGCTCGGCAAGGCGGCCGCGCTCGCCTCGGTAGCGCGCATCGCCGCGACCCAGGCGGAGAAGGCGCAGCAGCTCGAGCAGCG
>JAXDGF010000346.1:0-9668 GCA_034665165.1 Solirubrobacteraceae bacterium | reverse complement strand
TGGTCGATGCCGAGCAGCTCCAGCGCGGTCGGCGCGACGTCCGCGAGGATCCCGCCGGCCGGGTCCAGCGCCGCGCCCTCGACCGTGACGATGAACGGCACCGGGTTCAGCGAGTGCGCCGTGTTCGGCGAGCCGTCGGGCTCGAGCATGTTGTCGGCGTTGCCGTGGTCGGCGGTGATGATGCAGGCGCCGCCCGCTTCGTGGACGGCTGCTGCGACGGCGCCCAGGCACTCGTCGACGGTCTCGATGGCGCTGACGGCGGCGGGGATGACGCCGGTGTGGCCGACCATGTCGGGGTTGGCAAAGTTGATGATCCCGAATCGGGGGCCGTCCGCGCGCCACGCGCTGACGAAGGCCGAGGCTGCGGCGCGGGCGCTCATTTCGGGCTTGTGGTCGTAGGTGGGGACGTCGCGGGGGGAGGGGACGAGCTCGCGGCGCTCGCCCGCGCAGGGAGCCTCGTCGCCGCCGTTGAAGAAGTAGGTGACGTGGGCGTACTTCTCGGTCTCGGCGACGTGGAGCTGGCGCTCGCCGCGCGCGGCGAGGACGGCGGCTAGCGTGGTCTTCGGCCGCGCCGGGGGGAACGCGACGGGGTAGGGCCAGCCTTCCTCGTACTCGGTCATCGTCGTGTACCGCGCCACGGGCCTAGCGCCGCCCCGATCTATCTCCGCAAACGCCGGATCGGCCAGCGACAAGGTGATCTCGCGCATCCGGTCGGGGCGGAAGTTGAAGGCGAAGACGGAGTCGCCAGGACGGATCAAAGCCTCGCCACCGACCGTCGTCGGCGCGATGAACTCATCGGTCTCACCCCGCGAGTAGGCGGCCGTGACCGCGGCGACCGCGCTATCCGCCTGATACGCGCCGCGCCCGTGCACGATCAGGTCGTAGGCGCGCTGGGTGCGCTCCCAGCGCTTGTCGCGGTCCATCGCGAAGTAGCGCCCAATGACGCTCCCGACGCGCCCGACCCCGGCGGTCGCCATCCACCCCTGCACCGTCTCCAGGTAACCAGCGCCGGCCGTCGGGAGCGTGTCGCGCCCGTCGGTGAAGGCGTGGAGGACGAGATCGGGGACGCCGAGCTCGGCCGCGAGGCGAATCAGCGCGTCGAGGTGCTTCCACCCGGAGTGGACCCCACCGTCGGAGACGAGGCCCAGGAGATGAACGCGCTCGGCGCGCGCGAAGGCGTCACGAAGCACGGCGTTCGAGGCGAGCGCGCCGCGCGCCACCGCCTCGTCGATCCGGGTCAGGTCCTGCCGCACGACAGCCCCGGCGCCGAGGTTGAGGTGCCCGACCTCGGAATTGCCCATCTGCCCGGCGGGGAGTCCGACGGCGACCCCCGAGGCGGTGAGCTCGGTGTGCGGGTAGGACGACCACAGCTCGTCGAACACAGGCGTCCTCGCCAGCGACACCGCGTTCCCTGGGCCCGCGGGGGCGAGGCCCCAGCCGTCGAGCACGATTAGCGCGGCCGAGCGGACCGGCAGTGAGCTTGGCCCCGGCGTCAGCGTCATCGCCGCCCCCGCGACGCGGCCATATCAGGGGACGGCGGCGACGATGCTCGCGAACGACTCGGCGTCGAGGCTGGCGCCGCCGACCAGGGCGCCGTCGACGTCGGGGAGGGCGAGGAGCTCGGCCGCGTTGTCCGGTTTCACGCTCCCACCGTAAAGCACGCGGACGCGGTCGGCCGCTTCGCGCGAGCGGTCGCCGACCAGCGCGCGGATGAAGGCGATCGCCTCCTGGGCCTGCTCTGGGGTCGCGACCCGCCCCGTGCCGATGGCCCAGATCGGCTCGTAGGCGATGACCACCTCGCCGAGGCGCTCCGTCTCGACCTTGGCGAGGTCTTCCTTGACCTGGTGGCGAAGCTTGCGTTCGGTATCCCCGCGGTCGCGTTCCTCTTCGGTCTCGCCCACGCACAGGACGGGGAGCAGCCCGGAGTCCAGCGCGACCGGGACCTTGAGCTGGAGGGCGCGGTCGGTCTCGCCGAAGAGCTCGCGACGCTCGGAGTGGCCGAGGATGACGCCGGCTATGTCGAGCTCGAGGAGCATGGACGCCGACACCTCGCCGGTGTATGGGCCCTCGAGCGCCTGGTGCATGTTCTGCGCATAGACGGCCACGCGTGATCCACGCGTCGAGTCGACCATCGCCTCGAGCGCCGTGTAGGCCGGGCAGATGGCGACGTCCACGCCATCGGCGCTGGACACGCGCGGGAGCAGGCCCTGGACGTAGGCTTCGGCCTCGCCGATCGTCTTG
The DNA here is from genome assembly GCA_034665165.1 of Solirubrobacteraceae bacterium. Taxonomy (GTDB): domain Bacteria; phylum Actinomycetota; class Thermoleophilia; order Solirubrobacterales; family Solirubrobacteraceae; genus Palsa-465. The sequence continues at coordinate 7,427 of JAXDGF010000346.1, read as the reverse complement.
TGCATCTTCCAGTTCCCGGCGATGAGCGGAACCCGGGCGGCGGCGTTCAAGAGAGCGCCTCCACGCCAGGCAGCGCGCGACCTTCGATGAGCTCGAGCGCCGCCCCGCCTCCGGTCGAGAGATGGGTGACGCGGTCGGCCAGGCCGAAGGCCTGCATGGCCGCGGCGGAATCGCCGCCACCGACGACGGTCTTGCCGGGCGCGGCTGCGACAGCCTCGGCCACGGCGCGGGTGCCGGCGGCGAAAGGCTCGATCTCGAACGCGCCCATGGGCCCGTTCCAGAACACGGTCCCGGCGGCCGCGATGGCGTCGGCGTAGGCGGCCGCGGTGCGCGGCCCGATATCGACGCCCATCCAGCCGTCGGGGACGTCGACGCCGTCAAGCGTCTGCATCTCGGCGTCGGCCGCAAAACGGTCGGCGAGCACGAGATCGATCGGCAGCTCGAGCGAGGCGCGATGCTCGTTGCCCGAGGCCAGGACCTGCTGAGCGAGCTCGACGTCCTCGGCCTGGCACAGCGAGGATCCGACGGTGTGGCCCTGCGCGGACAGGAAGGGGAAGCACATCGCGCCGCCGATGAGGATCGTGTCCGCGACCTCGAGGAAGCGTTCGATGACGGCGATCTTGTCGCTCACCTTGGCCCCCCCGAGCACGGTGACAAGGGGACGCTCGGGGTCGTCCAGGAGCCCGCGCAGGGTCGTCACCTCGCGCTCGAGGAGGCGCCCGGCGGCGTGGTCGGGGATCCGCCTCGCCACCCCCTCGGTCGACGCGTGCGCGCGGTGAGCGGTGCCGAACGCGTCGTTGACGTACGCGTCGGCGAGCTCGGCGAGCGCGTCGGCGAGGTCGTCCGAGTTCTTGGTCTCCCCCGGCTCGAAGCGAACGTTCTCGAGCAGGAGGATGTTGCCGGCGGTCGGCGCGTCGGCGAGGGCCCGCACCTCGTCGCCGACCACGCCCGGCGCCAGCGTCACCTCGGCGTCGGTCAGCTCGGCGAGCCGGTCCGCGACCGGGCGCATCGAGAACTCGGGCTCGCGATCCTTGGGGCGGCCAAGGTGCGAGACGAGCACGAGGCGGGCACCGCGGCGCCGCAGCTCCTCGATCGTCGGTAGCGCCGCCCGGATGCGGGTGTCGTCGGCGACGGCGCCGTTGTCGAGCGGGACGTTGAAGTCGACCCGGACCAGGACCCGCTTGCCATCGACGTCGCCGAGATCCTCCAGCGTCTTCAAAGCAGCCTTTGCACCAGGTCGACGACGCGGTTCGAGTAGCCCCACTCGTTGTCATACCACGCCACGACCTTGACCATGGTCCCTTCCATGACGGCCGTGAGTGGGGCGTCGACGATGGAAGAGGCCGGGTTCTTGACGATGTCCGACGACACGATCGGATCCTCGTTGTACTCGAGAATGCCCTTGAGGGGGCCGCTCTCGGCCGCTGCCTTGAAGGCCGCGTTGACCTCGTCGGCCGTCGTCTCGCGGCTCACCTCGACGGTCAGGTCGACGAGTGACCCGGTTGGCACCGGCGCCCGCACGGCCATGCCGTTGAGCTTGCCATTGAGGGCGGGGATGACGAGCCCGATCGCCTTCGCCGCCCCGGTCGAGGCGGGAATCAGGTTGATCGCGGCCGCTCGCGCGCGGCGCAGGTCCTTGTGGGGCATGTCCTGGAGGCGCTGGTCGGCGGTGTACGCGTGAATCGTCGTCATCAGTCCGTGCTTGATCCCGATGGTGTCGTTGAGAACCTTGGCCACGGGAGCCAGGCAGTTCGTGGTGCACGAGGCGTTCGAGATCACATGATGCTTGTCGCGGTCGTACTCCTCGTCGAAGTTGACGCCTAGCGCGACGGTGACATCGGGGTTGGTGGCCGGCGCCGAGATGACCACCTTCTTGGCACCGGCATCGAGGTGCTTGGACGCGTTCTCGCGGTCGGTGAACAGGCCCGTCGACTCGATCACGACATCGACACCGAGGTCTCCCCACGGGAGCGCCGCCGGGTCGCGCTCGGCCGTCACGCGGATGTCGGTCCCGTCGACGCGCAAACCGGTGTCTGTCACCACCACCTCACCCGGGAAGCGGCCGAGAATGGAGTCGTACTTGAGCAGATGAGCGATCGTCGGTGGGTCGACGAGATCGTTCAACGCCAGCCACTGCAGGTCCGCGCCCCGCTCGTACGCGGCCCGGAATACGTTCCGACCGATCCTGCCAAACCCATTGATTCCGACACGTACCGGCATGCTTGACTTCCTTCCCTCCGCCGATCGAAGCCTCGAAGCGCCGGAAGGCTACTAAGAGCGTGGCGTACTCGTCGGGCTCACACAGGATCCTCAGACCACGCTTAGGTTGTCAGACCACAATAACCCCGAATGCGTCGGCCGGAAAAGGGACTAGGATGCATTCCGCCCATGGAAGCCCACGAAATTACGCTCGAGGACATCGAGCCCGTCGAGAACGAGTCGATCCACCGGCTGATCACGGGCCTCATCACCCTCCTGCCCTTCGTCGGTCTCGGCGTCGCGATCTGGCAGACCTGGGAGCGCGCGCTGGGCTGGAGCGACGTGATCGTGTTCGTGATCGTCTACCTCTGCACCGGGTTGGGAGTCACGGTCGGCTTTCACCGGATGCTCACGCATCGCAGCTTCAAGACCTCGCCCTTCCTCCGCGGCTTCTTCGCCGCCCTCGGCTCGGCCGCGATCGAGGGTCCCGTGATCCCATGGGTCGCCGATCACCGCAAGCACCACGCCTTCTCGGACCGTGACGGCGACCCGCACAGCCCGCACGTCGGGCACGCTCCGGGCGTGCGCGGAGCCCTCGCCGGCCTCTTCCACGCCCACGTGGGCTGGCTCTTCATCCACACCCACCGCGGATCGCGAGAGCGCTACGCGCCTGACCTGATGGCCGATCCGGTCATCTCATGGATCAACCGCACCTTCCTCATCTGGGCCGCGATCGGGCTGGCGATCCCCTTCGCCCTCGGAGTGGCGATCGGGCACACGCTCAAAGATGGCCTCACGGGCCTGCTCTGGGGCGGCCTCGTGCGCATGCTCGTCGTCCACCATGTGACCTACTCGATCAACTCGCTCTGCCACTGCTTCGGGCGCCGTCCCTTCGCCACCAACGACGAGTCCCGCAACCTGGCCTGGCTCTCCCCCTTCACCTTCGGCGAGGCGTGGCACAACAACCACCACGCCTTCCCCACCTCGGCCATTCACGGCCTGCGCCGGTGGCAATTCGACCCCTCGGCCTACGTGATCCTCGCCCTCGAGCGCGTGGGCCTGGTGTGGGACGTGGTCAAGATCTCGCCGGAGCGCCAAGCGGCGCGAACCCTGGCCTAGCGTTCAGCGCGCGCCAAGCGGCGCGAGCCCTGGCCTAGTGTTGTGACCCTGCCTCATCGCCGGCTCACGACCTCGACGCGCAGCGAGTCCGGGTCGCGCAGGTAGGCGGCGTAACAGCCACGCCCGTATTGCGGGCGCGGCCCCGGCTCCCCGTCGTCGGTGCCCCCATTGGCGAGCCCGGCGCGATAGGCCGCGTTGACCGCCGCCCGCCCGGTCGCCTGGAGCGCGACGTGTCCGTAACCAGGCCCGGGTTCGCGTCCGCGGACGACGATCCACAGCAGCGGGCTGTTGACGCCGTAGGCGATGGCATGCTCACTCTCGAACATGCGCCGCACCCCGAGGGCGAAGAGGAGCGCGTCGTAGAAGCGGGCGGACCGCGCCAGATCCGACACCTCGAAGCCGACGTGGTCGATCATGGCCGGTCGCCGCGATGGACGTCACGGTGCGCGACCTCGACGCGGTAGTCGCTCGAGCCACCGTAGCGGGAGGCCAGATGCTCGGCGACGGCCACCGAGCGGTGGCGACCGCCGGTGCAGCCAATCGCGATCACGAGATGGGACTTACCCTCGGCGAGGTATTGCGGCAAGAGGTAGTCGAGCAACGGATGCAGGAGGTCGTAGAAGGCCGAGAGCGCGCCGTCGCGATCGATGTAGTCGACGATGCGCTCGTCGGTGCCGGTCAGCGGCCGCAGATCGGGCTCGTAGTGGGGATTGGGGAGGAAGCGCACGTCGAAGAGGAGGTCGGGATCGCGGGCCGGCCCGTTCTTGAAGCCGAAGCTCTGGACCGTGATCGCGAGCCGGCCCGTCGTCCGCGCCGGCAGGACCTCATCGGCAAGCTTGCGCCGGAGCATCGCGGCCGTCAGCCCCCGGGTGTCGATGACGACGTCGGCGCGCTCGCGCAGCGGGGCCAGGAGCACGAGCTCGCGCGCGATGCCGTCCGCCACGCTTCCGGTCGCCGCCAGCGGGTGGCGGCGCCGGGTCTCCTTGTAGCGGGTGAGGAGCGTCTGCTCGTCGGCCTCGAGGAAGAGGACGCGATGGTTGACGCCCGCGGACCTGAGCCCGTCGAGGATCTCGAGCAGCCCTTCGAAGTAGCTGCGGGCGCGCACGTCCGACACCACGGCGGCGCGCTCGATCTTGGACCCGCCGTGCTGGAAGAGCTCGGCGAGCGAGCGGATCATCTCCGACGGCAGATTGTCGACGCAGAAGTAGCCCTCGTCCTCGAACACCGCCATCGCCGTGGACTTCCCCGCCCCTGAGAACCCGGTGATGATGACGAGGTCGGTGAGGGCAACCCGATCGGTGTGCTCGCCGTCGCCCTCCGCGTCCGGCGAGCCGTCCTGGGGCGCGCGCCTGGAGGCTTCCATACCCGGAAGCTTGACGAGAATGCCGGACACCCGTCGCGCCGAGCTCACAGCCCGATCCTGTGCGAGGATGGCGGACATGCCGCGGCAGGGACGTCTGATCGCTTTCGCCTGCGCGTTTCTGATCTTGCTCATGGGGACGGCGAAAGCCGGGGCGCGCCCTCGGCCGGCGTCCGTCGCGCCGGTTCTCGGAGGCGCCCCCACCTCGGCGCCGATCCCGCCCGGCTTCCTCGGGTTCTCGATGGAGTTCTACGCCGTCCACCAGTACGTGGGCAGCGACCCGAATCAGGTCAATCCGGTCCTCGTCCAGCTCATCCGCAATCTCACTCCCGGTCAGGCTCCCGTGCTGAGGATCGGCGGCGACAGCACTGATCAGAGCTGGTGGCCGGTTCCCGGCGTGCTCCCGCCCAGGGGTATCGACTATCCCCTGACGCGGGGCTGGATCCGCACCGTCGCGGCCCTGTCCCAGACCCTGAGCGCCAAGCTCATCGTGGGCGTCAACCTGATGCTGGGCCAGCCGGCCCTGGCGGCGGTCGAGGCCAGAGCGCTGCTCGCCGGCCTCGGTGGGTCGCTCGCCGCCTTCGAGATCGGCAACGAGTCGGACCTCTACGGCACCCTCCCCTGGTATCTGACCGCGAGCCGCAAGGCCGTATACGGCCGCCGGCGCTCGTACAGCGTCAGCAGCTTTCTCAGGGACGAGACGAGCGTGCGCAGCGGCCTGCCGGCGGCCCCCATCGCCGGCCCCGGCTTCGCCAATCTCACGTGGACGGCGGCCGGCCTGGGCCCGTTCATGGCCACCACCCCGCGGCTGGCCATAGTTACCCTCCACCGCTATCCCCTGCGCGGGTGCCACGTCCCGTCGACCTCGCCGGCGTACCCCACGATCGCGAACCTGCTCAGCGACTACGCCCAGAGCAACATGGCCGCCGGCGTCGCACCATACGTGGCCATGGCCCATGCCCAGGGCGTGCCGTTCAGGATCGACGAGATGAACTCGGTTGCCTGCGCCGGCATCCACGCCGTCAGCGACACGTTCGCCTCGGCACTGTGGATGCTCGACACGCTGTTCGAGTACGCCAACGTCGGCGTCGACGGCGTCAACGTCCACACCCTGCCCGCCGCCGTCTATGCGCCCTTCTCCTTCACACGGACCGCCGGCGGCTGGCAAGCTGACGTCCACCCCGAGTACTACGGGATGCTGATGTTCGCCCAGGCCGCGCCTCCCGGCTCGCGGCTGCTTCCGGTCGGCGGCGTCCCTGACGGTTCACTCAAGGTGTGGGCGACGGTCGACCCGCAGGGGGTCGAGCGCGTCGTGCTCATCAACGAGGACGTCTCGTACCCGCAGTCGGTGGTGCTGCAGGCTCCGGGAAGCGCAGCCACCGTGGAGGAGCTCACCGCCCCGAGCGCGGACGCCACCTCCGACGTGACGCTCGGAGGACAGAGCTTTGGGGATCAGACCAGCACCGGCGTGCTCCCGGGCCCAGCTCAGACCGGCGCCGTTTATCCCGTGCTCGGGCTCTACTCGGTCACCGTTCCGCCGGCGAGCGCGGCCATGCTGACGCTGAGGTGATTCGGTTAGACCCCGGTCTTGTGTAGCTCGCGGTAGAGATCGCGCGCGAGCCGCCCCGGGACCCCCGGGACCGCCGCCAGCTCTTCCCGGGAGGCGGCGAGGATCGCGTCGGGAGAGCCGAAATGCTGGAGCAGGGCGCGCTTGCGGGCCGGTCCGACCCCGGTCAGGCCGTCGAGGATCGATGCCGTCATGGCGCGATCGCGACGGATGCGGTGGTGGGTGATCGCAAACCGGTGCGCCTCGTCCCTGACGCGCTGGAGGAGCTGGAGCTCGGGCGTGTCGTGGGCGAGCGCCAGCGGCGCGGCGCGGCCGGGGATGAAGAGCTCCTCGATGCGCTTGGCGAGGGCCACCACGGTGACGCCCCGCTCGCGGAAGGGGCCGAGCGCGCGCAGACCGGCCGTGAGCTGTCCGCGTCCGCCGTCGATCACGATCAGATTGGGTAGAGCGGCAAAGCTCGAGTCGTACTCCTTGTCGTGGGGCGAGATGTCGCGCTGGTGCTCCCAGCGGGCGAGGCGGCGCGAGAGCACCTCCTCCATGGCCGCGAAGTCGTCAGGAATCCCATCCTCGCCCCCGATGATCCGGAAGCGGCGGTAGTCGGACTTCTTCGGCGCCGCCCCCTCGAACACAACCATCGACGCGACTACATTCGTCCCCATCAGGTTCGAGATGTCGAAGCACTCGATGCGCAGAGGGACGGCGTCGAGACCGAGCGCCTGCTGGAGGCCGTCCAGGGCCTCCACGCGCTGCTGGCGCCTGCGCTCCGAGCGCAGCTTCTCCTGGTCGAGTGCGAGCCGCGCGTTGCGTTCGGCGAGCTCGAGGATCCGGCGTTTGTCGCCGCGCTGCACCGCTCTGATCTCGATCGCGGCGCCGCGGCGCTGGGCCAGGGCGTCGCTCAACGTCGCCGTGTCGCCCACCCCGGGCTGCACCACGAGGAGCGGCGGGATCATCATCGCGCTTCCGTAGTACTGAAGGATGAACGCCTCCACCACGGCGGCGAGGTCGTCCTCGGCCTCGTTGTCGAGGTAGAAGCTCTGGCGGTCCGCGAGGACGCCGTCGCGGACCTGGAACACCTGGGCGTTCGCCTCCTTGCCCTCGACGGCCACGGCGATGGCGTCGAGGGTGCCGACGGCATCGTTCGCGACGCGCTGGCGCTCGAGCAGCGAGCGCACCGCGCGCAGG
>JAXDGF010000345.1:0-4675 GCA_034665165.1 Solirubrobacteraceae bacterium | reverse complement strand
GTCCGGGGCGGACGACCCCGCCGCCACCGTCGAGCGGGCCCTCCGCGAGGCGCGCCCCGCCGGCCTCGCCACCCTCATCCGCCACGTCGGCGACGTCCAGCTCGCCGAGGAGGCGGTCCAGGACGCCTTTGCCGCCGCGGTTGCCACGTGGCCGCGCGACGGCGTCCCCTCCAACCCCGGCGCCTGGATCACCGTGGCCGCCCGGCGGCGCGCCATCGACCGCCTCCGGCGCGACCGCTCGCTCGCCGACCGCACCGAGCGGCTGGCCGAGCTCGCCCGCATCGACTCGGTCGAGCACACCGCCACCGACGACGGGAGCGCCATCGGGGATGACCAGCTCCGGCTCATCTTCACCTGTTGTCACCCGGCGCTCGCCCTACCGTCGCGAACGGCGCTCACGCTGAAGGCCCTCGGGGGCCTGAGCACGCCCGAGATCGCGCGCGCCTTTCTCGTCAGCGAGTCGACCCTGGCCCAGCGCCTCGTGCGCGCCAAACGCAAGATCGCCGAGGCCCACATCCCCTACCGCATCCCGCCCGACGACGCGCTCCCTGACCGACTGCGCGGCGTCCTCACCGTCGTGTACCTCATCTTCAACGAGGGCTACTCCGCCACCGGCGGCGATCGCCTCGTCCGCGGCGAGCTGTGCAGCGAGGCCATCCGCCTCGGCTTCCTCCTCAGCCGGCTCATGCCCGACGACGCCGAGGTCCTCGGACTCCTGGCCCTCATGCTCCTGCACGACGCCCGTCGCGGCGCCCGAGTCGATCGCCATGGTCGCTACGTCGCGCTCGACGAGCAGGACCGGTCGCGCTGGGACCAGGGCCGGATCCGCGCGGGCGTGCGCATGCTCGAGCGCGCCCTTGCCCTGCGCCGCCCCGGGCCCCACCAGCTCCAGGCCGCGATCGCCGCCCTCCACGTCGAGTCGGCGAGGCCCGAGGACACGGACTGGCAGCAGATCTCCGACCTCTACGCCGTGCTCGCCCGGATCGAGCCCTCGCCCGTGGTCGACCTCAACCGCGCGGTCGCCGTCGCCTTCGCCACCGGTCCCGAGGCCGGGCTCGAGCTCCTCGACCCGCTGCTCAACCAACCATCGATGGAGCGCTACCAGCCCCTCCACGCCGCGCACGCCGAGCTTCTCCGGCGCGCCGGCGACCGGGCGGGGGCGGACAGCGCCTACGCCCGCGCCATCGAGCTCAGCGCGAACGCGGTCGAGCGCGCCGAGCTCGAGCGCCGCCGCCGCGCGCTCTGACGCCCCCTACCGGACCGCGAGGCGTTGGTGCACGAGGGCGACCGCCATCGAGCCCTCGCCCACCGCTGAGGCGACGCGCTTGATCGAGCCCGAGCGGACGTCGCCGACGGCGAAGACGCCGGGCTGGCTCGTCTCGAGGAAGAGCGGACGCTCACCCTGGTATGCCCCGAGGTCCTCGTCCGACAGGCCGGCGCTCACGACGACGAAGCCGTGCTCGTCCAGCTTCACCTGACCGCCGAGCCAGTCGGTGTGGGGGGAGGCGCCGATGAAGACGAACAGGGCCTTGCATTCGCGCTCCTGGCGCTCGCCGGTGAGCGTGTCTTGGGTGACGACGGCCTCGAGCGAGTCCTCCCCCCGCAGCTCCACTACTTCGCAGCAGGTCATGACCTCGACCTGCTCGCGCCGGTCGATCTCGTCGATGAGGTAACGCGACATCGACTTGCCCAGGTCCTCGCCACGGATCATGAGCCGGCACTCGGCTGCGTGCTGGGACAGGAACATCGCCGCCTGACCGGCCGAGTTGCCCCCGCCGACGACGAGGACCGAATCCCCGGCGCACAGCTGCGCCTCGGCCTGGGTGGCGGCGTAATAGACGCCGAGCCCTTCGAAGCGCTCGAGGTCGGGGACGTCGAGCTTGTTGTACTGGGCACCGGTGGCGACGATCACGGCGCGACCGTTGACGACGTCGCCGGCGGCGAGCTCGATCCGGAAGTGCCCATCGTCGCGGGCAAGGCCGACGGCCTCGGCGGGGATGGCGAGACGAGCCCCAAACTTGACTGCCTGCAGCGCCGCGCGCTCCGCGAGCTCGCTCCCTGAGATTCCGGCCGGGAAGCCGAGGTAGTTCTCGATCCGGGAGGAGGTGCTCGCCTGACCGCCGAACGCGATCGCGTCGATGGCCTGGGTGTCGAGTCCCTCCGAGGCGCCGTAGACCGCGGCGGCCAGGCCCGCCGGGCCGCCGCCGACGATGACGAGGTCGCACAGGGCCGGAGGCGCGCCCCGAGCGCCGAGCCCAAGCAGGGCCGCGACCTGTCCGTTAGAGGGGTTCCGGAGCACGTGCCCCGAGTCGCCGACGACGACGGGCGTCTCGCCGGGCTCGACACCCAGTGCTCGTAACAGCCCGTCGGCTTCCTCGTCGCTCTCGAGATCGATCCACTGGTAGGGCATCCGGTTGCGGGCCAGGAACTCCCGCAGGCGACGGCTGTCGGGCGAGTAGCGCGAGCCGACGACCCTCACCCCCGTGCCCGCCTCGATCAGGAGCGAGCGCCGGGCCAGGAAGGCGCCGAGGATGAGGTTGCTGAGGTCCTCGTCCTGGGCCACGATCTCGCGCAGCCGGGCGAGCGGCACCTGGAGCACCTTGCCCGGTTCGCGCACCTCCGCGGTCAGGTAGATCCGCGATCCCGTGAGCATGTTGAGCTCGCCCAGGAAGCGGCGCTCGCCATGGACGGCGATGACCCGGTTCTCCTCCCCGTAGCCCTGGACGATCGCGACCTCGCCGGACTCGACGACGAAGAAGTCGGCGCTGTCGTCACCGGCGCGGAAGAGCAACTCACCGGCCGAGACCGGGCGCGTCTTCCCCAGCGCGCGCAGGCGCGCGAGGTGCTCGTCGCCCAGGCGCGGGAAGGCGCCGTCCCGGTTGGGCGCCTCCGCGGACCCGAGACCCAGGGGATCACTCATGACCCGAGCCCTCGAGTCGCCGCGGACACAAACCCCTGCGCCAGCCGGTCGCCGATCCCCCCGACGGGGAGAAAGCGCGGGACGGACAGGGTGGCCAGCACGTCGAGGCGGATGCGCGTGCCTCCGGGCGCTGCGGCCATCCGCCAGGTCACCTCGAAGCGCTCCTCGTCGCCGGCGTGGTTGGGCAGGCGCGCGAGTTTGACCGTGTGCGCGTCCTCGAGGGTGACGGCGAGGACGAGATCGAAGTCCTTGACAATCGGACCAACGGCGACGTGGAGCATGCCCCGTCCCTTGGTCGGGTTGCCTTCTGAATCGCGCTCGAGCACCTCCACCTGGCGCACCACCTCCGGGTGCCAGCTCGGATAGCGATCCACGGCGCGGAAGAAGCGCACGCACTCATCTATCGGCGCCGCCGAGACACCGGTTGCCGACCCCTGCAGCTCCTTCATACGATGGAGGATAGGACGCACGCGGATCCGGGCCCACGAGCTAGGCTGCGCCTGCCGTGACGGCCAACGACGACCTCCTCGACGCCGTGGTGGTGGGCGGGGGACACAACGGCCTCGTCGCCGCCACCATGCTCGCCCGCGCCGGTCGCTCGGTCGTCGTCCTCGAGCGCCGCGAGGAGCTGGGCGGCGCGGCCACCTCGGGCTTTCCCTTCCCCGGCGTCGACGCTCGCCTCTCGCGTTACTCGTATCTCGTCAGCCTCTTCCCCGCGACGCTCTTGCGCTCGCTCGGCGTGGAGGTGGAGATGCGCCCGCGCGCCGTCTCCTCCTACACGCCCACCGGAGACTCGGGCCTGCTCGTCAAAGCGCCGGACACCCACGAGTCCATGACGCGGGCAACCGCGGATCCCGGGGCCTTCGCGGCCTGGGAGGACTTCCACGCGACCCTGGGGGCGGTGGCCGCGCGCCTGTTCCCGACCCTCACCGAGCCGCTCCGCTCGCGCGAGGAGGTTCGCCGCCTCGTCGGCGACGAGATGGTCTGGACCGCGCTTTTCGAGGAACCGCTGTCGGCCCTCCTCGAGCGAACGTTTGCCTCCGACCTGCTTCGCGGCGTGGTGCTCACCGACGCCACCATCGGCACCTTCGCCCCCGCCGACGATCCCTACCTGCGCCAGAACCGATGCTTCCTGTACCACGTGATCGGCAACGGGACCGGCCGGTGGGACGTCCCCGTGGGCGGCATGGGCGCCCTCGGCGACGCGCTCGCGGCCGCCGCCCGCGGCGCCGGCGCCGAGATCGCCACCGGGGCCGAGGTCGTCTCCATCGCCCCCGACGGGGTCCTGGCCGAAGTCGAGCTCGCCGACGGCCGGCGCATCCAGACCCGCCATGTGCTCGCGGGCGTCGCGCCCGCCGTGCTCGCGAAGCTGCTCGCAAAGGCTGGGGCGGGACCGAGTGCGACCGCGGCTCCCGAGGGCTCGCAGCTGAAGCTCAACATGCTCCTCGAGCGCCTCCCGAGGCTGCGCGAACCGGACGTCGACCCGCGCGACGCCTTCGCCGGCACCTTTCACGTCAACGAGGGCTACGAACAGCTCGATCGCGCCTACCGCGAGGCGGCCGCGGGCCGCATCCCCGCACTGCCGCCGTGCGAGGCCTACTGCCATTCGCTCACCGACCCGAGCATCCTGGGGGGCGATCTGCGCGCGGCCGGGGTGCAGACGCTGACCATGTTCGCGCTGCACATGCCGGCGCGGGTGTTTGCTGGTCGGGAGCGCCAGGCCAAGGAAGAGGCCGTCGCCGCCACCCTCCGCTC
>JAXDGF010000344.1:0-3669 GCA_034665165.1 Solirubrobacteraceae bacterium | reverse complement strand
CGCTCCCCTCGGGCTCCCGCCCGAACGGGTCGGGCGCGGATTCGGGCGTCACGCGCCTTCGGGATCGAGCACGACCACGGGGATCCGCCGCCCGCCCGCGCGCTGCTGGTAATCCTCGTAGCCGGCGTACAGGTCGTTCACCTGCGCCCAGAGAGCGTCCCGTTCGGCGCCCTCCGCCTCACGCGCGGTGTACCGGCCGTGGCGCCCATGCCGCCCGGTGAAGCCGACCTCGGGATGCGCCGACAGGTTGTGGAACCAAGCCGGGTGGCGTGTCGCGCCTGCCTTGGACGCGACCAGGATGATCCGCCCCTCGTGCTCCACGTACAGCAGCGGGGTGCTGCGCGGCGCGCCGCTGCGTGCTCCCACGGTCTCCAGCAGCCCGACCGGCTGGCCGGGGAACATCCCGACGCGGCCACGGGTCCAACGCAGCAGGCGGCGGTCGATCGGATTGGCGACGTTGACGGCGAGCCAGCCGCCCAGCCTGGTGCGCGCGAAGTTCTCCTCGATCCGCTCCCACCATTTCAACTCGCGCCTAGGCACGCTCGCAGCCTATCTCCGGTCGCCGAAGAAGTCCTGGAGCAGCGCCGCGGCCTCGTCGGCGAGCAGCCCTCCCGCCACCTCCGGGCGATGGTTGAGGCGCGGCTCGCCGAGAACGTCGAGCACGCTGCCGGCGGCGCCCGCCTTCGGATCGGAGGCGCCGAACACGACCCGCGAGACGCGCGCCAGCACGACTGCGCCGGCGCACATCGCGCACGGTTCGAGCGTGACGTACAGGACGGCGTCGTTCAGCCGCCACGACGCCAGCCCGCGCGCCGCCTCGCGCAGCGCGATCGTTTCCGCGTGCGCGGTCGGATCCTGGCGCAGCTCGCGCTCGTTGTGCGCGCTGGCGATCACCTCCCCGTCGTGGACGATCACCGAGCCGATCGGGACGTCCTCGTGCTCGAGCGCACGCTCAGCCTCACGCAGCGCAAGGCGCATGAAGTACTCGTCGCGGGGGAAGAAATGAGGGCGCATCGCGAGCTTCCGTCGTTCCCCTCCAGGCCCAGGCGGCCCGACTGCGCCTCCAAATAAGCGCTATGCGGGAAACTTTGACCTGCCGATGATGTCTTAACAGGGGCACCGCGGTCCCCCGCCGCGGCTCCAACTTGTGAAAACCCTTCGAATCCCTCCTTTGCTCGCGGGCGTTGCTGCCCTCGTCCTCGCCGCGGCCGCGCCCGCGGCCGCTGCTCCGTACCGCTCCGGCGAGGTGATCGTTCGCTACGCCGAAGGCACCTCGCAGGCGCAGGCCGATGCGGCCCTGCAGCGCACCGGTACCGCCGCCGGCGAGACCGCCGGCCCGGGCGCCCAGGTGCTTCGGATCCGGGACGGCGGGAGCGTCAGCTCGACCGTCCACGAACTGGCACGCCAGCCCGGCGTCAGCTACGCCGTGCCGAATTACGTCGCCCACGCCGCCGGCTTCGTCCCCAACGATCCCGGCCGCGGCCGCACCGCCGGCGGATGGCAGTCGGTGCAGTGGAACTTCCTCGCGTCCACCGGGATCGACGCCCCCGACGCCTGGGCCAATGCCGCAGCGCTCGGCGCGCCCGGCGGGCGCGGCGTGACCGTGGCGGTGCTCGACACCGGCATCGCCTACGAGAACCGCGCGCAGTTCCGGCGCTCGCCCGACTTCTCCGCCTCGACCTTCACGTCCGGCTACGACTTCGTCGACCTCGACTCCCACCCCGACGACCTCAACGGCCACGGCACCTTCATCGCCGGCGTGATCGCCGAGGCCACCAACAACGGCCGCAACCTCACGGGTGTGGCCTACGGCGCGAAGGTGATGCCGGTACGGGTGCTCGACGCGGACGGTCTCGGCGACGCGGCCTCGATCGGCCGCGGTATCCGCTGGGCGGTCAACCACGGCGCGCGGGTCGTGAACCTCTCGCTCGAGTTCGATCCCTCGACGCCTCGGTCGCAGATCCCCGAGGTGCTGAGCGCGATCCGTTACGCCCACGCCAAGGGCGTCGTGGTCGTGGCCGCCTCGGGCAACGAGGCCGAGCGCGCCATCGCGTATCCGGCGCGAGCGGGCGGCGTCATCTCCGTCGGCGCGACCACCGAGCACATGTGCCTGGCCGACTACTCCAACACCGGGGCGGGGCTCGACCTCGTGGCTCCCGGCGGCGGCGCCGACGCCGACATCCCGGAGGACCCCACCCATTGCCATCCCGGCGCCAAGCCCGGCCGCGACGTCTACCAGTTGACCCTCACCGGCGGCTCGTACCGGCGTTTCAGCCTGCCCTCGGGCTACCAGGGCACGTCGATGGCCACGCCGCACGTGGCGGCCGCCGCGGCGCTCGTGATCGCCACCGGGATCGTCGGCCGCCGGCCCTCGCCCGACGCGGTCGAGAAGCGCCTCCAGGCCACGGCGCGCGACCTCGGCACGCCGGGCTACGACTCCCGCTACGGCTACGGCCTGCTCAACGCCGCGGCGGCGACGCAGCCACCGGCTGCGGCGAAGCGCCGCTAGAACCGCCCACCGTTACTACCGCGAAGCGGTACTGACTGCCCACCCGGGCGGAGGGCCTGCTGTTTGAAGGCCCGGAGCCCGGAGGGCAAGAGGGCGGCGAAGCCGCCCGGTTATCCCGTGGTCCGGATGATCAGCACCGAGCAGGGGGCGTGATGGCTCACCTTGTTCGGCACCGAGCCCAGCAGGAACCGCTTCGCGCCCGTCATGCCCTTGTTCCCGACGATGATGAGGCCCGCCTTCTCCTCCTCGGCGACGTCGAGGATCGCGTCCGCCGGGTCGCCCTCGCGGGCGTAGGTCTTCACGGGCACACCGGCCTCCTCGATCTCGGCGGCCGCCTCCTTGAGCGTCGCGTCGACGTCCTCGCGGGGGTTGACCATCCACTCCAGGTCCGGTGGAACCTCGCGCTGCTCCTCTCGCAGGCGGGTGCTGGACACCGGCTCGTACGCGCTCACGAGGTCGATCGAGTCGCCAACGCTGTTCGCCAGCTCGGTCGCCTGGCGGACGGCCTCCTTGGCCGTCTCCGACCCGTCGGTGCCCACCACGATCGATCCGAACATTGCTCTCCTCTCGCCGCTCAAGGAACGCGCGCATCATATTCCGGTCTGGCGGCCGCGGCTCAGGCGATGCGAACGATCGCGATCACCATGCCCGCGAGCACGACCACGACGATCGCCACCTGCGTCCAGATCCAGAAGCGCGGCACGTCGCGAACCCTACGCTTCGGCCGGGGAGTGCTCCTTGGCCTCGACGTGGGTCACCGGCAGGCCGAGCCCGGTCAACTTGCTCGGCAGGTCGAGCTTGAGCCAGCGCGACACGCGGGCGGGAAGCGTGGACAGGATGATCTCGTCGAAGCCCCGAAGATTGACGGCGTCCTGGATCGCGGCCAGCGGCTCGGCGTCGCCGATGATGCCCTCGACCTCTCCCCCCGCCGCCTGCCGCAGCAGCGGGAGCGCGAGCTCGAGCACCGCCTCGGACTCGGATACGTCGGTGTCCTCGGCGTCGATGACCTTGTGCAGGCCGTGCGCGAAGTGCGGCACGAGGAGCGTGAAGACCGCGGGGCCCCTGGCGGCCCGCTCACGCACCGCCTCGATCAGCGCGGGCGTGGCCGCCGTGCGATTGGCAACAACGAGAACTCGAGCCGGATCAGCCAAAGGTCGTTT
>JAXDGF010000343.1:0-34167 GCA_034665165.1 Solirubrobacteraceae bacterium | reverse complement strand
TGCCGCGCCCTCGGAGCGGGCGCCGAGCTCCATCTCGTCGATCCCTTCATCGACGCGAGCGGATGGGCGCTACGCCCCGGAGCGAGAGCGAGCGCGACGGCGACGCGGTCGGTCGTCGCCCGGGCGGCGCGCGACGGCGGCCCGACGGTGGTCTGGCATATAGCGCGTAGCCAGGACGTCGGTCGTACCTGGAGCGGAGGGCCCGTCGATCTCGTCTTCATCGACGGGGACCACAGCCCCGAGGGCTGCCGGGAGGATTGGGAGCGCTGGCACGAGCATGTGGCGCCCGGGGGAGCGGTCGCCTTCCACGACGCGCGCGAGGGTCGCGCCGGGGGTGGCGGCAGCCCAGGGCCGACGGGCGTGGTCAACGAGGTCTTCCGGAGGCCAGGTGCCGGTGCCGGTGCGGGCTCGGGCTCGGGCTCGGGCTGGGACATCGTCGAGGAGGTCGACTCGCTCGTGGTGGTCCGGCGGCGGGGGTTGGCAGACACGTGAAACGGCGTCCGCCGGGTCGGCGGCGAATCGGTCCTCTGGGTCCGGGCGCGGCGGGCGAATCCGGGCGCCCGTGATGAGTTTGCTGGCACTATCGCGGCATTTTCAGCACGGGGGAACTTCCGCCCTAGTGGCTCGCCCGCGCGTGCTTCGGGAGCCAGAACACGGCCGCGCACGCCGCGACGAGGAAGGCCACGGCGACGAGCAGGGCGTGATCGGCGGCGCCGACGAACGCCGTCGGCCCGGTCCCGCTGCCGAGGCGGTCGAAGAGGACGGTTCCGACGCCGGCGATCCCGACCGACATGGCGAACTGCTGCACCGACTCGAGCAGGCCAGAGGCGGAGCCGACCTCATGCGGCGCGACGCCGGCGAGGATCACGTCGAACATGGGCACGAACACCATTCCCATGCCGAAGCCGGTGATCGCGAGCGGACCCGCGAGCTCCCAGGCGGTCAGGCCGCCGCTCGCCGAGCGCATGACGAGATCGACCACCAGCAGTCCCAACGCCATCGTCACGATCCCGATGTGCATCGTCGTGCGGCCGATGCGCGCGAGCAGGGCGGATGAGGTGATCGAGCCGCCGATGGCGGCGACGGGAATGGTCACGGTGGCGACGCCGCAGGCCAGGGGACTGAACCCGAGGCCGTTCTGGAACATCACGTTGAGCGCGATCATCATCCCGCCCATGGCGCCGATGAAGCCGAGGACGACGCCCAGGCCGGCGACGTAGGGGCGGCGGGCCAGGATCGAGGGCTCGACGAGCGGCGTGCGGCCCTGCCGCGACCGGCGCGCCTGGAGGGCGGCGAAGGCACCGAGCATGATCACGCCTCCGGCCAGGAGCGCGAAGGACCAGATCGGCCAGCCGTGCTCGCGGCCCTGGATGAGCGGATACACCAGCGCGGCCGTCCCGAGCATGGCCAGCGCCACGCTGGGGGCGTCGACGCGCGCGCCGGGCGCCGCCGGGGCGGTGCGAGGCAGGTAGCGGCGGCCGACCTCGAGGGCGGCGAGGCCGAGCGGGACGTTGATGAGGAAGATGGCCCGCCAACCGGATCCGAGCACGTTGAGGTGGATGAGGCCTCCACCGAGCAGGGGGCCGGCGACCGCCGCGAGGCCCATGACCGGTCCGAACACGCCGAACGCCTTCTGCTGGCCCTCGTCTCCGAACAGCTCGCGAATCAGGCCGAAGCCCTGCGGCACCATGATCGCCGCGATCGCACCCTGGAGCACGCGCGCGCCGATGAGCGCGTCGGGCGAGGGCGCGAGGGCACAGAGCATCGATGCGACAACGAAACACCCGATGCCGATCAGGAGCACGCGGCGGCGCCCGAACGCGTCGCCGAGCCGGCTCCCGAGAAGCAGGGTCGCCGACATGGCGAGCGTGTAGGCGGCCGTGATCCATTCGAGGTCCGCGTACGAGCCGCCGAGGTCGCGGCGGATGGCGGGGGCGCCCGTCTGGGCGATGGTCGAATCGAGCAGGTCCATGACCGCCGAGACGATGACGACGATGAAGCCGAGCCAGACCGCACGGTCGGCGGGCCGCGCGGTGGTAACCGCGTCCGGCGAGTGAGTGAGAGTGGTAGTTGACATGGCCAGAACTCTCTCGACAATTGCGGTCATGTTCGGTCCTGAATAACGTCCGCACCTCATTCATTGCGGACAGCAGCTGTCCGCAATTAGTGACAAGCTCCGCGCCATCATGATGCAGACGTCTGCCCGCCTTCTCGCCCTTCTCTCACTGCTCCAGGTCCGCCGCGAATGGACAGGCCAGGAGCTCGCCGATCGCCTCGAGGTCGGGCCCCGAACGATCCGGCGCGACGTCGACAAGCTGCGCTCCCTCGGTTACCCGGTCGAGGCCGCACCGGGCGTGGCCGGCGGTTATCGCCTGGGCGCCGGCGGCGAGCTCCCTCCGCTCCTGCTTGACGACGCCGAGGCCATCGCCGTTGCCGTCGGCCTGCGGACGGCCGCCTCCGGCGGGGTCGCGGGCATCGAGGAGACCTCGGTCCGGGCGCTGGCCAAGCTCGAGCAGGTCCTCCCGCACCGTCTCCGGCGCCGCGTCAGCGCGCTCAGCGACGCCACCTCGGCCTTCGGCGTCGAGGGCCCGCGCATCGACGCCGACGTGCTGGCGACGCTCGCGGGAGCATGCCGCGACGCCACCGGGCTGCATTTCGCCTACGTCGCCAAGGACGGCACGGCGACGCGACGCAAGGTCGAGCCGAGCGCCGTGGTCTACAGCGGCTATCGCTGGTACCTCGTCGCCTTCGATCTCGACCGCGACGATTGGCGCACCTTCCGCCTCGACCGGATCCGCGGGCGGGTGCGTCCCGGCGGGCGCGGCCGGAGGCGAACCGCGCCCGGAGGCGATCCCACCGCGTACGTCAAACGGCAGCTCCGCTCGACCGGTGGCGACGACACCCCGGCCGCCCGCGGACGGATCCGCCTCCTGATCCCCGCGGCGCAGGCGAGCCCGCGGATCCCCGACCGTTACGCCACGGTCGAGCCCGACGGCGAGCACGCCTGCATCGTCAGCACCCGCGGCGCCTGGTCACGGAACTTCCTCGTCTGGATGGCCGTGCTCGACGTGCCCATGGAGGTCCTCGGGCCGCCCGAGCTCGCCGAGACGGCGCGCAGGCTCGTGGCGCGCCTCGGCGAGGCGGCGGCGGCGCCTCCCCCGGAAACGCCCGTTACCTCGTGAGGGTGAACGTCGTGCGCGCGACGATCTGCGCCTGACCCGTGGGCGTGAACGTTCCCTTCGCGGTCAGCTTCAGCCGGTTGGCCTCCCGCAGGAGCCTCTTGCCGGACGGGGTCAACTTGATCTTGATCGTCTTCGTCCCCGCGTTCCCGAATGTGGCGCGGCCGCTCGCGACGAGCACGGGCTGTGCTTTGGCGAGATGCGCCCCGTTGGGGACCAGATACCAGCCGATGACCACGACGCCGGGCTCGGGCGCCCCGAACGACAGCTTGTACCCACCGGCCTTGAGAATGGCTCCGATCTTCGCCAGCCTGCCCTTCGGCGTGAGGTGCTTGGCGAGCAAGGCCTTGATCTGCGCGAGGCCGAGCACGGGCCCGACCTTGTTCGAGACTCCCACCCCGATCCCGACGCTGTTGACGGCCACGACCACGCTCCGGACTTTCATTCCCAGATCCGAACTGGTCAGGGCGTAGGTGCTCGCTGTGGCGTTCGCGATGTTCGTGCACCCGGTCGAGCTGCAGCGCTGCCACTGATAGACATAGGCGCTCGGGGGCGTTCCGGACCACAACCCATTTGTCGTGGACAGCGTTCGCCCCACCGCGGCGGGCCCCGTGATGACCGGCGGGGACGCGCTCACGGGGGCGGTCGGAGGCGCGGACGGCGGCGCCACGACCCCGGTGGCCGCCGAAGTCGCCGCCGTGGCGCTCGGGCCGCCGGCGTTGAATGCCGCCTCCAGCACGCGGATGGTGTGGCCCACGTCCGAGCTCCCGAGCGTGTAGGTCGCGCTCGTCGCGCCGGGGATCACGGTGCAGCCCTGGCCCGCGCTGTTGCAGTCGGCCCATTGATAGGTGAAGCCCGTGGGGCTGTTGGTCCACAGCCCGTGCGTCTCGGCCAGCGTCTGCCCTTGAGTGGTGCTGCCCGAGATCGACGGCGGCGTGCCGGCGTACGCCGGCGGCGCCGGAACGGCAGTCACCGCCTGTGCCGAGGAGGTTGAACCGGTGAAGCTCGCGTCCCCGGAATAGGAGGCGGTGATGCTGTGTGACCCGGTGGTGGAGTAGCTCAGGACGCAGCTCGCCAGCTCGCTGACGACCGTCCCTTGGCCAGCGCAGTCGGGGATCGGCGTGCCGTTGTCGAGGAACTGCACCGAGCCCGAGGGTTGCGCCGGGCCGCTGTTCGCGGGTATCACGCTCGCGACATAGGTCACGGCTGCACCCACGGTGGGGCTGGCGCTCGAGACATAGAGCGTCGTCGTCGTCGAGTCCTTGCTGACCACGACCTGGGCGGTCGAGCTCGTCGAGCTCTGTAGGCCCGAGCCGGACGCCGGCACGAAGGTGGCGGTCGCCGAATGGGGCGAGGACGCCGCCGCGAACGACGTCGAGCACGTCGCGGTGAACGTCGAGCCGTCGACGGGCTGGGCTGTGCACCCCGAGATCGCGGTGCCGTTGTCGTCGAACTCGACTGTGCCGGAGGGCGGTGTGGGCGCGTTCGGCCCGACGGTCGCGGTCAGCGTCACCGTCTGATTGGTCACGGCGGTGGAGGACGCCGGGGACAGCGCCGTCGTCGTTCCGCCGGCGGCCGTGGTCAGCACCGTCGCGGTCACGCTGTGAGCCGCGTAGTTGATCCGTACCGTCGGCGCCGTGCCCGTGCCGCCAGAGCAGTTGAGCGCGAGCGTTGAGCCGTCCGGCAGGCCGCTGAACGTGCCGGTCAGCGACCCCGTCGTGCTCACGAGCGTCTCGACGTCGCCTACGTGGAGGGCTGGGCAGCCCGTCGTGGGGCCGTCAAGGAAGAGTGTCGCGCTCCCCAGGTTCACCGTGCCGGTGGCGGTGAGCTGCGAGTAGTCGGTGCTCGCGGTCGTTCCCGGCTGGTCGATGAACATCGCCAGGCCGGTCGACGAGTCGAGCGTGACGGCGCCGGTGACCGCGAGCGTCCCGTCCAGGGGATGGCCCCGGCCCACCTGAAGGTTTCCCCCCGTCGAAGTGAGCGGTCCGCTCGTCGCGCCCGCCACCGCAGCGTCGAGGCGGGCGGGGGCGGTGACGCTGACGGGATTGCCGTCGGTCCCGTTCAGCGACCCAAAGAGGCTCGCGGCACCGTCGCCGGTGATCGCAACCGCGCCGACCTCGACATCCTTGACCGAGAGGATCCCGGAGCTGCTGAAGTTGACCGTGAGCGCATTGGGGCTTCCCGTGACCGTGCCGACACCCAGCTGTTGGCTGCTCGAGCCGCCGGTGATCGACCAGCTCTGGGACGTGCCGAGGGTGATGGGAAGGGCGATGTTGGCGCTGAAGCCGGTGAATAAAGGAACAGCGGTGATACCTCCGGCTCCGAGCGTGAGCCCGTTTCCCGTGATCTGGTAGGGCACGCTGTCGTCGATCGAGATCCCGGTCGCGCTCAGGCCGGTGACGTCATTGCTGCTCTGGTAGCAGGTGCTGCACGCTCCAGGGCTCAGCGCCGGGAAGCTGAGCGTCCCCACCGACCCGCTCGGCGCGGCACCGCCAACCCAGTTCGTGCCGGCAGACCAGTTCGGAGCGCCGCCCGCGCCGCTCCACGTGGAGTCCGCGAGGGCCGAGGCCGGCGAGCCCAAAACGCCGGCCAGAAGCGCCATCGCGATAAGCCCGCCGGGCCGAACGACGTCGAAACCAAGCCCGCTCAGCACGTCAACGCCCCCCTCGCAGGGCTCGCTCTCTTCCGGCCATCACCAACACGCCAAAGGCGAGACCCAGTCTGCACTCGCCACCCCCAGGTGTCAAGGCGGACGGTCCGGTGGACAACGGGGCCGAACACGGGCGCGTCCTCGCGCGGCCGTGCCGGTCGATCATCCTCCTGAACACGTAACCTCGCTCCCGGGTGACCGGGCACGAGATTCACCATCTCCTCCACGAGTATGGGCTCGGGATCGTCTTCGTCGCGACGGCGCTGCAAGCGGTCGGCGCTCCGATCCCGGGGACTACGGTCCTGATCGCCGCCGCCTTGTACGCCGCCGCGAGCCACGGGCTCCCGATCGCCGGCGTCATCGCCGCGGGCGCGCTCGGGGCCCTGGCCGGCACCAGCGTCGGCTTCGCGCTCGGCCGCTGGCGAGGTGAATGGCTGCTCGGGCAAGCGGGCCGGCTCGTCAGGCAGAGCCCCGAGCGCGTGGCGTTGCTGCGCAAGGAGTTCGCCGTCCACGGCGGCTCGGTGCTCTTCTTCGGTCGCTTCATCACCGGACTGCGCAACGTCGTCGGCCTACTCGCGGGCGCGAGCGGGATGCCGGTGAGGCGGTTCCTGCCCATCACCGCCGCTGCGTCGGCCGCGTGGGCGCTCGTCAACGGCCTCGAGTACTACTGGTTCGGGGACGCGCTGGCGGGGGCGGACACCTGGGTGCAGGTCGTCCTCGTGGGTGTGGGTCTCGTCTGGCTCGTGCTCACGTTCAGGCTGCTGCGGCGGCGAGTGCTGCGACACCTGTCGGAGTCCTAGCCAGACCCATCGATCTGCACCGTGGACTCATCGAGTCTTGCGGTAGCGTTAGGGATCGCCTGACGGACGACGACAGAGGAGAGTGGATGGAGAGCGGGACCCTCACTACAGCGGCCGGCCGCGCGGTCGATGCGCCGACCCTTACCGAGGCGTTGCGGCGCACCGCCGCCAACAACCCAGACATCGTTGCTGTCCGGACCCCCGACGACAGCGTCTCCCTGACGTGGGCCGAGCTCCTGGAGCGGGTCGACGCGGTCGCCGGCGGCCTCGCCAAGCTCGGCGTCGGACCGGGGGAGACCGTGGCCATCATGCTCGCGAACCGCCCCGAGTTCCACATCGTCGACCTCGCCACCGTGACCACGGGGGCGACCCCCTTCTCGATCTACACCACCTACCCGGCCGCGGAAATCGAGTACCTGATCAGCGACTCGGGCGCGCGCGTCGCCATCGTCGAGCAGGGATTCCTTACCGTCTTCCTCGAGGCCCGCAAGAACCTGCCCGCGCTCGAGCATGTGATCGTCGTCGATGGTGAACCGCCCGCGGGAGCGATCTCGCTCGCCGACGTCGAGGGCTCGAACCCCGACTTCGACGCCGCCGCGGCCGCCTCCGCGGTTGATGCCGACGACGTCCTCACGCTCATCTACACGTCGGGCACGACCGGCCACCCCAAGGGCGTGCAGCTCTCCCACCACAACATCATGTTTGCCTCCCGGGCCGTCGAGGCGATCATGGAGCTGGAGCCCGGCTTCCGCGTCGTCTCGTGGCTGCCCGCCGCGCACATCGCCGAGCGCGAGGCGCACCACTACATCCCGATCATCTACGCGGGGACGATCACGTGCGCGCCCAACCCGCGCGACGTGCTCACCTACCTGCCCCAGGTCCGTCCGACTTGGTTCTTCGCCGTGCCGCGCATCTGGGAGAAGCTCAAGGCCGGACTCGAGACGATGCAGGCCTCACGGCCGGAGGAGGAGGCTCGGCCGCTGAACGAGGCGCTGGCCGCCTCGCTCGAGCGGGTCCGCCTGCAGCAGCGCGGCGAGCCCGTCCCGGACGAGCTCGAGGCCAGGGTCGCCCAGGCCGACGATGAGTTCTTCTCCAAGATCCGGGCCATGCTCGGGCTCGACCAGGCCCGAGCCGTCCACGTCTCCGCCGCTCCGACCCCCGTGGAGGTGATCGAGTTCTTCCATGCTCTTGGGATCGAGCTCGCCGAGCTATGGGGGATGTCCGAGACGTGCGGGCAGGGCACCGTGAACCGGCCCGGGGCGGTGCGGATCGGAACCGTGGGTCCCGCCTCGCCGGGCGTCGAGATCAAGCTCGCCGACGACGGCGAGGTCCTCATGCGCGGCGAGTGCGTGATGCTCGGCTACCGCAACGACGCCGAAAAGACGGCGGAGACGATCGACCCCGAGGGATGGCTCCACACCGGCGACATCGGTGAGCTGGACGACGACGGCTACCTGACCATCGTCGACCGCAAGAAGGAGCTCATCATCAACGCCGCGGGCAAGAACATGTCCCCGGCCAACATCGAAGCGGCGTTGAAGTCCGGGAGCCCGCTCATCGGCCAGGCCATCTGCATCGGCGACCGCCGTCCCTACAACACGGCCCTGATCGTGCTCGACGCCGACTACGCGCCCATGTGGGCCACCCAGAACGGGATCGAGGGCGCCACGCTCGAGAGCCTCGCGACCGAGTCCAAGGTGCTTGAAGCGGTCCAGTCCGGCGTGGACGCGGCCAACGTCCACCTCGCCCGCGTGGAGCAGATCAAGAAGTTCACCATCGTGCCCGGCGATTGGGTCCCGGGCGGCGACGAGCTCACCCCGACGATGAAGCTCAAGCGCAAGCCGATCGCGGCCAAGTACGCCACTGAGATCGAGGCGATGTACGGGTAGGGGCGGCCGCGCCCCGCGCACGGCCCCGGATGGCCCCACCCCTGGACCGCCGGTCCTCCCCGATGTGGTCCCACGGTCGATGTCGCTCCGTTTAGTCGCGGCTTATGTTCCCGAGTCCGTTGATTCCGCAACGGACCCGACCCGGAGGACTGTCTGCCGTGATTGCTCGTGCCGCTCTCAGCCGACTCGCCACGCTGAGCGCGTGTGCGTGCGCGTGTGCATCTCTGACCTTGCTCGCCTCGGCCGCGCAGGCCGCGCCGGTGCTGAACCTCGACACGCTCACGGGCGCCCAGGCCGAGCAGATGCTCGCTCAGGGGAAGATCTCGTCGGTCGCGCTCGTCAAGGCCTACGAGGCTCGGATCGCGGCGTTGAACAAGAGCGGCCCGGGACTCAACGCGGTCACGCAGATCAACCCGGACGCGATCAAGGAGGCGCAGCAGGCCGACCGGGCGCGCGCCCACGGGATCGTCCTCGGCCCGGCCATGGGCCTTCCCATCCTTCTCAAGGACATCATCGACGCCGCGCCGATGTACACCTCGGCGGGCGACTGGGCGCTCCGCGACTCGTTCCCGCCCTCCGACTCGGGCGTGGCCAAGGAGCTCCGCGCCCATGGTGTCGTGATCCTCGGCAAGGCCGGGCTCTCGGAGTGGGCCAACAGCTTCGGGAGCCAGCCCTCGGGCTTCAGCAACCTGACCGGGCAGGTACTCAACGCGCTCGACACCGCCCAGGGTCCCAGCGGCTCATCGTCGGGGTCGGGGGCGGCGGCCTCCGCCGCGCTGGCCTCGCTCACGATCGGCACCGAGACCTCGGGCTCGATCATCAGCCCCGCGACGGCGCAGGGAGACGTGGGCCTGCGGCCCACCGTGGGCCTCGTCCCCGGCTACGGCATCGCACCCATCGACGCCTCGCAGGACACCGCCGGTCCGATCGAGCGCACCGTCACCGACGCGGCGATGACGCTCCAGTCGATCGCCGAGGTCCCCGGCTCGGACCCCACCGCCAACCAGGAGTACCTGGGCATGATGGGCCCGAACTACTTCGGCGATCCGGCCACGGGCCAGCCCGACGGGGTCAACGACGTCCCGGCCGCGCCCTTCACCCACCTTCCGGACTACCCGTCGGCGCTGACCACCGGCTTCGTTGCCGGCAAGCGCATCGGCTACAACGGCACCACCTGCACGCCCACCCCACCCGCCACCACGTGCACGCCCACCCCGCAGCAGCAGGCCAATCTGGCCGCCGTGGGCGCGCTCCAGGCCGCGGGCGCGATCATGGTCCCCGACCCGCCCACGACGGTGGCCACCCTCGCTCCGCTGCCCACGGGTTGGGAGCAGCACGCGACGATCGACGAGTACTACCAGCGGCTCGGACCGATGGCGCCCGTCAACAGCCTCGTCCAGGAGGTAGCGATCGATACCGCGAACCCCCAGGAGGGGGCGAAGGACGGCAACTCGGCGCACGCCAGCGAGTCGCTCGCGGATGACACCACGATCACCAACCCCGGTGCCCCCACCGCCCTGGGCGTGACCAACGCCCAGCAGTACGCGACCAACCTTCCCCTGCGCAAGGCGGCCTTCCACTCCGCCATCGACGCCATGCTCCAGTGTCCGGGGGACGGCGTCACCACCACCAGCACCAACACGAGCGGCGTCGCCAACGGAACCACCACCTGTCCGAGCGGCACGGTCGACCCCGTCATCGCGGTCGTCGGCACCGTCCCCAGCAGCCCGCAGGCCGGCTATCCCGAGATCGTCATCCCGATGGGCTATACCGCGACTCAGCGGCGCAACATCGGCGTCGACATCACCAGCGGCGCCTACGACGAGTACGACATGATCGGAGCCGGGTACGTGCTCGAGCAGTCCACGCACCTGCGCCAGCCGGCGGCCATGGTCGACCCCGCCTCCTACCGCTGCGCCCACAGTGTCCCGGCCGAGCCCTTCGCGAGCCGCGGTCACTGCAACCCCGACTTCCAGTCGGTCATGCACATGCTCGGCGGGTCGCAGACGATCCTCGGCTTCCCGCTCGAGACCACCCCGGCCGCGAGCCTCGAGGCGAAGATGACCGCCGGGACGCTCACCTCCGAGCGGCTGGTGAAGGCCGAGCTCACGCGCATCGCGCTGGCCAACGCCCAGGGTCCGGCCGTCCAGGCCGTGCGCGCGCTCAACGCGAAGGCGATCCAGGACGCGGCGGCCAGCGACCGCTACCGCGCCAAGCACGGAGCGCGCGGGCCGCTCGAGGGGATCCCCGTCCTCGTCGACGACTCGATGAACCTCGCCGGCGTGGCCACGAGCGGCGGCTCGATCGCGCTCGAGGACTCGCTCCCGGCCGCCGACGCCATCCTCGTGGCCAAGCTCAAGGCCGCGGGCGCCGTCATCCTCGGCGACACGAACACGACCGAGCTCGGGGGCGAGTTCAACCAGAACCTCATCGATCAGGGCAACACCTCCAACTGCACGACCGCCTCGACGACCGC
This sequence comes from Solirubrobacteraceae bacterium, assembly GCA_034665165.1. Lineage (GTDB taxonomy): Bacteria > Actinomycetota > Thermoleophilia > Solirubrobacterales > Solirubrobacteraceae > Palsa-465. Next base: position 23,173 of record JAXDGF010000343.1, on the reverse strand, counting down.
CTGTATGCCCCAGGGCTATTCCTCGCTCGGCGGCCAGGTCCTTGTCCCCGGCGACACCAACGAGTCCCCCGCCGGCTCCTCGGCCGGATCGGCCTCGGCCCTGGCGGCCGGCTTCGCGCCCCTCGCCGTCGGCGTCGAGACCGGGACCGACGCGGCCCAGGTGATCGCGCCGGCCGGCAACGGCGGCCTCGTCGCCCTCAAGCCGACGGTCGGGCTCGTGAGCCGCACCGGCGTGCTCCCCGTGGCCCGTTCGCAGGACTCCCCGGGCCCGGTGGGCCAGACCGTCACCGATGTCGCCGACGAGCTGAACGCGCTCGCCGGCCCCGACGCGGGCGACCCGGCCACGGCCGGCCAGCCGAACCCGCTGCCGAACTACACGGCGGGCCTCGCGACCGGTGCCCTGAGCGGCAAGCACATCGCCGTCGTGTCCACCGCCACCGGCTTCTCCGCGGGCGTCGCCGCCGTCTATGGGACGGCCGTCACCGAGCTGGGAACGCTGGGAGCGAGCACGACCGTGGTCACGCCCGGAGCGGCGACCACGGCGCCGAGCGTGATCCCCTACGAGTTCCACCACGGCATGGACGCCTTCCTCGCGGCCACCCCGGGCAGCGGCCCCAAGTCGCTGGCGCAGGTCATTGCGTACAACAACGCCAACCCCGTCGAAGGCCTCAAGTTCGGACAGGACGGGCTCACCAACGCCGAGTCGGTCGACTACACCGATCCCGCCACGACAACCAGCTACCAGGCGAACCTGGCGCAGGGACGGTCGCAGGACCGGGCCGTGATCGACGGCATCCTCGGCAGCGGGCCGTACTCGGCGATCATGGTGCCCGAGGGCAGCCCCCTCGTCGGCGTCGCTGACCGGGCCGGCTATCCCGTCCTCACCGTTCCCGCCGGCTACGGGCTCCAGAACAGCTCGACCGGCGGTGACCCGATCGGTGTCGACCTCATCGCCTCCGCCTACGGCGAGCCGGAGCTGCTCGACGACGCCTACGCCTTCGAGCAGGCCACGAACGTGCGCACCGCGGGCCCCGCGTACATGATCACCCCGACCAACGCCTCCACGTTCTCGGGGGCGGCGAGCGAGACGAACCAGAGCATGTGGCGATGCGTCCCCGGCAGCGCCTTCTACAACCCATACAAGTGCAACGCCGGCTTCATGGAGCCGGGGGCGTCGCTCAACCTCGCTACCCCGTAGCCGAGAAGACGATGACCTCGCTGAAGCCCGTCCCGTCGACCTGGTAGGCGTAGCAGCCGGCAGATCGAACGCGCGTAAAGGAGGGCCACTCCCGGGCCCCGCCCGAGGTCGTCACCGGGGTCAGGAGCTGGAGCTCGTCCACGGGGACGTGGCCCTCGCCGAACCCGACCGCGCCCGCGCCGCCGATCTGACCGCCGCGCACGAGCACCGGCCCCGTGTAGCTCGGGGCCGCGACGAAGGTCACGCGCGCGCCGGCCCAGGGGCTGTCGACGAAGGTGCTGATCGCGACCGGGTTCGCCTGGCCCGCGTACACCGGTCCTGACCCCAGGGCGGGACCGGCGTAGCCGGGGGCGGACGCCACCGCCGACACGGGGCACGCTCCGCCCGCGCCGAGGGGCGGGAGATGGAGGCCGCGGCGCAGCGACGCGGGCACCGACCCGGTGCAGGTCCCCACGCAGCCGTCGTAGGAGCCGTAGCCGGCGGCGGCGCGGAGACCCGCCGGCGTGACCGGGAGCGGCGTCGTCGAGGTGGAGGTCGTCGTCGTGGGGGCGCCGGAGGTGGGTGTGGTCGGAGTGGATGACGTCGTCGTGGTGGTCGTGGTGGTCGCGGGCGTCGTGGTCGTCTGCGTCGTCGCGGGAGGCGGCGAGGCGGTGCTCGTCGCCGGCGTCGATGTAGTCCCCGTGACCGGGACCAGGGCCCCGTTCGGGGTCGAGGACGCGGCGCCGCAGCCCGCCGCGGCGAGCGCGGCGAGGGCGAGGAGAACCAGCGGCGGTCGCCGTCGCAACGCGCGCCCTACCGCCCTGCGCGGATCGAACGCCACAGCAGCTCGATCGGGTGATAGATAGGCAGCGACTGGCCGGCCTCGCGCAGGTGGAGATCGATCTGGGCCGCACAGCCGGGGTTGCCCGCGGCGATGGCCTCAGCGCCCGTTTCGAGCAGGCTGGCCGCCTTGCGCGCTCCGAGCTCGGCCGCCGCCTCGGGCTGGACGAGGTTGTAGATCCCGGCCGAGCCGCAGCAGATCTGGGGCTCGTGCGCGACCTCGAGGAGCTCGAGGCCGGGGATGGCGCGCAAGAGCTCGCGTGGCTCCTCGCGAATCCCCTGCGCGTGGGCGAGATGGCAGGCGTCGTGATAGGCGACGCGGAGGGGGACGGGCCCGCGCGGGGTTCGACGGTCGACGGAGGCGAGGAGCTCTGACACGTCGCGGACCTTCAGTGAGAAGAGGCGCGCGGGGGCGTCCTCGATGAGCTGCCCGTAGTCCTTCATGGCCGAGCCGCAGCCCGCTGCGCTGGTGACGACGTAGTTGACGTCGGCGAAGGCGGCGATCGTCTTGCGCGCCCGAGCGATGGCGGCGTCCTCGGCCCCGGCGTGGAACTCGAGCGCGCCGCAGCACGCCGGTAGGCGGGGGGCGTACACGTCGAAGCCCTCGGCGGCGAGGGTGGCGATCGTCGCCCGGTGCACATCGGCGAAGAAGACGCGCTGGACGCAGCCGAGGAGGAGCCCCACGCGTCCGCGCCTCTCACCGACCGCCCGTACGTGCGTAGGCAGGCGCGTGTGCAACACGTCGCGCGCGCTCGCCCGCGGCGCGACCTTGGCCGCCATGGCCAGGCGCTCGTCGAGGCGCTCGACCGGGAGCCCGCGCGTGGCGGCGAGGAGGAGCGCGAGGACGCGCATACGGCCGGGGTGGGGGAGGGTCTCGAAGAGCAGGCGCCGGAACGCGCGCTCGGCCCGGGGACGGGCGTGGTGGCGCTCGACCTGCGGCCGCACCCGCTCGATGAGACGGTCGTAGGCCACGCCCGACGGGCAGGCACTCACGCACCCCATGCAGCCGAGGCAGCGGTCGAAGTGGGTGACGATCTCCTCGGAGAGCTCGCCGCCGTCCGCGAGGGCTTCGGCCATCAGGACGATCCGCCCCCGCGGCGAGTCGGCCTCGTCGCTCCACAGCGTGTAGGTCGGGCAGCTGTCGAGGCAGAAGCCGCAGTGGACGCAGTCGTCGATGACCGACTGCTCGGGTGGGCGATGCGCGTCGAAGCCGGACATCAGATCCCGCCGACGAAGAGGCCGGGATTGCACACGCCGGCGGGATCGAAGCGCGCCTTCACCCGCCGCATGAGCTCGAGCGCCGGACCGTCCTGCACTCCCCACACGTCGAGGACCGGCCGCAGCTCGGACGGCGCGTCGCGCACGACCGTGAGGGCGCCGCTCGGCAACGCGGCGAACAAGGGCTCCACCGCGCCGGGCTCGACCTCGACGTAGCTCGTCCCCAGTGCGGCACGGCCCACCACGGCCCCGCCGCAGCTCTCGGCGGCCCGGAGCACGCCCGCGAGCGCGCTCGGCCGGGCGGACACCATGACGAGGACGCCGTCGCGCGAGCGCTGCCCGGCGCGCTGGCGCTCCCACAGCGCCTCATCCTCGGCCGCTACGTCGATCTCCTCGAGACCGGCGTCCTGCAGCATCGACGCGGCGCGCCCGGCACGCCGGAGCGAGTCGACGCCCGAGCACCGGGCCAATACCCCGCCGCGGCCCGAGCGCCACGCGACATCCAAAGCGTCGAGCTCGAGCGGCGCGGCCGCGAGCAGGAGGGCGCCGCGCGCAACCGCGCCGGGGTCGTCATCGGCGCCAAACGCGGTCGCGGTTCCCGGCGGCAGCGGGTGCAGGCGCACGTTGACCGACAGGATCAGGCCGAGCGTCCCGAACGAACCGGCGAAGAGCTTGGCCAGGTCGTAGCCGGCGACGTTCTTGATCACCTTGCCTCCCGACTGGGCGACGGTGCCGTCCGAGAGCGCGACCGTCATCCCGAGCACCAGGTCCCGCGGCCCGCCGTAGCGGTGACGCATCGGCCCGGAGTCGCCCGTGGCCACGATCCCGCCGATCGTCGCGGCCGGCTCCGAGGAGCCCGGGGCCGCGAGCGGCGGGTCGAGCGCGAGCATCTGCCCCGCGGTGGCGAAGCGCGCTTGCGCGTCGGCGAGCCGCACCCCCGCCTCGAGCACGGCGGTGAGGTCGCCCGAGTTGTGCTCGATCACGTGCGCGAGCCTCCCCGTGCTGAGCTCGACGTGCGTCTCGGGCCCGGGGGATCCCCAGCGGAGCTTGGTCCCGCCGCCGCGCAGGCGGACCGGATTCCCGTCGGCGCAGGCGCGCGCGAGCATGGAGGCGGCGGCTTCGAAGGTGGCGGGGCGAGCCTCGAGGATGGTCTCCAGCCCCACGATCAGAACCGCTCGGCGATGCCGGCCCGCTCGAGCGGGTGCTCGCGATACGGGCCCGGCACCTCGCCGCACAGCCGCGGGGTCGGCATCACCTTGCCCGGGTTGGCGAGCCCGTGCGGGTCAAAGGCACAGCGCAGCCGCTGAAAGGCGTCGAGGTCGGGCTCGGAGAACATGTCGGGCATGTAGCGCTTCTTGTCGACGCCGACGCCGTGCTCGCCGGTGATCGAGCCGCCGGCGTCGACGCACGCCTTGACGATCAGACCCGCGAGCTCCTCGGCGCGCTCGGGCTCACCGGGAGCGGCGGAGTCGTAACACACGAGCGGGTGTAGGTTGCCGTCGCCGGCGTGGAACACGTTCGCCACCTGGAGGCCGTACTCGGCCGAGAGCGCGTCGATCCGTCTGAGCACCTCGGAGAGCCGCGTGCGGGGGATGACGCCGTCCTGGACGTAGTAGGCGGGCGCGATCCTCCCCATGGCGGCGAAGGCGGCCTTGCGCGTCTTCCAGATCAGCGCCCGCTCGGCCTCGTCCTGGGCGACGCGGATGTCGCCAGCTCCGGCCTCGCGGCACAGCGCCATCACGTGTTCGAAGCGGGCCGTGCACTCCTCCTCGGGTCCGTCGAGCTCGACGATGAGCGCCGCCCCGGCGTCGAGCCGGTAGCCGGCTCCCGTCGCCGCCTCGGCCGCTTTGATCGAGAGACGGTCCATCATCTCGATCGCGCCGGGCACGATCCCCGCACTGACGATCGCGGTGACCGCGTCGCCGGCGGCTTCGGTGTCCTCGAAGAAGGCCACCAGCGTGCGCACGCTCTCGGGCACGGGCACGACCCGGAGCCGGATCTCGGTGGCCACGCCGAGCGTCCCCTCAGAGCCGACGAACGCTCCCAGGAGGTCGTAACCGGGGGCGTCACGGTCGAGCTCGACGACGGTCCCGTCGCTGAGGACGACCTCGAGTCCGATCACGTAGTTGGTCGTGAAGCCGTACTTGAAGCAATGGGCGCCGCCGGAGTTCTCGGCCACGTTGCCGCCGATCGAGCACACGATCTGGCTCGAGGGGTCGGGAGGATAGAAGTGGGTGGGGGCGACGGCGCGCGAGATGGCGAGGTTGGTGACGCCGGGCTCGACGACGATGACGCCGTCGTCGAGGTCGACCGAGAGGATGCGGCGCAGGCGCGAGAGGGCGATGAGCGCGCCTTCGGCCACGGGGAGCGCCCCGCCCGAGAGCCCCGTGCCCGCGCCGCGGGCCACCCACGGCACCTCGGCCTCGAAGCAGGCGCGCACCACGGCGTGGACCTCCTGCGCCGTCCCCGGGCACGCGACCACGAGCGGGGCCTGGTGATACTGGGCCAGGCCATCGGAGGCATAGGTGGCGAGCGCGTGCGGGTGCGTGAGGACGTGCTCCCGGCCGCACACCGCCTGGAGCCGGGACACGAGGGCAGAGGCTGACACCGGCCAAGTATCCCCGATGTCGGCGGCCGCGAACTCGCGGCGAGCGCGGGCGGCGGAGCGGGTCACGTTAGGGTCCGACGCGAGCCCTTAGTGGATGGTGATGGCCTGCGTGCGGCTCGTCACAAGGGGCTGGCCGTAGGGGGCGAGGAACTCGAACGCGGACGGATACGCCCACTGCAGGCGCACCGAGCCGCTGGAGGGGAACGTGACCGGGACCCGGAAGTAGCCGGCCGAATTCGTAATCGTGGCCGTGCTCACCGTCGTCCACCCGCCCCCAGACGTCGGCCGGAACTCGATCTGGACCTGCTGGGCGAATCCGCTGTCGCGCTTGGCGTAGGGGGCCGGACGAACCTGACCCCAGACCGTGAGCGCGCCTCCCGACGAGGTCGAGGTCGTCGGGAGGTAGAGCGGGAGCTGGAAGGCGGCGTACGTCGCCTTGGGCTTGCCGTTCAGGAAGGCGAGTCCGCTCGAGAACACGCTCTCGCTCGTCACGTGCCCGGCCGGTCCCGGCGCGTCGAGGAGCAGGTACTGGGCGTCGGAGAGCACGCGCGGGTTGATCCACTCGAGGTACTCGGACCAGTTCAGGTAATACGCGGCCGTCGTCGGGCTGAGGAACACGCACCGGCATTCGGACTGGGGCGGGTTGGTCTGGAACCCGAACTCGGTGTTGTAGATCGGGTAATGGGTGTGCGAGCCGTAGGCCGCTTGCAGGCGGTCGAGCGTGCGTGCGAGGTTGCGAAGGTCGACGATTCCCGCATAGTCGGGCTCGTTTCGGGGGTCGGCGAGGTCCGGCCGGGACTCCTGTCCGGAGGTATAGAGGTGAGCGGCAAACCCGCTGGCGTTGAACAGCCCCGGGTTCTGGGAGCGGAAGCTCCGTGAGCCGCGGGCGTTCGTCGGGCACCCGCGCGCCGCGGCGGCGGACCCGCGCAGCTGCCGGAAGCGCGCGTCGACGCAGTAGAGCGCGCGCAGGAAGCGCAGCGGCACGGTCCCGTTCGCGAGGCCGGGCACGTTCGCGCCGCGCGGCGCCGTATCACCGATGAGGATCGTGTCGCGTCCGTGGCCGGTCGCGCGCAGTGACGTCCACGCGTGGCCGAGGAGCGAGCGGTAGTACATGGGCGCCACCTCGACGCCGTTGACGGCCTGGGGCGCGAGCTGGAAGCCGTAGTTGGGCTCATCCCAGACCGCCCAGAACTTGACCCGGGGCAGCGGCGAGGAGCTCCCGGACGGCGTGTAGCTGCCGCTGTAGCGCTTGCCCACGGCGGCCACGAAGTCGCCGAACCGCGCGGCATTCGGTTCGTAGTCGTGGTACGTGCGAGGGTTGAGCCCGCTCGGGGCGGCCCTGGTCGCCCATAGCGGAGCTGGGCCCGTGAGGACGAAGTTGACGCCCATCCCGCGGGCCGCGGCCGCGCGGACGGCCGCATCGTAAGGCGCCCAATGGGACCGGGGATAGCCGGACGGACTGGTGGTCGTGAACCGCGGCGCCCGCCGCGAGTTCGGGCTGGGCGCAATCGAGCCCCAACCCATGAAGATGCGCACGTCGGTGACGCCGAGCGCGCGGAAGGTGTCGAGCATTCCGCCGGGGTTGCTGAGGACGCGCGCGTCGTCCTGCATGAGCGTTATCTGGTTAGAGCCGGCCTTCGCCACCGTCGTGAACGCGGCGGAGAAGGCTGCGGTCACGAGCAGGGCGAGAAGGGCGAGCTGCGGGAAGCGGTTGGCTCGCGGCCGCGCGCGAGCTCCGACGATGTCGGCGACCAAGGTCAGTGGATGGTGATGGCCTGGGTGCGGCTCGTCACGAGGAGCGACGAGTACGGGGGGAGCAACAAGAAGCTGTTCGGATAGGACCACTGCAGGCGCACCGATCCGCTCGAGGGGAACGTGACCGGAACCCGGAAGTAGCCCGCCGAATTCGTGATCGTGGCCGTGCTCACCGTCGTCCACGACCCGCCCGATGAGGGCTGGAACTGGATCTCGACCTGCTGCGTCGATCCGCTGTCGCGCTGTGCGTACGGGGCGGCGCGCACCTGACCCCAGACCGTGAGCGCGTGTCCCGACGAGGTCGAGGTCGTCGGAAGGTAGAGCGGAAGCTGGAAGGCCGCGTACGTCGCCTTGGGCTTGCCGTCCAGGAAGGACAAGCCGCTCGAGAACACGCTCTCGGTCGTCACGTTGCCGGGCGGTCCGGGCGCGTCGAAGAGCAGGTACTGGGCGTCGGAGCGTATCCGCGGATTGGCCCACTCGAGGTATTCGGACCAGTTCAGGTAATAGGCGGCCGTCGTCGGGCTGAGGAACACGCACCCGCATTGGGCCTGGGGCGGGTTGGTCTGGAAGCCGAACTCGGTGTTGTAGATCGGGTAGTGCGTGTGCGAGCCGTAGGCGGCTTGCAGGCGGTCGAGCGTGCGCTGCAGGTTGGGCAGGTCGTAGAGCCCGGCGTAGTCGTGCGCGAACGAGGGCGACGGGACCTTCGGGCTCGCGACCTGGCCCGAGGTGTACAGGTGGGCGGCGAACCCCGAGGCGGAGAACAGCCCCGGGTTCTGGGAGCGGAAGCGCCGCGAGGCGCCGGCCGAAGTGGGGCACCCGCGGGCGGCGGCCGCGGATCCGCGCAGCTGCTGGAAGCGCGAGTTCACGCAGTAGAGCGCGCGCAGGAAGCGCAGGGGCATGAGCCCGTTCGCGACCCCCGGGTTGGTCGCGCCGCGCGGCGCCGTGTCCCCGATGAGGACCTGGTCGCCGCCGTGGCCGGTCGCGCGCAGCGACGTCCACGCGTGGTTCAGGAGCGAGCGGTAGAGCATCGGCGCGACCTCGACGCCGTTGACGGCCTGGGGCGCGAGCTGGAAGCCGTAGTTGGGCTCGTCCCAGATCGCCCAGAACTTGACCCGCGGCAGCGGCGACGAGCTCCCGGACGGCGTGTAGCCGCCGCTGTAGCGCTTGCCCACGGCGGCGACGAAGGCGCCGAACTCGGCGGCGTTGGGCTCGTAGTCATGAGCGGTGCGGTCAGTGACGCCGTTGACGCGTCGGGGCGCGGGCTTGGCCGCCCACAGGGGGCCGGGGCCGGTGAGGACGAAGTTCACGCCCATCCCGCGCGCGGCGGCGGCGCGGACCGCGGCGTCGTACGGCGCCCAGTGGGAGGCGGGATAGCCGCCGGGGCTCCCCGCGCTGAAGTGAGGCTGGCGGTGGGAGTCCGGGCTCGGAGCGATCGACGCCCATCCCATGAAGATCCGCACGTCGGTGGCGCCGAGCGAGCGGAAGGCGTTCAAGGTGGCGTCGGGGCTGCTGAGGACGTGAGAATCGTCCTGCATGAGCGTGATCTGACTCGAGCTCGCATGGGCCGCGGTCGTGAACGCCGCGCAGCAGGCGGCGCCCAGAAGCAGGGCGAGAACGGCGAGCAGTGGAAGGCGGTTGGTTCGTGGCATCGGGATGTAAGAACTCCGTCGCGGCGTGGAAGTTTCGCCCCCCGGTCAGAGGCCTGGAGGGTAGCCGACCCCTTTACACTGAAGGTCGTGGCCTCCGAGCGGCAGATCAAAGTCGGTCCCGTAGCGATCGGCGGCGGCGCCCCGGTCGCGGTCCAGACTATGACGAAAACGGAGACTGCGGACCTGGCGGCGACCATGGCTCAGATCCTCCGTGTCGCCGAGGCGGGCGCCGACATCGTGCGCGTGGCCGTGCCGCGCGACAAGGATGTCGAGGCGCTGAAGACGATCATCCGCGACTCCCCGATCCCTGTCATCGCCGACATCCACTTCAACCACACTCTCGCGCTCAAGGCGCTCGAGGCGGGCGCGCATTGCGTGCGCCTGAACCCGGGGAACATCGGCGGGCCCGACAAGGTCGCCGAGGTGACGGCGCTCGCCACGCGCCTCGGGACCCCCCTCCGGGTGGGGGTCAACTCGGGCTCGCTCCCGAAGCATCTGCTCCAGCTCGAGTACGACAACCCCGTCGAGGCGCTCGTCACCGCCGCCGTCGAGACGGTCGAGCTTATGGAGCGCCTGGACTTCCAGAACTTCAAGGTCTCGATGAAGTCCACCTCGGTCCCTAACACGATCGCGGCCAACCGGCTCCTGTCGGAGCGGATTCCCTATCCACTCCACCTCGGGGTCACCGAGGCGGGGACGAAGTGGTCGGGTTCGCTCAAGTCCGCCGTCGGCCTCGGCACGCTTCTCGCCGACGGCATCGGCGACACCATCCGCATCTCGCTCTCGACTTTCCACGCCGAGGAGGAGGTCAAGGTCGCCTGGGAGATCCTCAAGGCGCTCAAGCTGCGCCAGCGCGGTCCCGACCTCATCGCGTGCCCGACGTGCGGGCGGCTGCAGTTCGACATGGACATGGTTGTGGCCGAAGTGGAGCGGCGCCTCGAGGCCTACGAGGACCCGATCGAGGTCTCGGTCCTGGGCTGCGCCGTGAACGGGATCGGCGAGGCGCGCCACGCCGACTTCGGGATCACCGGCGCCAAGGACATGGGCATGATCTACTCCAAGGGCGAGCCCCTCAAGAAGGTGCGCACCGAGGATCTCGTCGACGAGCTCTTCACGGAGATCGACCGCTACTACGCGGCGGGCAAGCAGGTGCAGCGCGACGAGGGCGCCGCCGCCGAGGCGCGCGAATGGCTGGCCGAGAACGAGGACGAGACGGCGATGACGCCCGAGCGGATGGCCGCCATGGAGGCGGCCGCGGCGCGCGCCGAGGACGGCGGGGCGGGAGCGCACGGCGAGGACGGTGCGCCGGGAGCGCCCGGCGAGGACCGTGGGCCGGGAGCGCCCGGCGAGGACGGTGCGCCGGGAGCGCCGGCCGACCCGCGGATCCGGCTCGACGAGACCGTCTCGCCCGTGGCCGGGCGTCGCTTCACCCGCGCCTGAAGGGCGCGCGCCTGATCGGGCGTGGGGCCGCGAAAGCCGCCCAGACGCTCGCGCGGACGCCGGTTTGTGCGGGGTGTGCTGCGAATGCATTGAAATACGATCAAAACGCACCACGGGGTCGGTCGCCCGCCCCCGGGGGGCCTGAAACCGCGCGCCACTCCAGGCGGGGCGTGGTCAGAAAGCTGTCAGGGTGGCCTAAGGGTGACCCCGGGTGCCCAAACCCGCGCGGCGACCCGCGGCCGCGCGGCGACCCGCAGGGCTGGGGGTCGCCCGAGGGCCCGGAGTCCCGCCCGTTCGCCCGCAGCGACGCCGTGCGCCTGCGCTACAGTCGGTGCCGGCCGCAGCGGATCGCGGCCGCGGGCCGGAGGAATCGACGAGAACGAGGGATTGCATGAGGCTCCGAGTCAGTCTGCCCGTCGCCATCTTCGCCGCGCTCATCGCGTGCGCGCTCTTATCGGCTGGAGCGAGCGCCCGCCTGCTCGTCGGGATCTCGGACGAGAACGGCCCCAAGACGTTCACCAACCCCTACTTCCAAGCGCTCGGGGTCAAGACCGCCCGCTACATCACCAACTACGACTCGGCCCTGAAGAACCCTGGGCCCACCGACACGTGGATGGGGGCGGCGCGAGCTCGCGGCACGCAGATCATGGTCGCGTTCAACCCCGGATTCGGCACCCACTGCCCCTCGGCACCGTGCAGCCTGCCGTCGGCGGCTCAGTACACCAAGGCCTTCGTCGCCTTCCGCAAGCGCTACCCGTTCGTGAAGATCTACCAGCCCTGGAACGAGGTCAACTCGACGACCCAGCCGACATGGACCAAGCCCCAGGCCGTCGTCACCTACTACTCGATCATCAAGAAGAACTGCCCGGGCTGTACCGTCCTGGGAGCCGATATCGAGGACCTCGTCACCCCCCGCCAGGCGAGCTACCCGGTCTACATCAAGGCGCTCCTGGCCGACTTCAAGAAGGCCCACGTCGCCACCCCCCAGGTATGGGGGATCCACAACTACGAGGACGTCAACTACTTCCACTCGACGAACACGGCGAAAATGCTGAAGCTCCTCCCGGGCCAGATCTGGTTCACGGAGACGGGCGGTCTCGCCTTCTTCGAGACCTCGGGGGGGAACGTGCACCTCCCCTACAGCGCCACTCGCCAGAGCCAGGCGACGAACTGGATGATGAAGCTCGCGCTGCGCTACCCCAAGCGCGTGAGCCGGGTGTACATCTACAACTTCCTCAACGGCGGACCCCCCGGTGCAGGCAACCGCTTCGACTCCGCCCTGCTCGGGACCGACGGCATGCCGCGGCCCGCGTGGTACGCGCTCTACGTCCACTGGCGCGGCTACTTCCACTGAGCGCGGCTACTTCCGCTGAGCGCGGGCGGGCTCAAACGGGCTAGAACGCGTATGCGGCCGTCGCGGGCCCGGTGAACGCCTGCCCCGAGGCGTCGGTCCAGCGCACCTCCCAATGCCGGCTGGCGCGGTAGCGCGCCTGAGCGCTCCAGTACCCCGAGGCTCCGCACCGTGTCGTCAGGAGCACGCGATAGGCCCCGCCACGGTCGGCGTAGAGGACGGTCACCACGCCGCCGCGCTGCGCCGCCCCGGCGGGGCGCACGAGGCCCCAGAGGGACACCTTGGACCCATGGCGCCTGACCACGAGCGGGAGCCGGAAGCCGGCGTAGCTCGGCTTGGGCTGGTGGCCGGCGTACAGATAGAGCCCGGTCTGGAACTGGTAGCGGTCGACGGGGGGGCCCGAGATGGGCGGGCTGTCGGTGAGTAGGTACTGCGAGAAGGAGGCGACGCGCGGGTTGGCGGAGGCGAGGTACTCGGCGATCGAGCGATAGTCGGACTGGAGGTTCAGGGACACGCCCGAGATCGTGTTGGGATAGCTCTCGACGCCGAACTCGGTCAGGTAGATCGGGAGCCGGCGCGCGACCATGCCCGCGGCCGCGGCGCGGTTGAGCGCCGTGACCAGGCGACCCACGCCGCCGAAAGGAACGTCGTTCGCGCCGAAGCCGGTCAGCGCGGTGGGGAAGGTGGCGCGGATGTATGGATGGGTGGCCCAGCCGTCGGCTGGTAGCCGCGCGCAGCGCGCGTCGCGCCGGTAGTGCGAGTTCAGGCACAGGACGCCGCGCAGGAAGCGCAGCGGCGCGACCGTGATCGGGTTGCCGACCGGGGCGGTCTCGCCCGCCAGCACGGGCGCGTGTACCCCCGCCGCGCGCAGGCCGTCGTAACCGGCGAAGAACAGCCTTCGGTACATGCGCGGCGAGCGCGCGCTTCCCCCGGGCCCGAACTGGGGTGCGAGGAACTTGACCAGGTTCGGCTCGTTCCAGATCGAGAAGGCCGAGGCCTCGGTCCGGAAGCGGCGCCCGACCGCGGTCATGAAGGCGCGGTACTCGCCCGCGTCGGGATCGGTGAGGTGGTCCTTGGCGCCCTTCGTCGCCCACCGCGGCACCGGGCCGGTGGCGTCGATCAGGAGGCGCATGGCGCGGGCGTGGACGTCGTCCGCGAGCTGGCCGTACGAGCCCCAGCTGTAGCTCGCGGGACTCGTCGCCACGAAGCTCGGGCGCCGGGCAGCGTCGGGGCTCGGAGCGACCGCCTGCCAGTACATCGTCATCCGGATCGCCTGCACCCCGAGTCCCTGGAGCTCGCTCAGCGTCTGCTCGCGCACGGCCTCGCTCCCGAGCAGGGAGGTCGGATCCTCGACCGTCGTCAACTGGCGAGTGGAGGCCGACGCGCGCGGCCCTCCCGGGCCGGCGGCGAAAGCGGCCACACATAGGGACGCTCCGATCAAGCGGCGAAGACGCAACGATCAGCGCTCGAGGGTGAGGGAGAAGGACCCGACGGTGGCGCGCGGCCCGGCCACGGGCGGGCGCGCAGTCCCGAACGCGCTCGTCACGTCGTCGACGATCAGGCACGGTCGCGGGCACGAGGGCGCCTGTCCGGGACCGAGATTGAAGGGGCGATCGAGCCGGGGGCGGAGCGAGCCCAGGTAGTAGACGACGTCGGGGTTGTCGGTGAGCACGGACTTCGGGTGTAGGGCGATGGCGGCCAGGCGCACCGGCCGCAGGTCGGGCTCCCACTGGTGGTGATAGCGCAGGCCGAGATCGACGCCGCCGGCGGCGAGGAGGGCCAGAGCGGCGGCGAGCACAGGCCATCTACGCCCGGAGGCGACGAGCGCGGCCGCCGCGAGCGCGACCGCGAGGGGGATCATGATCGTCAGGTAGCGCGCGGTGAAGAGCTGGATCCCCACCGCGGGTGCGATGGCGTGACCGATGAGCGTGAGCGCGGCCGTCCCGGCGAGGAGGAGGACGGCGTAGCGCCAGCGCCGGCCCCGGGCGGTCGCCGTCCGGTGTAGGACGACGGCGGCCACGCCGATGAGCGCGACGATGACGGCGAACTCGAGCCACTGCCCGGCCACGCTCGTCGTGCCGCCGTTGGCCCCGAAGGCGAGCGAGACCGTGAGCTCGCGCAGGGTGCCCGGCGAGGGCCCCGAGAACGGCGTCGCGAGCTTCGTCAAGCCCACCGCGTCCTGGCCGCGCACGATCTGTGGGATCCAGGGCACGATCGCGAGCAGCGGCAAGGGGCCGAGCACGGCCATGCGCGCACGGGTGGGCGCACCGAGCCAGAGCGCGGTCGCGGTCAGGGCCACAAGCACGATCGCGGAGTCGTATTCGGTGTACATCGCGATCACGCCGGCGAGCAGGTAGATCACCCACCAGCGCCGCGACTCGCGCCGGCTCAGCGCGAGCACGGCCCAGATCGCCACGAGCAGGGCGAGATCGGCGAGCATGAAGCCTCGGGACAAATTTGAGAAGCTCACGTGGAAGGGCGCGACGGCGAGCCCGAGCGCGGCGAGCAGCGCCACCTCGGATCCGAACGGGCGTCGCAGCGCGTAGTAGAGGACGGCGCACGCCAGGGCTCCGGCCACGGCCGCGGGGACGAGGATCCACGCGCTGTGGCCGGTGGGCATGAGCGAGAGGACCAGATATGAGAGCGGGGGAGTGTTCTCGTACGCCGCCAGCCGGGCCAGGAACACGTGGGCGTTCGGCGAGGAGGCGACGAGCCACGAGTAACCGTCGTCCGTTCCCCAGTGCTGGCCGATGGCCACGAAGCGCACGGCGAGGGCGAGCGCGAGGATGCCGCCCATGAGGAAGCGCGCGTCGATGACCGAGAGCACGGGCACGGCGCGCTTCCGGCGGCGAGCGTGTGCCGGGAGCTGGCTGACCTCCATCGCTGCGCTAATTCTGGCCAGCGGAGTTCGTGGCCCTGCTCGTCAGCTCGGGAAGGGGATGTACCGGCTCACCGCGAAGGCGCCGGTCCCGTTGACCCACACCGCTCGCCACGTTCCCGGGACCCCATAGGCGTTCTCGGGCACGAGGAGATCGACGACGCCCGACGGGCCGAGAGGCTCGACGGGGCTGTCGGTGATCCACGTGCTCGAGCCCGGGGGCTGGAACTGGAAGACGAGGCGGTCGGGAGACGCGGGAGTGATCTGGCCGTCGCGGAAGCGGACCCAGGCCCAGAGCTCGATCATCGGCTCCGACGCCGGTCCGGTGGTCCTGATCCAGAACGGGAGGGCGTAGGCGCCGAAGGCGGGTTTGCGCGAGCCGGCCGGTCGACCGCTCCCGGTGCCGAACTCGAGCCCGGACTGGTAGGTGTCCCAGTAGCCGCGGGTCCGCTTCTTATGGTTCGTGTCCGCGCCGGCGTCCTGGAGCAGGAACTGCGTCACCGCCATGACTCGCGGCTGCTGGTAGGACATGAAATCGGTCTCGTTGTTATAGGCGGCCTGATTCGCGAGCGAGACGCCGCGGTAGGGGTCAGGCGGGTTGGTCTCATACCCCATCTCGGTGACCCAGATCTGGAGGCCGCTCGCGACCCGGCTCGTCTTGGCCGCGATGCTGTCGAGGAGCTTGGGAAGGGCCGAGATGTTGGCGATCACGATCGAGTCGGGGTTCGAGTCCTTCCACGTGGGGGGCTCGGCCTTGGTGTAGGGATGGTGAGCCCAGCCGGCCGCCTGCAGCGGCCCGTGGTGCTTGAAGAAGCCGCATCCGCGCACGCTGGCCTGGAGCCCGGCGTAGGGCTTGAGGTGGCTGTTGACGCAGAAGAACTCGCGAATGAACTGGCCCGGCCGCATCGGCGTGCGCCCGTTCTGGGGCGGGCTCCCGAGGGGCGCGGTCTCGCCCGCGAGCACGAAGTCGCTCGCGTGGCCGGTCTGGTTGAGCGCCCGACGCGCGGCCCAGAAGAGCTGGCGGTAGAGGATCGGAGAGTAGGGGAGAACGGCATGGATCTTGCTGTTGTAAACGCCCTGGGGCGAGAGCCAACCGACCTGGTTGGGCTCGTTCCAGATCGACCAGACGCTGACCTTGGGCAGGCCCTTGTACGTCCCCGAGAAGCGCGTGCCGACGGCGTGGACGAACTTCGCGAACTGGCCCACGTTGGGCATGAAGCTCGCCTTCTCCTTGGGATCGGTCGTCTTGCCCATCGCCCACGCCGGGCCGGGACCGGTGACGTCGAAGTAGACCGCGATCCCGACCGCCTTGGCGTCGACGACGAGCTGGTCGTAGTTGAGCCAGGCCCCGCGCGGGTAGTCAGCCGGTTTGGTGGGATCGAAGCGGTGGTGCGTCGCGGGATCCTTGGTCCCGTGGGCGACGACGCTCCACAGCAGGGTGGCGCGGACCGCGTTGACCCCGAGGGTCTTCATCTGCTGCAGCGCCGCGTAGCGCGTCGAGTTGCCCGCGTACAGCAGGAGGTTGTCGTCCATCATGACCGAGATCTGGGTCTGGCTTGCGCGCGCGGCCGGGGCGGCGCGCAGCAGGAAGGCGGCGGCGAGCAGCGACAGGACGAGGAGGAGAAGGGCGCGCGAACGCGGGCGTGACGTTACGGACGACATGCGGATTCCTTTTCGTGGGCACGGCCCCAGGAGAAGCCCCGTGGGGACGATGACAACGGGAGTCCGGACCCGTGCCCGTCCCCGACTAGACCAAACACGAGACTAGCGCGAACGGAGCGGTGTCGCTCCACCCCGTTCGCGCTGAGGTCGCCCCCTGGCGGCTACCCGCTGATGGCGGCGAAGCGCTCGGCGACTCCCGCCCAGTTGACCACGTTCCACCACGCGTCGATGTAGTCGGGACGCCGGTTCTGGTACTTCAGGTAATAGGCGTGCTCCCAGACGTCGACGCCGACGATCGGCATCTGGCCGGAGCTGATGGGACTGTCCTGGTTGGCGGTCGAGACGATGGCCAGACCGGTGCCGTCGTACACGAGCCACGCCCAGCCTGAGCCGAAGCGGCCCACGCCCGCCGCCTTGATCTGGCCCTGGAAGTCGGCGAAGGAGCCGAACGTCGCGTCGATCGCCGCGCGCAGCGCGCCGTCGGGCTCGCCGCCACCGCCCGGTCCCATCCAGGTCCAGAACAGCGAGTGGTTGTAATGACCGCCGGCGTTGTTGCGGACGGCGCCCCGCTTGTCCTCGGGGATGGCGTCGAGGCTCTGCAAGACCTCCTCCACCGGCTGGTCGGCCCACTCCGTGCCCTCCAGCGCCTTGTTGGCGTTGGTGACGTAGGCTTGATGGTGCTTGTCGTGATGGAGGTGCATGGTCGCCTCATCGATGTGAGGCTCCAGCGCCGTGTAGTCGTAGGGCAGTGGTGGAACTTCGTAGGCCATGCAATTGCTCCTTACGGGTGGGGTCGAGTCGGCGTTCTATCAGAAGCGGCGCAGCGGCCCGGAAAGCGTGATCCCGGAGTGGGGACCACTAGGCTTCACGCCTCGATCACAGACCCTGCGGGGCTCTACTACCCACTTACCCCGATGACACGCCTTTCTGGTTACTTCTTGCCCACCGAGCGCGAGCCCCCCGCCGACGCGGAGGCCATCTCGCACAAGCTGATGGTGCGCGCGGGCCTGATCCGCCAGGTCGGCGCCGGCCTGTGGTCGTGGCTCCCCGCGGGCTGGCGCGTGCACGAGCGAGCCGCGCAGATCATCCGCGAGGAGCTGAACGCGATCGGGGCGCACGAGATGCTGATGCCCGTCCTCAACCCGGCCGAGCCGTGGCGGCGGTCCGGGCGCTACGACATCGACGAGCTCTTCAAGCTCAAGGACCGGCGCGACGCCGACATGGTCCTCGCCCTCGCCCACGAGGAGATCGTCACCGGCCACATCGCCCAGGTCGTGCGCTCCTACCGCGACCTGCCGCTCATCCTTTACCACATCCAGACCAAGGAACGGGACGAGCCGCGGCCGCGCGCGGGCGTGCTGCGCACGCGCGAGTTCATCATGAAGGACTCCTACACCTTCGACCGCGACCGCGAGGGCCTCGAGGCCGCCTACGCCAAGCACGTATCTGCCTACGATCGGATCTTCGATCGCACCGGCCTCGAGTGGTACCGCGTCGAGGGCGACGTCGGTTACATGGGCGGTTTCGGCGCGCACGAGTACATGGCGCCGTGCGCGGCGGGGGAGAACGAGATCGCGCTCGCCGATGGTTACGCCGCCAACATGGAGGTCGCCTCGGCCGACGCCCAACCGGTCGAGCTGCCGCCCCGCGTGAACGAGCCTGAGCGGCTCTCGACCCCCGGCATGACGACGGTCGCGCAAGTGGCGTCGGAGCTCGGCGTCCCCGCCGGTGGCCTGCTCAAGGCCTACCCCGTCGTCGTCGACGGGGGCGAGCTCCGGATGGTGATGCTCCGCGGCGACCACCGCGTCAACGACATCAAGCTCCGCCTCGCGCTCCAAGCCGACTTCCGGCCCGCCAGCGCCGAGGAGGTCGCGGACCGGATCGGGCCGCCCGGGTTCATCGGACCTGTCGGCGTAGACCTCCCGGTCCTGCTCGACGCCGGAGTGCTCGACGGCGGCTACGTGACCGGCGCCAACGTGGTTGACGCGCACCTGCGTGGCGTCGAGCCCGGTCGCGACTTCACGTTCGAGCGCGTGGACGTGCGCTCGGTGGTGGCCGGCGACACCGTGAACGGCCACGCCGTCCGCATCCAGCCCGCCATCGAGGTCGGGAACATCTTCAAGCTGGGAACCCGCTACTCCGAGCGGCTCGAGGCCAGCTACCTCGACGAGCACGGCCACTCGCAGCTCATCTGGATGGGGTCCTACGGGATCGGTCCGGCCCGGATCGCGGCGGCGGCCGTCGAGCAGTTCGCGGACGAGAAGGGGATCTCGTGGCCGCGGACGCTCGCACCCTTCGACGTCGAGATCGTCGTCCTCGGGCGGGAGGAAAGCCAGGAGCGCCGCTTCGCCGACGGCCTCTACGAGGAGCTCCAGGCCCTCGGGCTCTCGGTTCTCTACGACGACCGCGACGCGGGGCCGGGCGAGAAGTTTGCCGACGCCGAGCTCCTCGGCTGCCCGCTGCGCTTGACCGTAGGCAAGCGCTCGCTGGCCAGCGGCGAGATCGAGATGCAGGTCCGGCGGGGATTGGCATCCACGATGGTGCCGGTCGACGGCGCGGCGGCGGCCGTCGCCGAAGCCTGGCGCCAGCTGCCCTGACGGGCGCCATGCCGGGGCGGCTCAGCAACCGGCGCCTGCTCGGTCTCGACCGCTCCGGACCGCCGCCTCCGGCCACGCTCGCGGGCGAGCCTCTCAACCCATGGACGCTGCCCAACGCGATCGGGTACGTGCGCCTGGCCGGGATCCCCGTCTTCCTCGTCATCGCGCTTTCGAGCCGTGACGGCCAGAACGCGCTCGCGGTCGTCCTCTTCGCGGTCATCGGCTGGGCCGATTACCTCGACGGCTTCGTCGCTCGGCTGACGGGCCAGTACAGCCGGCTCGGAGCGCTCCTCGATCCCATCGTCGACAGGCTCCTCGTCATCTCGGGCATGGCGGTGGCGTGGCACTTCACGCTGCTGCCCCGGTGGGCCATCGCGGTAGTCATCGCGCGTGAGCTCTTCATGCTCGTGCTGAGCCAGTACGCGCTCAGGCGGGGCGTCGAGCTCAAGATCAACTGGCTCGGGCGGCTCGGGGTGGCGCCGATGATGGGAGCGCCCTTCTTCGCCATGGCGGGCCTGCACACGGTCGCGCTCGTGATGCTTTATGTCGGAATGACCCTGGCGCTATCGGCCACGGTGCTGTACGTTCGACGTGGCATCGCTGAGGTGCGCCAGGATGGCCGGTCTCGGGGCGCGTAGGGCAACCCGGCCGGCATGAGATCCGGTGGCGTTCAGCAGCCTTACCCTCAAGCTCAGCTTGAACCTATGTCTGTTGCGACTATACTCGCCGATTCAGCCAAGCCCCGGACCGGAGGACACTTCGAATGGATACGTTTCCCGACCTCGGCTCGCTGACGGACCAAGAGCTCAAGGACGTCATCGGCCAGCTCACGGAAGAGGAGATGGAGATCTCCTACCGGCGCCGGATCCTGCACGGCAAGATCGACATCCTGCGCGCTGAGCTCGTCAACCGGCGCAAGAAGCAGCACGAGGGCGGCGAGGACGTGATCTCGGGCGCCGACATCCAGAAGCTGAGCGACATCTTGGCCGGACGCGTCCCGAGCGACGGCCCCACCGGTGCCGGCGGTGGCGAGTAGGACCGTTGAGCGCACGGTGGCCCAACACTGTCCCGAGTGCGGATTCGCCAACTCCGACGGCGCCAACTACTGCCAACGTTGCGGCGCCTACCTCGCGCAGAGCGAGTCGAATCCCGACGCCACCACCGCGACCTACCGGGTGGGCGAGACCGGCGATATGGAGCCCGTGTCGCTGGACGCCGTCACCCAGCGAGGCGCCACCCTCGTCATCCGCTCCGGCGGCGGACGCGCGGGAGAGACGTTCTCGGTCGTCGGCAACCGCCTCACGGTCGGCCGGCGCCCCGACTCGGACATCTTTCTCGACGACGTGACCGTGTCCCGCGATCACGCCATCCTGGTCCGTCGTGGCGGCGACTACCACCTCGACGACTGCGGCTCGCTCAACGGCACGTACGTCAATCGCCAGCGCATCGAGTCCCATCGGCTCAGCGACGGCGATGAGCTCCAGATCGGCAAATACAAGCTCGCCTTCCTCAGCCGCTGATGGCCGTTTCCTCCGAGACCGGCAGGCGCGACGCACGGCTCCCCGAGACGCCGGGTGCGGATGCCGGGCGCCCGCGCCAGAAGTCGCTCACGATCGGCGCCGTCTGCAAGTCGCTGGCCCAGGAGTTCCCCGAGATCTCGATCTCGAAGATCCGCTACCTCGAGGATCAGAAGCTGCTCACCCCGCGGCGGACCCAGGGCGGCTACCGCCTCTACACGCAGTCCGACGTCCAGCGCCTGCGCACCATCCTCCGCCTCCAGCGTGACGAGTTCCTCCCCCTGCGCGTGATCCGCCAGGAGCTCGCCGGAGGCCGCTCCGACGCCGAGGTCGGCGCGAGCGACGGGCGCCCGGCGCGCCGCACGATGATGACGGTCAAAGACGCGGACGCGGTCTATTCGCTCGCGGACGTGGTAGAGGAGACGAACGCCGACCCCAAGCTCGTGAACGAGCTCGTCGAGTTCGGCGTCATCAAGGGCGAGACCAGGTCGGGCGTCCGGTACTTCGACGAGACCGAGCGCGAGATCGTCCGTTCCGTCAACGAGCTCGCCCGCTACGGCGTCGGCGGGCGCAACCTCCGCGTCTTTCGCACCTCGGCCGACCGTGAGGCCGCCCTGCTCCAGAGCATCCTCGCTCCGGCCCTGCGCTCCCGCAACCCCGAGCGCCGCAAGGAGGCCGTCGAGGCGCTCGAGAACCTGGCCTCGGTCACCACCCACCTCAAGCACCTACTCCTGATCCGCGACCTGCGCAAGATCGCAAAGTAGTGCCGCTAGAGCTGCGCGCCCGGATCCGGGACATCCCTGATTTCCCGGCTCCGGGAATCGTCTTCAAGGACATCACTCCGCTCCTCCTCGACGCCGCCGCGCTCGACGCTGCCGTGGCAGGGCTGGCGGCCTACGCGGCGCCGCTCGGAGTCGAATACGTTGTCGCCGCCGAGGCGCGCGGCTTCATCCTGGGGGCGGCCCTCGCCCGCGAGCTGGGCGCCGGGTTCGTGCCCGCGCGCAAGCCAGGCAAGCTCCCGCACGACACCGTCAGCGCCGAGTACGCGCTCGAGTACGGGCTCGACGCGCTCGAGGTCCACGCCGACGCCCTCGCCGGCGGCGCCCGCGTCCTCATCCACGACGACCTCCTGGCCACCGGGGGCACGGCCAGGGCCCTGTGCGAGCTGGTCGCCGGCCTCGGCGGCGAGATCGTCGGCTGCGCCTTCCTCATCGAGCTCAGCTTCCTCGGCGGCCGCGGACGCCTCGATCCCTTCGAGGTCTACTCGCTGCTCGATTACCAGTCCGAGTGATGCCGACCACGCGGCGCACCCGTACGCTCGGCGCGGCGCCCGAGCGAGTGTGGGAAGTGGTCGAGGATCCCCATCACTTCCCTCGCTGGTGGCCCGGGGTGACGCGCATGGAGGGGGTCGACGGAGAGCGCTGGACCCAGGTCTTCATGACCAAGAAGCGACACACGGTCCGGGTCGACTTTCACCTGCTCGAGTCGGTGCCGCCGTCCCGGCGCCGGTGGGAGCAGGAGCTCGCCGGCAGCCCGTTCGAGCGGGTGCTGCGTCAGGCCGTCACCGAGGTCCGGGTCGAGCCCGCGGAGGCGGGGACGAAGGTGACGATCGAGGAGCGCCAGAAGCTGCGGGGGTACTCGCGGCTGGTGGGTTTGATGATCCGGCGCGCCGCGCGCACCCGGCTCGACGAGGCGCTGGACGGCCTCGAGCGGAGCTGCGGCTAGGGCTAGGTTGGTGGCTCGCGTCAGTGTCGCGTGCCTGGCGCTAAGGGTTCGCCGGCGCTAGCCGAGCGACAGGGCGCCAACCAGGACCGGGGGCCCCGGGGACTTCGTGTTCGCCGTCGTCTCGAGCGTGATCAGGAGCTCCTTGTAGCTCGCGACGTTCGATGGCAGGCGGCCGCTCGTCGACAGCACCCCGGTCTTGCCCACCGCCGGGCTGACATAGCCGAGCAGATGCGACGCGCCGCCGGGGTTCGCGAGCCAGATGGCATAAGCGTTGTGGGTGGTGTTGGGCGTGAGGTGGAGCGCCCTCACGACCACGCCGGTCACCTGGCCCTGGGTGACGACCTCGGCGGCTCCGATCGCCTTGCTCGACCGCGCCGTGGGATGCATCACGATCTTCGCGACCACGTGGGTCGTGGCGCCCGAGGTGGTGGTCGTCGGGGTCGTCGTGGTCGTGGTCGCGGGCGTCGTGCCGGCGTTGGTGGTGGTGGATTTCTTCGGGCTCGAGCTGCCGCTGGTGGCGACGATGATGATCACCACGGCGACCACGACGACGAGGGCGACGGCGAGGAAGATCCCGCCGCCGCGACGATCGGTCGCCCGTTTTCCCGGCGTCGGCGGGGGCACGCGGCCGCCGGACGAGGCCGAGGATGAGGCCGCCGCCGCGGGGGCTGCCTCGGGCGTTGCCCGCCGGGGGGTGGCGGTCCGCGGGGCGGCTGTCGTTTCGGGAACGGGCGTGATCGGCGTTTCGGGGACAGG
>JAXDGF010000342.1:0-3035 GCA_034665165.1 Solirubrobacteraceae bacterium | reverse complement strand
CGAAGGGAAGGGCAGGGAGGCGCCGTCACCGCGCGCTGAGGGCCATCGCCTCGATGCGCCGCAACGCGCCGCCCAGCACCGGCAGGTAGCCCGGCGCCCACACCGGCGCGCTCATCCACACCCGAGCGCCATCGCCGTCCTGGTCGACGCCGTGCTTGGTTGCCGGTACTCCCCCGACGCTCCACGCCCAGCTGACGCCTGGGACGAACTCCGTGATCTCGAACGGCAGTGGCACCCCGACCGGCGTCCATATCCGACCCCGCGTACCCAGGGTGAGGAGCCCGCCGTCGATCTCCGCGCGCGACACCGTCAGCCCCCACCGCGGCCATGCGTCGAGGTCGACCAGTAGCTGCCACACCGTCGCGGGGCCGGCTTCGATGCGTCTGCTCGTGGTCCACATGCGCCGTGGGTACCCGGTGACGGCCAGGCGAATCCGCGGTCAGATCTTGACGACGGCCAGCGCGAACCCGTCCCAACCCTTGGTGCCGACCGTCTGGATCGCGGCGGTGTCCAGTCGCGGGTGCGTGCCCATCATCGCCAGCATCTCCCGCACGGCAATGGCCTGTTGATCATCGGGCGCGGGGTCGAGAACCCGGCCCGCGCGGGCGATGTTGTCGACGACGATGATTGCGCCCGGCGCAGACAGCTCGATCGCCCAGTCGACGTAGGCCACGTTGTTCTCCTTGTCGGCGTCGATGAAGAACAGATCGAACCTCTCGCCGCGCTCGGCGAGGACCGGCAGGGTGTCCAGCGCGGCTCCGACGATCACCTCGACACGATCGTCGACGCCTGCGCGCTCAAGGTTCGAGCGCGCGACGGCGGCATGATCGGCCGCGTACTCCAAGGTGACGACGCGGCCGTGCGCACCGACGCCGCGGGCCAGGCAGATGGTGCTGTATCCGGCGAGCGTGCCGATCTCCAAAACCGATGTGGCACCGGAGATGCCGACGAGCAGCGATAGCAGCTTGCCGCTCTGGGCGGACACCTCGATGCGCGGCATGCCCGCCGCGTCACCCGCCTCCCGCGCGGCCCGTAGGGCATCGTCCTCGGTGCGCAGCAGCTCGTTGAGCATGGCATCGACGGCACCAGGATCCGGCTCACTCATCGGCCTCACGTTAGCCGTTCCGGTCTAACGCACGCCTTCTTTGGCGTAGACCACCCGCAGAACGTGACCCACCTCCGGTCCCATCACCATGTCGGCGAGTTCGGTGAACGCCGCGACGAACTCCGGCCCGTGGGCGGGCTCGCAACGGCAGACGTGGTGGGCGATCTCGTGCAATACCACCAGCTCTCGAAGGGCCCACCTCGTGTGCCGGTCCGGCACCGCGACCACTCCCGCATCTCCGTCGTAGCTGTAGTGGGCGGCGGTGACCCCGCGGCGGCCACGCGCCGTCAACGGCTCCAGACCGGGCCAACGCATCCGAACGGCAGGAAGCGACAGGACCTGTTCGACGTAACGCTGCACGGCCTCGAGCGAGCCGAACCTGGCCTCTGGCGGAAGCGTGAGCGACGTCCCGAAGAACTCGATCGAGCGGTTGCCGTGCGCCCCGGCGCGGTCGAAGAGGGTCCGGACGAATTCCTCTGCCGCGTAGACCTTTGCGCGCTGGGTGTCACGGGCCACGGCGTGTCGTCATCGCTCCAGCGCGGTCCGAGCACCCGGGAGTTCGGTGCTGGGCCCCAGCCGGGCGCGCCGTCCGGCGCGGTCGCCTGCTCGTCGCGCGGACGACGAATAGCCGGCGGTCGCACTCGTCGCACGCCAACTGCCGCGCGCCTTCGATGCCTGCCGATAGAAGGACTTGAGCTCGATGTCCTTGTTGCGCAGGGCGATCGCCGTTCCCGGTGCCTGGTCGCGGTCGTTGGTGACCGCGGTCTTGGCCTCCTCGCGGGCCGCGGCGAGCCGTTGCCCGACTCGAGTTCCGAAGGCCAGGTGGAAGTTGAGTCGGGCCGTGATCGTCGGTGTCGGACGGTGCTCACCGGCGCCGATGTAGGTGTCCGCCGCCTTCACCATCTGCACCACGAGGCTGGCGTAGAGCTCGTGTGTGGCGTCGATGTCCTAGGCGAAGACGTAGGCGTAGACGAACGTCGAGTTCGACGCGACATCGCATTTCACGTCGTTGGCGTGCGCGATCACGACGAACAACTGGACGTAGGTTCGCAGGCCCCGCGTGCCCGCCTCGCCGATCGAGACGGTGCGCTGCACGGGCGTCTGCGCCGCGGTTCGGGTGGCCGAGTGCGCACGCGCGACCGCGAGGTCGATCGACGTCGTGGTCGCCAGCCGCTGGGCTGCCGACATGAATGCTTCGGCCTCGTGGGGATTGTCGGTGTTCTCTGCTTGGCGTAGTAGGGCGGCGATGCGCTCCAACATCTTCGGGTCACTCATGGATGAGCACGCTAAGGGACCAGTACGACTTTTCCGCGGGCGTGGCCTGTCTGCAGGTAGCGGTGCGCCTCGGGCGCCTCTGCCAACGAAAACACCTTGTCCACCGTCACGTCGAGCTTGCCTTCTGCGGCCAGCGCGAGGATCGGCGCGCGCGACGCGTCGCGAATCTCCTGCCCACCATCGGCGCCGGTCAGCGCCGCGATACCGAGTTCGGCGGCCCGGCCGAAGCCCGCGATCGTGGCGATGCGACCGCGGTCGCTCACCAGTTGCACCGACGTGTCCAGCGCCTCGTCGGTGCCCGCCAGGTCGAGCGCCGCGTCCACCGGACCGATCTCCCGCACCCGATCGGCCAGTCCCGCACCGTAGGCGACGGGGATGGCGCCGTATTCGCGCAGCTGATCGTGCCTGCCGGGGCTCGCCGTGGCGATCACCTTCGCGCCGCGCGCGGCCGCGAGTTGCACGGCCATCAGCCCGACACCGCCACTTGCGCCGTGAATCAGGACCGTGTCGTTCGTCCCCACCCCGGTCTTCGTCAACAGGTGCCACGCGGTCCCGGCCGCCAGCAACAGGCCGGCCGCCTGCTCGAAGGGCAGGGCTGCGGGCTTGTGGCCCAGTTCGGCGGCGGGGGCGATCAGTTGATCGGCATAGCCACCCT
>JAXDGF010000341.1:0-7070 GCA_034665165.1 Solirubrobacteraceae bacterium | reverse complement strand
ATGCATTGAAATACGAGCAAAACGCAGCACGCCCCGGCGCCCCGGCGCCCCGGCGCCCCGGCCCGCCGCCGCCGCCCCAAAGCCGGCGGAGGGGTGCGCCCTGGACGGAAGAGAACCGGAGCGATTGACCCCCGCTCGCGGACATGTCGAGCCTCTCAAGAGTTTTGCAACGGCCTCGTCGCCGCCATTACTACGCACGTTGGGACTACCGCGAGCGCGTCAGGCGCGGCACTCCGCCGGTATGCGCTTGGCGTTTCGCCGGTGACCCGTGCAAAGGCCGTGGAGAAGGAGGCGCCCGGTGCCGAAACCGACGGCCAGGGCGATCTCGAGCACGGGCACGTCGGTGCTGCGGAGGAGGTGCTGAGCCCGCTCGATCCGGCGTGCCCGCAGATAGCGGTGGGGAGTGGTCCCGAAGGCTCGGGCAAATCCACGGCTGAAGTGAGCGGGGGAGGCGCTCGCCGCGCGGGCGAGGGCAGGGACGTCGAGCGCTTCGCGGTAGCGCGCGTCGATAAGGTCGCGGGCACGGAGGAGGTGGCGGGCGGCGGGAACCACGCGCCGGGATGATGGCGGGCGGGCGGCGGGAAGCACGGTGGGATGATGGCGGGCGGCCGCGTGCGCCGCGTGCGCCGCCGGCGGTCGTGGGTACAGTGCCCGGATGCCCTCTTCGCTGCTCGAGGACACCGACGAGATTGCGGCTCGCGCCGAGGATGAGCTCGAGGCGCTCGTCGGTGTGTCGTCGCCCTCGGGCGATGTTCCCGGGGCCGAGGAGGCGCTCGCGGTGTGCCAGCGGCTCCTGCCCGATGGAGCGGCCACCGAGCGCGTGCCGTGCTCGACCCAGGGTTGCGCCCCCGATCTGCTGGCTCGTATCGCCGGGACGGGGACGGGGCGCGTGCTCCTCCTCGGGCACATCGACACCGTCGTCGCGCACGACGCCCACGCACCGCTGCGGCGCGACGGTGAGCGGCTCTACGGCTCCGGCACGGCCGACATGAAGGGTGGCGTCGTCCTCGCCCTCGGCGTCGCGCGGGCGCTGGCCGCGCGACCGGAGACCTTTGCCGAGCTCGGCGTGCTCCTGGTAACCGACGAGGAGTGGCGCACCGAGCGGTTCACCCACGTCGAGCGCTTCGCCGGCTATGACGGGTGCCTGTGCTTCGAGGCGGGGGAGCGCGGTCCCAGGGGGGAGGAGGGCGTCGTCGTGCGGCGCAAGGCGGCGGCCACGCTGCGCGTCCGCGCTACGGGCGTCGCCTCGCACTCGGGCAGCGCGCCCGATCAGGGCCGCAACGCGCTCCTCGCCCTCGCCACTGCGGCGCAAACCGTCGCCGCCCACCACGATCCGCGCGGTCCCGAGCGGATGAGCGCGGTCCCCACCGTGCTGCACGCCGGTGCGGCGTTCAATGTCGTGCCCGCTGACGGCGAGCTTCTCTGCGACGTGCGCGCCGACCACCTCGAAGCGGTGGATGCGCTGGTGGCGGCGATTCCCTACGAGGTCGGCGGGGCCACCCTCGAGACGCGGCTGGGCCGGCGGTGGCCAGGAATGGACAGCGTTGCGGCGACCGCGCCGCTCCTCGCCCGGGCCGGCGACCGGCTCGGGCGTCCGATCATCGGGGCCGCACGCGGCGGGGCCAGCGACGCGAGCCACTTCGCCGCTGCGATCCCGCTCACCGTCGACGGACTCGGACCCCGCGGCGGAGGCGCTCACACCCCGGGCGAGTTCGTCCTCGCCCAGTCGCTCAGGGACCGGGCCGAGGTGGCGCTGGCGATCGCGGGCGAACTGCTTGGATGAGCGGGCCCGTGTGACACCATTGCCTGACCGATGAGCACGACAAGCCCGACGAGCACCACCAAGAAGCCGATCAGCCGACGCGCCCAGCTTCAGCTCGGCGGTTTGCAGTTCCTCGGGCTGATGGTCGCCCTGATGTGGGCGATCCAGATCATCAACGGCCTCGACAGCCAGGGTCTCGACGGCAGCGGAGCGATCCATCCCCACAACGTCGGGCGTCTGTGGGCGGTCTTCACCGCCCCCTTCCTTCACGTGGGCTGGCAGCACCTGGAGTCGAACACGATCCCGCTCCTGTTCATGGGGGTGATCATCGCCCTCGAGGGCGCTCGGCGGCTGGCGGCAGTGACGATCATCGTCATCGTCGTGGCCGGGATCGGCACCTGGATCATCGCTCCGGGGAACGAGTCGATCGTGGGCGCGAGCGGGGTTGTGTTCGGATACGCCACCTACCTCTTCACCCGCGGGCTCTTCAACCGCAGCGTGCTCCAGGTCCTCGTGGGCGGCGTCGTCGGCGTGATCTGGGGCGGCGCGCTGTTGACGAGCGTCGTGCCGCACTACGGCATCTCGTGGCAGGACCACGTGGCGGGCGCGATCGGTGGAATCGTGGCTGCGGCCATCCTCGCGCGCGACCGCAAGCCGGCGGCTCCCGGCAAGCGCGGGTCGACCGGCGTGCAGGTCGCGGCGCGGCCGTAGCGGTCGCGAACTGATGCATATCAGTCGCGTATAGCGCGACCAAGGTGCAGCAGTTCGCGCTCAGCGCGCGCGAAGGGGGCCGCGGGCGCGCACCCGCTAGCCTGCCGCACGCACCATGCGCATCTTCTCCGGTATCCAGCCGACGGGGCGCAAGCACCTCGGCAACTACATCGGCGCGATCCGCCAGTACGTCGCGGGACAGGACCGCGGCGAGGCGATCTACTGCATCGTCGACCTCCACGCCACGAGCGTCCCCTACGAGCCCGCGGCGCTGCGCAGCGCCGTGTACGACACCGCGGCGACGCTGCTGGCGGCGGGACTCGAACCCGAGCGCTGCATCTTCTTCCGGCAGGGCGACGTGCAGGAGCACACCGAGCTGTGCTGGCTCCTGTGCAGCGTGACCTCGTTCGGCGACCTGAACCGCATGCACCAGTTCAAGGAGAAGTCCGGCTCTCAGCGCGACCTCGTGTCCGCGAGCCTGTTCTTCTACCCGGTCCTCCAGGCCGCCGACGTGCTCGCCTACCGCGCCGACGAGGTCCCCGTGGGGGACGACCAGCGCCAGCACATCGAGCTCATGCGCGACGTCGCCGAGCGCTTCAACGCGCGCTTCGGGGAAACGCTCGTCGTCCCCCACCACCGGATCCCCGAGGTCGGGGCGCGGATCATGGACCTCCAGTATCCCGAGCGCAAGATGTCGACCACGGGCGGGAGCGAACAGGGCACCGTCCTCGTCCTGGACCAGCCCAAGGTTATCGTCAAGAAGTTCCGCAGCGCCGTCACCGACTCGGGCCAGGAGATCGTGCGCTCGCCCGAAAAGGCCGGGGTCTCCAACCTCATCGAGATCCTCGCCGCCGTGCGGGAGATCGCCCCCGAGGAGGTCGAGCGCGAGTTCGACGGCTCGGGCTACGGCGCCTTTAAGCAGGCGGTCGCCGACGCCGTGGCCGACTACCTGGCGCCCGTGCGCGAGCGCTTCGACGAGATCCGCGCCGACGAGGGCCAGCTCGAGGCCACCCTCGAAGCGGGCGCCGGGAAGGCGACGGCGATCGCCGCTGACACCCTCGCCGACGTGCGCGAGGCGATGGGCGTGGGCCCGATCCGGCGCCGCCAGTAGCCTTGTCGCGTCAGTGTCCGTCGCCGACCTCGAGTTAGACCTTGACGTCTTCGCGGGTCCGTTCGACCTGCTGCTGACGCTCGTCCTGCGCGAAGAGATCGATCTCCTCGAGGTCGACCTCGCCGACATCGTAATCACCTACATCGATCATCTCGAGCGCCGGGGCGAGCTCGACCTCGAGCTCGCCACCGAGTTCCTCGTCCTGATCGCCGCCTTGCTCGAGCTCAAGTCGCGGCTCATGCTTCCCGGCGAGGAGATCGACGCGATCGACCTGGACCCGGGCGAGGCCGCCGAGGAGCTCCTGGCGCGCCTGCTGGACGCCCACCGCTACCGCGGCATCGCCGGGCACCTGGGGGACCGTCTGCGGGGCCAGGAGGGGCACCGGTTCCGCTCCGCCCCGCTTCCCCCCGGGCTGCGGCGGGCGCCGCTGGCGGAGGCGAGCTCCGTCTATGACCCAGGCGTGCTCGGGCGTGCGCTGGGCGGCCTCCTCGTCATGCCCGAGCCGATCGACGTCGGTCACCTGATCGCGCCCAAGGTCAGCGTGGCCGAGCGTCTCGCCCACCTGCGTGCGCTTCTGCGCCGCGGCCGCTTCGACTTCGACGACGCCGTCGAGAACGCCGACCGGGTGACGATCGCGGTGACGCTGTTCGCCCTCCTGGAGCTCTACAAGCAGGGGGAGCTGACGTGGAATCAGGACGTGCCCTTCGGCGCGATCACCGTCCACGCCCGCGCTCCCGCGCGACCGGCGGCGGCGGACGGCCGCGCATGACGGCCGAGCTCGAACGCACGCTCGAGGCCCTGCTGTTCCTCTCGGCCGACCCGATCGACCCCGCCGCGCTGGCCGAGGCGACCGAGAGCGAGCTCCACGAGGTCATGACCGCGCTCGAGCGCCTGCGCGAGTATTACGAATTCGAGCGCCGCGGCTTGGTCCTGCGCGAGCTCGCGGGCGGCTACCAGCTCTCGAGCCACCCGGACGCCGAGCCCGCCGCGCGGCGCCTGCTGGCGAAGCCGCGGACGCCGCCCCTGACGCCGGCACAGGCCGAGACGCTCGCCATCGTCGCGTACCTGCAGCCCGTGTCTCGCCCCGAGATCGCCCGCATCCGCGGCGTCAACGCCGAGTCGGCGGCCTCGACGCTGCTCGAGCGCGGCCTGGTGGAGGAGTCCGGGCGCTCGCAGTTCGGCGCCGTTCTGTACCGCACGACCGAGCTCTTCCTGCGCCTGTTCGGGCTCCGGGGGCTCGACGAGCTCCCCGACGTCTCGGAGTTCGATCCGTCGCCGGAGCTCGAGGCCGAGCTCCGCGACCGGTTGCTGCGGGCGGGCGAGGCGCGGGCGGGGTCGGGGTAGCTCAGGGGCTTGACGCGCGGGGCGACCCGAGCGCGCCCTACACCCGCGCCGCCAGCTGCCCGCACGCCGCGTCGATATCGCGCCCGCGCGTGAGCCTGACCGTCGCCGTCAGCCCGCGCGCGTCGAGCGCGGCCTTGAAGGCGCCGATGGCGGCGGCGGAGGAGCCCTCGAAGCCCGAACCGGTCGGGTTGTAGGGGATGAGGTTGACCTTGAACACCCGCCGGTCGAGCGCGTTGGCGAGGGCGACCGCCTGGGCGTAGCCATCGTTGACTCCGGACAACATCACGTATTCGACGAACACGCGCCGGTGCTTGCGCTCGTAGTAGTCGCGGCAGGCCGCGAGGACGTCGGCAAGGGGGTAGCGGTCGTTGACGGGCATAAGCTCGGAGCGAAGGGCGGGGTCGGCCGCGTGCAGGGACAGGGCCAGTCGCACCGGCATCGGATCCTGCGCCAGGCGCGCGATCCCGGGGATCCAGCCCACGGTCGAGATCGCCGTGCGCCGGTGGGTGATGCCGATCTCCGGCAGGCGCGAGCACGCCCCGAGCACGCCGTCGAGGTTCATCATCGGCTCGCCCATGCCCATGAAGACGGCGTGATCGACCGGGCCGAGGCGGCGGAAGAACAGGGCCTGGTCGAGGATCTCGGACGCTCGCAAGTTACGTCCGAAGCGCATCTGCCCGGTGGCGCAAAACGTGCACGTCAGCGGGCAGCCGGACTGGGAGGAGACGCAGATCGAGCGCCGTCCGTCGCGGTAGATCATGAGCACGGCCTCGACGGGCCGCCCGTCGTCGGTCCGGAACAGGACCTTGATCGTGCCATCGCGGGCGCGGGACTCCTGCTCGACGGTGAGGGTCGAAAAGGGGACCTCGGCCGCCAGCGCCTCGCGCAGGCCGAGCGGAAGGTCGGTCATCTCCGCGTAGGACGTTGCACCCCGACAAGCCCAGCGCCACACCTGGCGGGCGCGAAAAGCCGGTTCGCCGTGCTCGGAGAGAGTTTGCTCGAGTACTGAGAGATCCATTCCTCGCCTATGGTGGCAGCGTGCGGCTCGGGAAGTTCTTGGCCTCGGCGGGAGTTGCCTCACGGCGTGCCGCCGAGGACCTCATCCGTACCGGGCGAGTCACCCTCGCCGGCGCCGTCGTGACCGACCCGGCGCGCGACGTCAACCCCGGCGACGCCGTCGCGGTCGACGGCGCGCCCATCGACACCGCGCAAGGTCACGTCGTCTACGCGCTCAACAAGCCAGCCGGCGTCGTCTCCACCGCGCGCGATCCCCAACGGCGCCCGACCGTCGTCTCGCTCGTGCCGACCGGCGTTCGCCTGTACCCCGTCGGGCGGCTCGACATCGACACCACCGGGCTGATCCTCCTCACCAACGACGGCGAGCTCGCGCACCGGCTCACCCACCCGCGCTTCGAGGTCCCGAAGACATACCGGGCCGTGGTGGCGAGACCGCCCGTGCGCGAGCGGGAGATCCGGGCGCTACGCGAGGGTGTCGAGCTCGACGACGGCCCGAGCTTGCCCGCGCAGGTAGAGCGGGCCGGCGCCGACACGCTCGAGATCACGATCCGCGAAGGGCGAAAGCGCCAGGTCCGGCGGATGTGCGAGGCGGTCGGCCATCCGGTGCGGCGGCTCGAGCGCGTTCGCTTCGGCCCCCTCGAGCTCGGCTCGCTGCGCGCAGGGACGTACCGTGAGCTGACGGCCGAGGAGGTCAGCACGCTGCGGCGGGCGACGGGAGGATGAGTGCGTCGTGCCGCTACGTGATCCTCATCGCGCCAACACGGTGAGCATCGCGCACGCGGAGATGCGAACGAACCCCTAACCAAATGCCAACCGCCGTGGCGACGCTGCCAACACGTCGAACGGCAGCATTCCAGCCGATGCGGGACGACCTTAGCCAAGGGGAGTTGTCGGCCGTCCCGGGCGTGGTCGCCGGTGTCGGCGCGGGTGGCGCCGAGGGTGCCATCGCCCTTCCCCGCCTGCCGCTCGGCGCCGCGCGGCTGCGCCTTCCTCGCCTTGCCGTGCGGGTGTCGCGGCCGGCCTACGGGCTGCTGGCCCTGAGCGCGATGGTCGCCGGATGCCTCGTCCTCGTCGCGTTCGCCACCGCCGGGCCGAGCGCGCTCGCACCGGGCAGCCGGTACGCGT
>JAXDGF010000340.1:0-2869 GCA_034665165.1 Solirubrobacteraceae bacterium | reverse complement strand
AGCGCGGCCACGTGGGAAAGCAGGAGTCGTCCGATCCCGCCGCGGCGGTGCTCCGGGACGACGAAGAGATCCTCGAGCCACAGGCCGGGGCGGCACTGGAAGGTCGAGAAAGTGTGGAAGTAGAGCGCGAAGCCGACCGGGGTCGAGTCGACCTCGGCGATCACCGCTTCGGCGTGGGGGCGGGGGCCAAACAGCGCCATCTCGAGGAGCTCTCGCGTGCCCCTGACCTGATGGCGCAGCTTCTCGTAGTCCGCCAGGGCGAGGATCAGGTCGTAGACGGTGTCGACGTCGCCGCGCTCAGCGGGACGTAGCGTTGGCGTACTCATATGCGGCAAAGATAGTGGGCGCCTGCCTGGGCCTGCGCGGACGGGCTCGCACGAGCCCTGGGGAGGAGCAGACGGGCGGCCGAGGCTCGACGCCCCGACCGCCCGCGCGCTCACGGCGTCAGTGGTTCTCTGACTGATTGGGATGGACCGGCTGGCCGGTGCTCGGATCCAGAACCAACTGCGAGTCTCCTCGCCGGCTGAAGTTGAACATGCCGGCGAGGTCGAAGGGGATGCCCGCTTGCTGATCGGTTGCGGCCAGGACCTGGTCGGCCGAGCCGGGGATCCCGGACAGGCCCCAGTTGTACTCGATGAAGTTCACGACCGAGGCCTGGTCGGACAGGTTGTGGTCCACGTAGTTGCGCTTCGCGAACGGCGAGATGACGACCATCGGGAGCCGCGGACCGAAGCCACACCGCCCCTGCTCGCCTGCCAGCGGCGGGGTCGTCTGCGGGCTGGGACCGCACTGGCCCGAGGTCGGCAGCGTGGTGTTCGTCGGTGTCAGGTTGTCGGCCGGCGACAGCGACGGGTTGGTGACGCCGCTGTAGACGTGGTCGTACCAGCCGTCCGAGTCGTCGTAGTTGACGATCACGACCGTGTTGTGCCAATCGGGCGACTTCATCAGCGCGTCGATCGTGCTGGTGACGAACTGCTGCTCGTCAGCCGGGTCCGAGTAGCCGGGATGGCCGTCCTGGTAGCCCGGGGCCTTCAGGTAGCTGACGGCCGGGAGGGCCGACGGAGGTAGGTCACCCGCGGTGATGGCGCCCACGAGCTGGTTGAAGTCGCTCGTGTCGTACTGGTGGTTGGGAGTATCGAACTGGGGTGTGGTGCCGGCGTAGGACTCCGTGTCCGTCCCGATCGTGGCCAGGCCGGCGACCGTGTCCCGACCGCTCGCGTTGGTCGGGATCGTCAGGTGGTGCGGGTTGGCCGTCGAGGCGTAGTACTGGAACGGCTCGTGGTGCGCGATGTAGTCATCCTTGTACCCGAACTGGCCCGTGCCGTTCAGAGCGACGCCGACCGGATGCACGGTGTTGCAGATTCCCTGGTTGGCGGAGTTGGCCGGCCGGTTGGCCGCACTGGAGCCGTAGGTCTTGAACTCGTCGGGGGTGAACTGGCTGGTCGCCTGGCCGGCGTTATTGGTCGCCGTCAGCGCGTCGTTGAAGCTCGTGCTCGGGCGGAAGCCTCCCTGGAACCAACCCCAGGAGACGCCCGCGGCGTTGAGCTCGTCCCCGATGTTCGTGCCTCCCATGGCCACGGCGTCGCGCGTCGAGCAGTCGTCCCAGTAGGGCTGGGCGTCGCTCGTGAGCGAATAGCCGCCCTTACCGTCGGCGGTGAGGTCGGCGTTGGGGGCGGTCGGCGTCGCCATCGAGGGGGCGTTCGCGGTGTGGGTCATGTCGACGTTGCCGGTATCGCCCGACGTCACGTTGATCCCCCCTGGGGACGAGGAGCCAAAGCCGGTCCCGAATGAGTTGTCGCTCATCGCATAATGCTGGGCGTAGTTCCAGATCCCGGTGACCGTGTTGCCGTCGTAGTAGTCCATCACCTGGGACCTGCTGCACGTCCCGACGCCCGTCTGGGTGCCGCCCGCGCCCGTGGCCTGGACGAAGCGGTCCATGTTGCCGTTATCGAAGGCCGACTGCTCGTCGCTGTAGTTGTGGTCCTGGGAGCAGGTGAGCTGACCGCCGACCATGCCGGGGACGGGACCCGTGGCGCTCGAGTCGAGCCGCTGCGGGTTGGCCTGGTTCGGATTGTTGGTGAGAAGGTCGGTGCTGTGCTGGAGGTTCGCCGGAATCGACGAGTCGGTGGCGGGCGGCAGACCGTCGACGGCCGGGGTGCCCGGCGCGGCCGTGAAGGGCTGCCCGTCGGTGTTGGCGGCGTTCGGATAGGTGCCGAAATAGTGGTCGAAGGACACGTTCTCCTGGAAGATCACGACCACGTGCTTGACCGGCGTGCGCGCCGTTCCTTCAGCGGCGATCGACATCGCGCCGTGGCGCAGCCCGTGGCGCATCCCGTGGCGGATCCTGTGGCCGGCCTTGTGGCCGCCCGAGGCCCCGGCCGACGCCGTGGCGAGCACGCTTCCTCCGCTGATGACTGACGCACCCAGCAGGAGGACGACAATTCGCTTGCGCGACATCCCGTCTCCTTGATTCGTTTGGCACTAAATTCCGGCGCGATCTACTGACCGAGCGCGGCTAGGACCACTCTCCTCGGAGCCCAGGCACAGGAAGTGACCCGGGTGTAACGAACTTGTTGGCGGGTTGTTACCGCCGCCCCCCGGCGGTGGCGGTCGACTCGGCGCCTCAGGCCGTGCTCGGCCGCTCGATCTCGCGCTTGAGGATCTTGCCCGTCGGGCCCTTGGGGAGGTCCTCGACGAGCCACACGAACCGGGGGTACTTGTAGGCGGCGACCTGCTCCTTGACGTGGGCGCGGAGCTCATCGGGCGTCACCACGGCGCCGTCCTTGAGCGCGACGGCGGCGCCCACCTCTTCGCCGAGCTCGTCGTGGGGGACGCCGACGACGGCGGCCTCGCGCACGGCCGGGTGCTC
>JAXDGF010000339.1:0-5672 GCA_034665165.1 Solirubrobacteraceae bacterium | reverse complement strand
TCGCGGCCACGGCGAAACGAGTGCTCTCATCTGTTTGGTATGTGGCACGATCTCGCAGATGACCACCACCGCGGCCGCGGCACAGCACTTGCGCGACCTCGCGGGGCTGCGCCGCGTCCGCGACCGGATCGACCGGGACTACGCGCAGCCACTCGACGTCGAGGCGCTCGCCCGCGACGCAAACATGTCGGCCGGGCACTTCAGCCGCCAGTTTCGCCTGGCCTACGGCGAGTCGCCCTACGGCTACCTGATGACACGGCGCATCGAGCGGGCGATGGCGCTGCTGCGGCGTGGCGACCTCAGCGTCACCGAGGTCTGTTTCGCCGTCGGCTGCTCGTCGCTGGGCACCTTCAGCACGCGCTTCACCGAACTGGTCGGTGTGCCGCCGAGTACCTATCGGCGCCGCGCGGCGAGCGCGACGGTGGGGATGCCGCCGTGCGTCGCGAAACAGGTGACCAAACCGATCAGAAATCGAGCAACGCGCTCACCGAACCGGAGCTGACGTAACCGCCATGGACATCACGATTCACCAGGCCTTCCTCCCGCACAACGACCCGGAAGCCTCCCTGGCCTTCTACCGCGACATCCTCGGCTTCGAGGTCCGCAACGACGTCGAATACGGCGGGATGCACTGGATCACCATCGGGCCCGCCAACCAGCCCGGCACCTCCATCGTCCTACATCCGCCCGCCGTAGTCCCCGGCATCACCGACGACGAGCGCCGCACCATCGTCGAGATGATGGCCAAGGGCACCTACGGCCAGCTCAATCTGGCCAGCCCGGACCTCGACGGCGCCTTCGAGCTGCTCCAGGCCGGCGACGCCGAGGTCGTCCAGGAACCGATCGACCAGCCGTACGGCGTTCGCGACTGCGCCTTCCGCGATCCCGCGGGGAACCTCATCCGCATCATCGAGACGCCCTGAGCCAACCGGCGCGCCGGCAAATCCCCATCGACTACGCTCCGGCGCGTTGGCCCAGCGCCACCCGGCAGCGTGTCCAGGCAATGCCGGCACGGTCACTAGCAGAGGGAGACGGTATGACGTTGCGGATTGCGTCGTTGTCGGTCGCGCGCAAGAGCGGTCGTGTCGGGCCGGCGTTGGCGCTTGCGCTCGCCGTGGTGGCGGCTGTCGCCGGAGTGGCGACGGCGGCGCCGGTGACGACGGTCACCGCGCCGTGCTCAAGCACGAGCCAGGCGCCGCAGCCGCTCACCGTCAACGTGCCCGGCACGGGCGGTCAGCAGGCCACGGGGATCTACTCGCTGCCCGCCACCGCGCCCAAGGGGATCGTCGTCGTCGGGCACGGCTTCCCCGGCACGGCCACGACGTTCGCGGCGCAGGTTCAGCAGATCGCCACCAATGACCACGTCATCGCGCTCTCGATGAACTATCGCGGCACCGATCTGTCCACCGGCCTGGGCTGGCGCGTGATCGAAGGCGCGCATGATTCGATCGCGGCGACGAAGCTTTTCGACGGCGCGTGCCCGGGCAACACGAGCTTCGTGAACACGGTCGTAGGCATCAGCATGGGCGGCAACATGTCCGGCATCGCCGTGTCGTCGAACGCGACCCGGGCCGACGGCGCGACTGCTCTCTATGACTACTGGTTCGACGTCTCAGGTGTCACCAACGTCCCCGAGATCTATGCCGACGGGCTCGCCATTTCGACGGTGCCGCTGGGATCCGTCCAGGCCTTGGGACAGAACGCCGTCAACGCCATGAACGCGGAGTTCGGCGGCACGCCGGTGACGGCGCTCGGGGCGTACCTGTCGAACAGCCCCGTGTTCCGAGCTGGAGCCATGCGCGCCTCGGGCCTGAAGGGCGTCGAGATCTTCCACGGCATCGACGACGGCGAGGTGACAGCCGACCAGTCAGCCCAGATGGCAACCGCGCTCGGGGTCACCGGAATACCCACCGATGTCTACACCTCGCTGTTCAACACGCCCGGCGGGTCGAACGGCCTCACCCTCGACGGCGACACGCTGGGAGCGGTGCTCGACGTGCTGAATCAGGACGCGCTGATGGGGATGCTTCCCGCCTACGTGTCACCGTTCTCGGGACATGTCAGCGCGGTCGTCTTGAGTACGGCGCTCGCGCATCTGAACGCGCTCTACACGACTGGCCAGGCGCCGACCGGACTGTCGGTGACCCTGGCCGACGGCGACCTCGGCACCTATCCCCTGCTCAGCGTCGCGAACCCGTTGTCGTTGCTTCCGAACGTGCTGGCCACGCTCCCGGGCGTGCTGGCTGGCCTGTGACGCCCCCCAAATAGGCCTTAGCCGGCCGCTGCGGCGCTATCGCGGCGACGTTCACGGGGCATGATCGCCGAGCATCGCGGCCACGATGTCCTCGTGGCGTGCCGGGTCCTCGGCCGAGGTCTTGAGCCTGAGCCGGCCCCCCGACATCACGCACGCCGTGTGGGCGATCTTGAGCGCGTCCGCGGCCCGTTGCTCGATGAGCAGCACTCCGGCGCCCGCGCTCGCGATGCGCACGACGTGGTCGTGGAGGACTTCCTGGGACAGGCGTGGCGAGAGGCCGGCGGTGGGCTCGTCGATGATCACGATCGACGGCGCCAGCATGAGCACGCGAGCGATCCCGAGCATCTTGCGCTCGCCGCCGCTCAGGTTGACGGCGAGCCGCCGGCGCAGCTCGGCCAGGCGAGGGAAGACGGTGAACACCTCGCTCCGGCGAGCCGCGAACGTCTGCTTGTCGAGGGTATAGCCGCTGACTTGGAGGTTCTCGGACACGGTCAGGGGATCGAACACGTCGCGCACCTGGGGGACGTAGCCGACGCCTCGGCGCACGAGCTGATCGCTGCGCACGCGGGTCAGGTCCTCGTCACCGAGGAGGACGGAGCCTGCCATCTTTGGGATCACGCCCGCGAGGGCCTTGGCCAGGGTGCTCTTACCGGAGCCGTTGGGCCCTATGACGAGCGTGATCTCTCCGGTGGGAACGTCGAGCGAGACATCGCTGATCACGGGCGTACCGCCATAACCGGCCGCGAGCCCGCGGACGGAAAGGTCACGCTTCGCCGACATACGCCTCTACAACCTCGCGTTGCTGGCGCACGGCGTCGAGTGAACCGGAGGCGATGACGCGGCCCTCGGCCATCACGTAGACGCTGTCACACAGC
Organism: Solirubrobacteraceae bacterium; assembly: GCA_034665165.1. Taxonomy (GTDB): domain Bacteria; phylum Actinomycetota; class Thermoleophilia; order Solirubrobacterales; family Solirubrobacteraceae; genus Palsa-465. The sequence continues at coordinate 2,543 of JAXDGF010000339.1, read as the reverse complement.
CGGTTCACGACCTCGAGCTGGTGCTCGACCATGAGAATCGTGACCCCCGAGCTCCGCACCGTGGTGATGTAGTTCTCGACGTCGTGGATCCGTCCTGGGTCAACGCCCGCCGTGGGCTCGTCGAGGAGCAAGATCTTGGGCCGGCTCATGAGGGCGCGGACGATCTCCACCAGTCGCCGCTGCCCTCCGCTCAGGGTCCCCGCGAGCTCATCGGCCTTTTCCTCGAGACGGACGCCCTTGAGCAGCGCGAGCGCCTGCTCGAGCGCCTCCTCCTGCGGACCGCGCCAGCGGCGCGTGACGAAGGCGCTCGCCAGCGAGTTGAGGGCGGGCTCGGGCGAGGCCACCAACAGGTTCTCGAGCACGGTGAGGTTGGAGAACTCACTGGCGATCTGGAAGGTGCGGATCAAGCCGAGGCGAGCCCGCCGGTAGGCCGGGAGCCTGGTCACGTCGCGACGTCCGAGCAGCACGCGGCCAGCGTCGGCCCGCTCCGCCCCGGCCAGGATGTTGAGCAGGGTCGACTTCCCGGCGCCGTTGGGACCGATCAGGCCGACGCATTGGCCGCGCGGGACCTCGAGGTCGACGCGATCGACGGCGGTGACGCCGCCGAACGAGCGTGTGACGCCCGCGGCGCGAAGCTCGATCGGTGCCGGGGTGGTGTCCCCGGCCGCCTCCGCCGACGAAGTCACGGCTGTTTGAGCAGCCGGCGGATGCGCTCGGGAATCACGCCTTCGGGACGGAACCACAGGAACCCGAGGATCGCGAGACCGATGAACACCCACTGCATCGAGGCCACGAAGACCGGGGTGGGGCCGAACTGCGGCAGGTAGGTGCTTCCCTGTCCGATCACGACCGAGATGAGCAAGGTCCCGAACAGGACTCCGAGGCGGTTGCCCGTGCCGCCGACGATGATGGCGGTGAAGAACACGAACGTCTCCTGGTAATACCAACCCGGAGGAGACCAGGCGCCGATGAACTGGACGAGCAGCACGCCGCTCAGGCCGGCGATCATGCCGCCGATGACGAACACGGTCAGGCGCAGAGAGATCACGTTCTTTCCCAGCGCCGCGGCGGCCGCCTCGCCTTCTCGCGTCGCCCGCACGACCCTCCCCCACGGGGATTCGGTGATCCGGTACACGATGGCGTAGGTGATGAGGAGGAAAAGGGCCGAGAAGGCAACGAAGGCGAAGCCGAAGGCGGTCGGGCCGAGGGGAGTGAGGCTCGAGAAGGGACGGGGAACGAGAGCGACCCCGGCCGTGCCGTTGACCAGGCTGTGGTCGCCGGTGGCGATCGTCGTGGCGATGACCGAGATCACGAGCATGACCATGGCCTGGTAATCGCGGCGGAGCTTTCGCAACCCGACGGCGCCGACGATGAGGGAGAGCAACCCGGCGGCCAGGACGCCACCCACCAGCGGCAGCGGGAAGGGCAGCCTCGCGCCGAAGATGTAGTGCTGGAAGCCGCCGAAGGCGGTGTCCGGGCCCAGTGAGAGCAGCGCGGCGACGTAAGCGCCCGTGGCCTGGAAGATGATGAAGGCGAAGTTGAGGATGCCGGCGACGCCGAACTGAAGGTTCAGTCCGAGCCCGGCGATCGAGCCGATGATCCAGTAAACGGTGAGCGAGGAGATGTAGTAGCCCATCAGCCCGCTCGCACCCGGCCGAAGCTGAGGATCCCCTGCGGGCGGATGAGGAGGACGCCGACGAGGAGGGCGAGGCCGACGACGGTCTTGTAGACGGGTGAGACCTCGGCCGCGACCATCTCGCTCGCGACGCTCACGATCAGGGCTCCGAGCATGGCTCCCACCGGGCGGCCGATCCCGCCGAGCACGGCGGCCGCGATGATGATGACCAGGGAGTCACCGGCGGTGGTGGGTTGGAAGGCGCCGAGCTCGATGGCCAGGGCGACGCCGCCGAGCCCGCACAGGAAGCCGGACAGGAGCCAGGCGATGTCGGTGACGCGCTCAGTCGGGATGCCGCAGTTGGCCGCGAGCTCCTTGTCCGCCGCCGTGGCGCGCATGGCCCGCCCGAGCCCGGTGGCGCGGAGCAGGACCTGCACCGCGACCATCGCCGCGATACCGATGAAGAAGATGATCAGCTGCGGGGTGCTGAAGTGAAACGACGCCACCACGTGTTCGCCGCTCGCGGGGAGCTGGTAGGAGAAGAAGGACTCGCCGACGATGCCCTCGAGCAGGTTGGTGATGATGAGCCCGATGGCCAGGGTTACCAGCACGGTGCTGAAGAGATTCGTGCTGCGGTGCGAGAACGGGCGGTAGACGGTGCCGTTGATCAGGTAGGAGATCGCGGCCCCGGCGAGCCCGGCGAGAGCCATCGCGATCCAGATATCGAGCCCGGCCCGCTGGAGGACGTAGGCGACGAACATCGCGAGGGCCATCACCGAGGCGTACGCGAGATTGAGGATATTGGAGATCCCGAACTGCAGCGTGAAGCCGACGGCGGCAACGCCGATCACCGCGGAGCTGAGGATGCCGAACCCGACGGCTTGGGAGAGGATCGACGCGCTGACCGGCATCAATGGACATTGCTGCA
>JAXDGF010000338.1:0-13547 GCA_034665165.1 Solirubrobacteraceae bacterium | reverse complement strand
GCAGCGCCACACGGGCAGCGGCGTGCCCCAGTAGCGCTCGCGCGAGAGGGCCCAGTCGACGTTGTTCTCGAGCCAGTTCCCGAAGCGGCCGTGCTTGACGTGCTCCGGATGCCAGTTGACGGTTTCGTTGGCGGCCAGCAGCCGGTCCTTGAGCCGGCTCGTGGCGATGTACCACGCCGGCTTGGCGTAGTACAGGAGCGGCGTTCCGCACCGCCAGCAATGGGGATAGGAGTGCTCGTGAGGCTCGGCGCGCAGGAGGCGCCCGCGGGCGCGCAGGTCCTCGACGAGATCGAGATCGGCGTCCTTGACCCAGCGGCCGGCGTAGGGACCGATGCGCTCGTCGTAGGTGCCGTCGAGCCTGACCGGGTTGACGACGTTCAGCCCGTACTGCTCGCCGAGGCGGAAGTCGTCCTCGCCGAAGGCGACCGCCGTGTGCACGAGACCGGTGCCGTCGCGGGCGGTGACGAAGTCGGCGAGGAGGACTGTGTGCCCGCGCTCGCCGTAGGCGCTGCCGGGGATGAAGGAGAACGGCGGCTCATAGGCGGCGCCCTCGAACGCCCGCCCGGGGAAGCGTTCGAGAATCGTCGCCTCGGGACCGAGGACGCGCTCGAGCAGCGCCTCGGCCACCACCTCCACCGGACCGTCTCCCACGCGCGCGCGGACGTAGATCAGGTCGGGGTGGACGGCGACGGCGGCGTTGGAGACGAGCGTCCACGGCGTCGTCGTCCACACCAGGAGCTCGTCCCCCGTACGTACCGGTCCGACCCCCACCGTGACCGGAAGGCGGACGTAGACCGAGGGGTCGACGACGTCGCGGTAGACGTCGGGCTGGCCCAGCTCGTGGCTCGAGAGCGCGGTGCCACAGCGGACGCAGTAGGGCACGACCTTGTGTCCCTCGTACAGCAGCTCGCGTTCGTGGAGCGTCTTGAGCGCCCACCAGACGGACTCGATGTAGGCGGGGTCGAGCGTGCGGTAGGCGTCGTCGGTGTCGATCCAGAACCCGATCCGCTCGGTCAGGCGCGTCCAGTCCTCGACGTGGGAGAGGACGGAGGCGCGGCAGCGCTCGTTGAAGGCGGCGATTCCGTAGCGCTCGATGTCCTCCTTGGAGGTCATGCCGAGCTCCTTCTCGATCGCGAGCTCGACCGGCAGACCGTGGCAGTCCCAGCCTCCCTTGCGCTCGACGTAATATCCGCGCATGGTCTTGTAGCGGGGGAAGATGTCCTTGAAGGCGCGGGCCAGGACGTGGTGCGAGGCCGGTGGTCCGTTGGCCGTGGGCGGCCCCTCGTAGAACTGCCAGTTCGGGGCTCCCCGGCGCCGGCGCAGCGACTCGGCGAAGACATCGCGCTCGCGCCATCGTTCGAGCACGCCCTCTTCGACGGCGGGAAACGACGCGCGGGGGTCCACCGGTCGGTGCAAGGTCGGCATGGGCGGAGGATTGTAGGTTGCCCGCCCCCGCAGGCCCGGGGGCGCCGCCCGCGCGGCGGCCGCGAGCGCAGGCCCGGGGGCGCCGCCCGTCTGGCGGCGCTGACGCCCCGACCAGCTACCGGCCAGGATCGTCGAACGCGACCAGCGCCGCGTGCGGCGGGCCGCAGTGCGCGATCCGGGCCCGCATGCGGACGCCGAACAGATTCGCGGGCCGCACGAAGACGATGCACGCCTCGTCGCCGCCTCGCGCGGCCGCGCTCACGGCCGCCGCCAGGTTGGCCCCGGCCTGGGACTCTGAGTCGGCGGGGACGAGAAGCTCGGTGACGTGGTGGTTGACGGCTGCCGTCTCCGTCGTGGCGAGCAGGTTCTCCGCGCCGCGCGACACGGCGCACACGGAGAGCGAGCGGTCGAGGACGAGGAACGCGTCGCCGGCTTCCGGGGCCACGTGGGCCACCGTCTCGAGCAGGAGTCCCATGCCGCAGCTCTCGCACACGCGCGCGTCGGTAGCCGGAGGGGCGACCGCCGGACGCCCGCCGCAGTGGCCGCAGAACCAGACGCGGGGCCCGTCGTCGTCGCGGATCGGGGGCACGAGCGCCAAGACGCCCCGCCGCGCGATGTGTCCTGGATCAGTCATCTAAACCCTCTCTGCGATCCGCTCGTCGAGTCCATCTTCTACATGCTGACGGTACGCCGGCCCGTTGGCATCCCGTAGGGGGAGTCCGCGGTCCCTCGTGTGACCTTTCCGCCGTTATCTGTCTCGACCAACTCCAACAGGCGCCGCTGCGCCTCGCTCGCGCCGCTCGGCAGCACGCTCGTTCCTGAGTTTCGCATCCGCTCGCGCTGGGGCCCGCGCCGGTAGACGGCAACCGGCATCGCACCCGCTGCGAGCCGGACCGCGTAGGCCCATCTGGCCACGGCGTCGTCGCCGACGTGGCCGCCGGCGATGACGACAAGGTTGGGCCGGTGCACGGCGACAGCGTCGGCGAGTCCGGCCACGCCACGTACCGACAGGCTCAGCGTGTTCGCCCCGGCGCGTACGCAGAAGAGCTCGAGCGCGCGGATAAAGGGGCCGTCCGGGTCGAGCTCGTCGCGCGAGGCGTCGCCGAGCAGAATCGAGACGGGCCGTACCGGCGGGGGTGCCAGGCGTCTCGCCCGCCGCAGCCAGTCCGCGGCCCAGTGGGCGGCGAAGGCCCACGCGGCGGAGTCGATGGTCTGCCGGCGCACGATTTCCTCGAGTGAGGGCAGGAGCACCTCCTCGACCGAGCGCTCGAGCGAGCGTAAGGCGAGGGCGGACTCGATCGCGGCGTCCGCGCGCACGGCCTCGTAGGAGACGAGCGCGCCGATGAGGGAATTCGTGTCGGTGGCGAGGCCCTCGCGCGCGCGGGAAACAGCCGAGGAGATCGACAGCCCCTCCTGGAGCGCGTCGCGCAGTGAGGCGACCTCACCGTGGGTGAAGAGGCGGTGCCGTCCGGGTGAGCGCTGAGGCTTGGGGAACCCGAACCGGCGCTCCCACGCGCGCAGGGTATTCGGGCTGACATTGAGCAGCGCGGCCGCTTCGCTGGTCTTGAGATAGCGCACGTACGGGAAAGGTCGGGATTCCTACGCAGTTTCGCGCAAAACTGATGTTACTGCGGACGCTTCGCGGATAATCCCGTGCATTAGCTGCCGTCGGGTGCGGCGTCCACTTGGGCCCCGAAGGCGAAACGGTAGTTGACCCGTGCCCCCCGAGTCTTGGAGACCGTTTAGCATGACGCTCCGTACTGGCTGATCCCAGCCAATCTTTCGCTGTTCTTGTAACGCGCGCTAATCTGGCCCAATGACCGGGGCCTTGGCCACGGACGACCGGGTGCGGCAATCGCGGCTCCGCGTCGTTTCGTTTGCAATCGGGGTGGGCCTAATCGGCTGCATCGCTGTGGCCGTGATCCAGGCACCGCTCGACCGTGTCAACTGGCTGAGCCTTGTCCTTGGCATCGCCGCTGTCGTCGCCGGTGTCACGGTCACTCGGGTCCGAGGCGGCGCGTCGCTGTCGGCGTCCTTCATCGTCTTTCTCCTCGCCGCGGCGTTCCTCGGCTCGGCTTCCGCGTGCATCGCCGCCGCTATCTCCGAGCTCGCCGCGGCGATCAGGCTGCGCACGACGCGGCTCGCGGTCGCCGTCAACCTGGTGGCCGAGCTCGCGCCCGCGCTCGTGGCCGCGAACATGGTGCGCCTGCTGGCGCCGGATCGGACGAGCAACGCGACCTTCTACCTCGTCATGCTCGCGGCGGGGGTCGTGGCCATCGCCATCAATCACGCCATCATCATCCCCTTCCACCGCCTCTACCGGGGCGGCGAAGGCGGCTTCAGCCTCCAGAGCCTGCGGGGTTATGTGCCTGCGGCGGCGCTCAACATCCTCCTCGCCGTGGCCGGCGCGAGCATCTACCTCAAGGTCGGGCTCGGCGGCATCGTCTTTGCCCTCGTCGCGGTATTCGCCTTCTCCTACATGGCGCACCTGGTGACGACGGCCGAGCATCGTGCCGACCAGTACCGCGACCTGTCCTGGGGCGTCCTCGCCGGCCTCGTACGAGCGCTCGACGCCCGCGACCAGCGTGCCGCGCGCCATGCCGCCGCGGTGGCTCGCTTCGCCCGCGATCTGGCGCGGGCGACAGGGATGAGCGACCGCGATTGCGAGCTCGCCCATACCGCCGGGCTCCTGCACGACATCGGTCGCTTCGCCCTCTCGGATCGCGTGTCCGAGCGGGGTCGGACCCTGAGCGACGAAGACTGGGAGGCGATCCAGCGCCATCCAGCCCTGGGTGCGGACATGCTCCGCGACCTGGGCGTGTACGGACCCGTGGCCGATATCGTCCTCGCGCACCACGAGCGCGTCGACGGCCGGGGCTACCCGAACGCGCTCCCGGCCGAGGACATTCCCGAGCTGGCCAAGATCATCGCCGTGGCCGAGGTCTACGACACCCTGACGGCCATGGACACCTACCGTACGCGCGTGAGCTCGTTCGAGGCGCTGCGTGAGCTCAGGCGCGTAGCGGGGACGCAGCTCGACTCACGCTACGTCGAAGTGTTCGCCGACCTGCTCGCGGGCGAGGGTGTCGAGTATCGCCACGCCGACGATGCGAGCTTCGACGCCGAGCTCGACATCGAACGGCAGATCAAGGACGCGGTCCAGGGCTAGCGGGGCGACCCCGGAACCCGGACCCCGGACCCCGGACTCCGCGCCGCGCCGCGCGGGCCCGAGCGCGGCCCTAGACCGCGGCGCGCTCGCCGCGTTGCTGTGGGCCCTGCTGGAGCGAGCTGACGAACTGCTCGATCTGGTCGCGGCTGAAGCGCCGCTGGCCACCGGGAGTCCGGTAGGACTCGAGATGGCCCATGTCCGACCAGCGCCGGATGGTGCCGAGGGAAACGCCGAGGGCGCGCGCCGCCTGTGAGGTGGAGAGCCCGAGCGGGCTATGGGGAACTTCGTTCATGGCCCCACTTTCGTGGGTTTCGCAAGCCTTCGTGAACCTCGTGCACGTTTTGCACAACCTTTGTTCACGAAGACACCCTCGCGATGAGGGATGCGACGATAACCGAGTGCGCCACCACCGATCTGGGCCGGCATGAGGCTCAGGCTCTATCACCACCCCGACGGCGCTCGCGTCGCCTACCGCGAGACCGGGACCGGGCCCGGTCTCGTCCTCCTCCACTCCCTCGGACTCTCCCATCGGGAGTGGGAGCCGATCGTAGCCCCGCTCTCGAGCCGCTTCCGGGTCGTGCTCCCCGACCTGCCGCTCCACGGCGACTCCGAGGACCGTCCCCGCCATCCGTACACGGCCGAGTGGCTGGCGGAGGTCATCGCCGGCTTCTGTCGCGAGGTCGCCGGTCCCCGGCCGCTGGTGGCCGGGCACGACATCGGCGCCGAGCTCCTCCTGCGCGCGGTGACGACGGGCCAGCTCGATCCCGCGCGCATGGTACTCATGCCCAATCGCCTCCATCGGCGCGACGAGTTCGCCCTCAAGCGCGCCGCCTGGCGGGCCGCCTGCCGCGCCGCGGCGCTCCCCGGCCTCGATCGCGTCTTGACCTACGGCGCGAAGCTCGTCTTCCGCCCGTCGCTGGGCGAAAGCCTCTCGGCGCAACGCAGCCCCGCCGCCCGCGATCTCGTCCGTCACGCACTTGCCGACGTCGGCGGCAACGCGAACCTGGCCCGCTCATGGGCGAAGTTCGCCCGCCGCTGGCCCGTCGATGCCCAGCGCAACCTGCTCGACGGGTATGGCCGCATCGAGTGCCCGGTCCTCTTGCTCTGGGCCGAGGAGGACGCCGCGCATCCGCTCGACGGGGCTCGCGAGGCGCTAGACCTCCTCCCCGAGGCCCAGCTCCGCACCCTGCCCGATGCGGGCTTCCTGATCGCCTACGACGATCCCGTCGCCGTCGCCCGCGAGCTCATCGCCTTCTGTGGCTGAGAGCCCGGCGAGGAGTAGCGTTAGAGCTCTTAGCAGCACAGATAGCGAACATGGAAAGGAACACTGCGATGGGCGTGCAGGAGAACGACCAGCTTTGGGGGGGCGAGACGACGAAGGCGGTGGCCAATTTCCCGATCTCGGGCGAGCCCGTCCCGACCGGGGTGGTGCGCTGGCTCGGCCGCATCAAGGCGGCGGCGGCGCGCGTCAACGCCGAGCTGGGCCTGCTCGACCCCGAGCTCGCCGAGCGCATCGCGACCGCGGGCGATCGCATCGCGGCCGGGGAGTTCGACGACCAGTTCCCGATCGACGTCTTCCAGACCGGCTCGGGCACCTCGACGAACATGAACGCCAACGAAGTCATCGCCAACATCGCGGGCGAAGGAGTTCACGCCAACGACCACGTGAACATGGGGCAATCCTCGAACGACGTCTTCCCCTCCGCGGTCCACCTCGCCGCCCTCGACCAGGCCACGAACGAGCTGCTTCCCGCCCTCGACGAGCTCGAGGAGGCGCTGATCGCCAAGGCGGTCGAGTTCCACGACATCGTCAAGTCCGGGCGGACGCACCTGATGGACGCCGTTCCCGTCACCCTGGGCCAGGAGTTCTCCGGTTACGCGGCCCAGATCCGGCTCGGCGCCCGGCGGATCAGCAATGCGCTGCCGCAGGTGGCGCAGATCCCGCTCGGGGGCACCGCCACCGGCACCGGCCTGAACACCCACCGGGAGTTCGCGGGCCGCGTCCGGGCGCGCCTGATCGATGCCAGCGGGCTCGAGATCCGCGCCCCCGAGGATCCATTTGAGGCGCAGGGCAACCGGGACGCGCTCGTCGAGCTCTCGGGCGCGCTCAAGGTGCTCGCGGTGTCGCTGACGAAGATCGCCAACGATCTCGCGCTGATGGGGTCGGGCCCGCGGGCGGGCATCGGCGAGCTCTTCCTGCCCGAACTCCAGAAAGGCTCCTCGATCATGCCGGGCAAGGTCAATCCCGTCATCCCCGAGGTGGTGCTCCAGGTCAGCGCTCAGGTCATCGGCAACGACACCGCCATCACCATCGCCGGCAGCCAGGGAAACTTCGAGCTCAACGTCCGCGTTCCCCTCATCGCGCGCAATCTCCTCGACTCGATCCGCCTGCTGAGCGCGGCGACCCGCGTCTTCGCCGAGAAGTGTGTGAGCGGGATCGAGGTGAACCTCGAGGGCACCCACCGCTCGGCCGAGAACACCCTGGCCGCCGCCACCGCGCTGAACCCGCACATCGGCTACGACAAGGGCGCGGAGATCGTCAAGGAGGCGGCCAGCTCAGGCCGGACGCTCCGCGAGGTCGCCTACGAGCAGGGCGTCGACGAGGAGACCTACAACACGGCCATGGACCTGCGCAAGATGGCGCAGGGGAACCTGTAAGCGCTCGTCAGACCGGGATGTGGGTATAGATGATCCCGATGAAGCGCGGCAGGGCGCTGGCCAGGAAGCGGCGCGAGTCGTCGAACTGCACCTTGTAGGTCGGGTACTTAGCCTTACCGGGGTAGAAGACGGCCTTCGTCTTCAGGAGACCGCACGGACCGTTCGCGCGACCGAACTTGGCGGTGGCGGTCACCTTCTTTCCGTGCAGGTAGTGCGCGTAGATGTTGGCGCCGCTCACGAACCCCGAGAACGTCCAGGTCACCTTCTTACCGGGCACCGCCCTCGCCGGGTGGACCCCGACGGCGAGGTTGGCGACCATGAAGGTCGCGGTGGGATTGACGGGCAGGGGGGTGAGGGAGTCGGTGGCGGTCACCGTGAACGGCGCCGCGGCGGGGATCGACGCGTTCGGGAGCGTGGGCGCCGTCATCAGCGTCGAGATGTTGCCGGTCGCGTCCGCGACGGCCGTGCCGAAGCCGCCGCCGCTCGTGGTCTGAAGCTCGATCGTGTCCCCGGGCGTAAAGCCCGTTCCGGTCACCGTCATCGGCGACCCGGCGCTCGCGTCGGCGTTCACCACGCACGGCTGCGCGACGGCGAGGGTGGCCGCCGACGCCTGCGCGGCCAGCGCCCCCGAGCAACCCACGGCGAGCAGGAACGAGGCGCCCAAGGTCGGTAGCCTGCGGCCGGACCGCCCGTCGAGTCGGTGAACGGCGTGCATGTCTTCCTCCCCCTATCGCGACTTTGAGACCCTCGGCGCTTAGCCTTCCGCTACCCGGATCCCCTACGCGGCGAACGATACCCGGATCTCTTATGGGGCGAACATGATGAACAAGCGGTCGGTTTGATGAAACGCACCGGCGGGATCATCCTCGCGCTGCTCGCTTCCCTCGCCGTGGCCGCCCCCGCCTATTCCGCCGGAAAGTTCTTCATTCGCGGCGCCGGCTACGGGCACGGCGTCGGGCTGAGCCAGTACGGCGCGTACGGGTACGCGCTCGCGGGCCGGGGCTACCGCTCGATCCTCGACCACTATTACACGGCCACGTCGCTGGGCAGCACTGATCCGAACCAGATCGTGACCGTGCAGATCGCGACCGGCTCGGCGGCGTTCAGCGGGGCGAATCGCGCCGGTAAGAAGAAGCTCGCACCGGGCACGACCTACGACGTACGCCCCCTCGCCGGGGGGCGCTTGCGCCTCATCACGGCCAAGGGCAAGCTCGCCGGCAGCTTCGCCGCGCCCCTGACCGTGACCGGCCCGGGCCCGCTCACCGTCGCCGGGCTCGGCGCCTACCGCGGCGTGCTCGAATTCCGGCCCACCGGCTCGGGGCGGGTGGAGACCATCAATGCGCTCGGGCTCGATGACTACGTCCGGGGCGTGGTCGCCTCAGAGATGCCGTCGGCCTGGCCGATGCAGGCGCTCGAGGCGCAGGCCGTCGCCGCGCGTACCTATGCGATCACCACCGATGCCGGCGGCGGCGCCTTCGACCAGTACTCCGACACGCGCTCACAGGTGTATGGGGGCGTGGGGGCCGAGGCGCCGCGTTCGGACGACGCCGTGGGGGCCACAAGCGGTCAGGTCGTGACCGCGGGCGGGCGCCCCGTCGTGACCTACTTCTTCTCGAGCTCGGGCGGGCACACCGAGAGCATCCAGAACGCCTTTCTCGGCTCGACGCCCGAGCCCTGGCTGCGCGGGGTCATCGATCCCTACGACGCCGCCGGCGGCAACCCGCACCACCGCTGGCGGGTGGACCTGAGCGCGGCGCGGGCGGCTTCGAAGCTCCACGGGCTTGTGGCCGGCGCCTTCGTCGGGATCAAGGTCATCACCACCGGGGTCTCGCCGCGGGTCGTCACCGCGGCCGTGGTGGGCACGCGCGGCACGCGCCGGGTGACCGGACACGAGCTCGAGAAGCGCCTAGGTCTTGAGTCGACTTGGGCCGCCTTCACCACCATCACGACCGTCGCCCGCCGGTACATATCCCCGCCCTCCGCGCGGGCGGGCGCGGCGGAGCTGGCCATGGCGCTTCCCCTGGTGCGCGCCGTGATCGCCCGCGTCCCCGTGCTCCCCGATCTGGCGGGGACGGTGTTCCCCGCCCGCCGCGGCGCCCTCATCGCGGTGCAGGCGCGCACCGGCGGGGTGTGGCACACGATCCGCTACGCGCGCCTGCTGAGCGGGGGCAGCTTCGCCGTCGCGCCGCGGCGCCACCGGGTCTACCGGATCGTCTACGACGGCCTCGCGGGCCCGGCCGTGGCGCTCTGATTCGGCGCCCGCCCGCCGCCCGCGCGCGGATCGACGATCACAACTACTCTGCGGCGTAGATGTCCGGTCCGCTGCTCGCCGTTGACGGCCCCTTCATCCTCTACCGTTCGTTCTTCGCGCTGCCCAAGTCGATCGTGGGGGCCGAGGGGCGCCCAGTGAACGCGCTGCTGGGGGCGACCAATCTCCTCCTCCGCGTCGTGGCCGACCGTTCGCCGCGGGCGGTCGTGGTGTGCTTCGGCGCCGAGGCGGCCGCGTACCGCGTGGAGGCATATCCGGCCTACCACGCCGACCGGCCACCCGTGCCCGACATCCTCGAGTGGCAGTTCGGGGTCGCCCCGGAGCTCTTCGCCGCTTTCGGATGGAGTTCGGAGTCGGCCGCCACGCTCGAGGCCGACGACTTGATGCACTCGTTCGCCGAGGCCGAAAGAGCGGTAGGGGGCCGCTCGGAGATCCTCAGCGGCGACCGCGATATGTACCAGTGCGCCGCCGAGGACGTCACCGTGCTGTTTCTGAAGATGGGCGGGACAGGGGTAGAGGAGGTGGACTCAAAGGAGGTCGAATCCCGCTACGGCATACCCCCGGCCCTCGTGCCCGACTTCATCGCCCTGCGCGGCGATCCCTCCGACGGGCTGCCGGGGGCGCCCGGGATCGGCGCCAAGACGGCAGCCGACCTGCTCCAGCGCCATGGTTCGCTCGCGGCCGCGATCGAGCACGCCCACGAGGAGCGGCCCCGGGTCGCCGCCGCCTTGCGCGAAAACGGCGCGGAACTCCTCAGATTCCGGGATATTGCTACGTTGAGGACCGTCGAGGTGGATCGTCCGGCCGATCGCGCCACGGACCTGGTGGGTGGCGCGGAGGCTGCACGTCGATATGGAATGCGCAAGCTAGCGGAGCGGTTGGCGAACGGTGAGGCCCCGTAGCCCGATACCTTCGCGGAGACGCCGCTGGCTCCAGGCAGAGCTCGTCCTCTTCCTCATCTGCTTCGCGGCCGTCATCGTCAAGACCCTCGTGCAAGGGCTCGAGTACGCCCCCGGGCCGGCCTATCTGCTCAGCACCAAGGGCCCGGTCCGGCGCGCGGCGCCGCAGCCCGTCGCCCTGACCGAGGGCTGGCAGTACCTGGCCGATCCGACCAATATCGGGCTCATCGACAACTGGGCGCACGGGGGCGCGACGACGTTCGCGTGGGCCCCGGTCACGATCCCCAACACCTTCGACCCCGCGATCACGGCCGCCGACGACCAGGGGTCGGTGGGGTGGTACCGCATCGCCTTCAAGGCGCCGCCCGCGGCGAGCGAGCGCGGCTGGAACGTGTCCTTCCAGGAGGTTCGCAAGGTCGCCGACGTGTGGCTCAACGGCCGCTACCTGGGCCAGAGCAGCGACCCCTACGTGCCGTTCAGCTTCCCCGCCTCCTCGCTGCGCCCCGGCGCCGTCAACAATCTCATCGTCCGAGTTGACAATCGCCTCCTCCCCGGGCACGTGGCCGAGGACTGGTGGAACTACGGCGGGATCGTCCGCCCCGTCGCGCTCGACCCCGTGGGCGGGGTCCAGCTCTCGAACCTCGGCGTCATGCCGCAGCTCGGCTGCAACTACCGCTGCGGCGACCTCCTCGTCGTCGGCACTCTGACCAACCACTCACCGAACGCCCTCTCGCCGACGGTGGCGGTCAAGGTCACCTCACCCACGGGCGCGGTCACCTCGACGCAGAACGGCGAGGACCAGATCAACCCCGGCGACTCGCGCCGGGTCAGCTTCCACGTCCCCGTGCGCGGCCCGCTGCGGTTGTGGGGCCCAGGGCATCCGTACCTGTACCGCGTTTCCGTGGCGACCACCGCCGATGACCGCGTCGAACAGGTCAACCGCATGCAGGTCGGGATGCGCAGCGTGCGGGTGAGCCACGGCGTCCTCTATCTCAACGGCCACCGGCTGTGGCTGCACGGGGCCTCGATCGTCGACGACGTGCCCGGCCACGGCGCGGCGCTCACGAGCGCCGACATCGACGCCGAGGTCGCCGAGCTAAAGGCGCTCGGCGCCAACATCACGCGCGCGCACTACGTCCTCTCGAACGCGATGCTGAACAAGCTTGATCAGGCCGGGATCCTCGTCTGGAACCAGCCGCCCGTGTATCACTACGACACCGTTCTCGCGAGCGCGGCCGGGCGCGCGGGGGCGCTCCAGATGCTCCAGAAGACGATCCTCGCCGCTCGCAGCCATCCCTCGGTGGTCATCACCTCGATCGGCAACGAGCTCTCTCCGACTCCGAACACCACCCCGGGCACGCTCTCCTACCTGCGCCAGGCGATCCCGCTGGCGCATCGGCTCGACCCTACCGCCCCGGTCGCCCTCGACATCTACTGCTATCCCAACTATCCCCGCCAGCCCATCTACTCGAAGCTCGACATCCTCGGGATCAACGACTACTTCGGCTGGTACCAGGGCCCCCCCGCGCACTCCGTCGCCAGCTTCGCCGAGCTCCAACCCTTCCTCGCCCAGCAGCACCAGCGCTACCCCGGGCAGGCGCTGGTGGTGAGCGAGTTCGGCGCCGAGGCCCTCTACAACGGCGCCCCGGACGTCAAGGGGACCTACCAGTTCCAGACCGACTACGTGCGCAGCACCGTCGACGTCCTCGACACGCTGCCCTTCATGAGCGGCTCGATCTACTGGACGCTGCGCGAGTTCGCGGTGCGCCCGGGCTGGCGGGGAGGGCTGACGCCGCCGCTCGTCGCGCCGCCCACCGGCCTCACCCACAAGGCCCTGATCAGCTACGGCGGGCTCGTGAAGCCCGCCTTCGCCGTGACCCAGCACCTGTTCGCCGACCCGCCGGCGTTCGCGCGCTAGGGCGTGAACTTGACGGTGATGACGTCGCCGTCGGCCACGGCGTAGTCGCGGCCCTCGAGGCGGAGTGTCCCGCGGTCGCGCGCGCCTGAGTAGCCGCCCGCGTCGACCAGCTCCTGCCACGAGACGACCTCGGCGCGCACGAAGCCGCGCTGGATGTCGGAGTGGATCAGGCCCGCGGCGTGCCAGACCGAGAGTCCCTCGCGCAGATGCCACGACTGCGCCGGCTTGTCCTCGCCGGCGGTGAAGAACGCGATCAGGCGCAGGAGCGAGAAGGCCCCGCGCACGACCTGGCGCAGCCCCGACTCGGCCAGCCCGAGCTCGGCGCGCATAGTGGCCGCCTCCTCGGCGGGCAGCTCGGCGAGCTCGGCCTCGAGGCGCGCCGAGACGGCGACCGCCTCGGCGCCTTGGGCGCGCGCGTGCTCGGCGATGGCGGGGGGGACCTCGTCGGAGCCTTCCTCGACGTTGGCGACGAAGAGCACGGGCTTGGCCGTGAGCGGGGAGAGCAGGGCCACGGCGTCGGGAGCGTCGCGCGGCGGCGGGACCGTGCGCGCCGGTCGACCGGCCTGGAGGGCGGCGACCACCTCGCGCAGCCATGCCTCCTCCGCCAGCGCGTGGCGCTCGCCCGTCTTCGCCGTCTTGGACACGCGCTCGAGGCGGCGTTCCGCCTGCTCGAGGTCGGCGTACAGAAGCTCGGTCTCGATCGTCTCGATGTCGGCGATCGGGTCGACGCGCCCCTCGGGGTGAACGACGTTGGGGTCCTCGTGGGCGCGGACGACGTGGACGATGGCGTCGGTCTCGCGGATGTTGGCGAGGAATTTGTTGCCCAGACCCTCTCCCCGGTGGGCGCCTGCGACGAGCCCGGCGATGTCGTGGAAGGCGATCGTGTCGGGGACGATCTTCGAGGCCTTGACCGTCGCCGCCACCGCGTCGAGGCGGTCGTCGGCGACGGGGACGACGGCGACGTTGGGCTCGATCGTGGTGAACGGGTAGTTGGCCGCCTCGGCGGCGACGCCGGTGAGGGCGGTGAAGAGGGAGGACTTGCCCGCGTTGGGCAGCCCCACGATGCCGACTTTCATGGGCATGGGCGACCGGGAACTGTACGCGGCGCCAGTGCGGCGCTAGTCCACGACCAGCGTGACGATCTCGTAGGGCCGGTACGGGACGACGATGGCGCCGTCCTCGAGGTGGGCCGCTTCGGCCCGGTCCTCG
>JAXDGF010000337.1:0-2652 GCA_034665165.1 Solirubrobacteraceae bacterium | reverse complement strand
CCGAGCCCGCCGAGCCCGCCGAGCCCCCACCCCCCGGCTATCGTCCCCACCCCCATGGCGCCCCTCCCCGTCCTTGGCCACGACGCCGTCCTGGCCGCCGTCTCGCCCGAGGAGGCGATCGAGCGCGTCCGCGGCGGGTTTCTCGCCTTCCACCGAGGCGAGTGGACGATGCCCGCCAAGGTGTACCTCGACAGCCCTCCCTATGGCGACTTCCGTGCCATGCCCGCCCTCGGGGACGGCCTCGCGCTGCTCAAATGGGTGACGTCGTTCCCCGGCAACCCGGCCCACGGGCTCCCGACGGTCACCGGCGTTATCTGCCTCTCGGACACCACCACCGGCGAGCCGCTGCTCCTGCTCGACGCGCGCTCGGTCACGGCGCTCCGCACCGGAGCTGTCGCAGCGGTGGCGGCCAAGGCACTCGCGCGCGACGAGGCACGAACGGTCGGAATCGTCGGCTGCGGCCTCCACGGCGCCTGGGCCGCGCGCTGCCTGGCGGCCGCGGGCTACGGTCCCGGGGCGTGCTACGACCCCAGGCCCGAAGCGACCGAGGGGCTCGCCGCCGAGCTCGGATGGGAGCCCGCGAGCAGAGATCAGGCGCTTCGCCGCGAGGTCGTCTGCTGCGTCACGCCGGGAGCGGAAGTCGTGGTGGAGGCCGGAGACCTACATCCGGGCCTTCACCTCAACATGCTTGGCGCCGACGGTCATGGCAAGGCCGAGGCCACGCTCGGGGCCGTCGCCTCGTGCGCGCTCTTCTGCGACGAGTGGGAGCAGGCCTCCCACGGCGGGGAGCTGGCCGGCAGCGTGGAGGCGGGCCTCGTCACGCGCGATCGGGTGACGGAGCTCGGCGGCGTGCTCGCGGGCGAGGCGCCGGGGCGGCCGGGACCCGAGGCGGTCACGCTCTTCGACTCGACCGGCCTCGCAATTCAGGACCTGGCCATCGCCGCCGCCGTCCTTGCGGCGTGGCGGGCGGGGACGGTCACGGCGCAGACGGTCGAGCTTTAGGCCCGCATCAGACCCGAACCGTTAGCCCAGATCAGCCGCCGGTCGACCTCACGGCTCAAGTGACCGTGACATCCACTTTTAGCCTCGTCCTGACGCCGCCGGTCTCGAAGGCGATGACGACGAGCTGAGCCGAGCGGAGCTTGCGTGCCTTGACCCGGCGCGCGAGGGCCTTGCTCACCGCGAGCGCGCCGCCGCCGACAGTGACCCGCAGCCTCGGGGCCGGTTTCCGCAGCGTGACCGTGAGCCGCCCACCGCGCACCGTCGCCGAGAACCTCGCCCCCGCACCGACCGTAATCGCGCGGCGAAGGCGAAGGCGATGGCTGCCGGGGTTCACGATCCGAACCCGTGAGAGCGAGATCGTGAAGCGCTTGAGCGGAGGCTCGCCGGGACCGGCGGTGAGCGTGATGGCCAGGCGAGGCCGGCGTCGGGCGATTCCCGACAGGGATGCGCGCGAGACGCTGACCGGAACGAGCGGGCGCACGACCGTGGTCGCCCTCGAGGTCAGGGGTGCGCCCGGCCCCGTGATGTTCGCGGCCCCGGTGCGGACACGGAGCTTGTGTCCGACGTCCGCGGCGACGAGGGTGTAGCTCGATTCGATCGCCGCCGGGATGGGCGCGCACGCACCGCCGGCGCCATTGCAGCGCAGCCACTGATACTTGTACGAAGTGGGGCCCTGGGACCAGCTACCGGGCGACGCGGTGAGCACCCGCCCCTGCTTTGTCACGCCGGCGATGACCGACGCCGCGAGACCGCCGGGGGCGGGCGGGAGCGGGCCGCTCGAGCCCACGAAGGCGTGGCCGGAGGCGTCGATCGCGACGCACAGAAGCGGCGATGGACAGACGACGCCGTCGACCGGCCCCGTCGCCGCGAGCTGTCCCACCGGCCAGGTCGCGGCGCCGTTGGGATCGCCTTCGGACACGCCGCCGGTCGAGTCGACCGCAACGCAGCCGGTGGCCGTGCGGCACGCGAGCGCGTCGGGCTGACCCGCGGCGTCGACGGTCGCGGTCGCCCGCGGGGCAGGCGGCGCCGGAGCCTGCGGGTTGAAGGTCACCTCTCCACCGGAGGCGCTGATGGCGACGCATTCGGTGACGGTCGGGCAGGCGAGGGCCACGTCCGGGCTCGAGTCGATCGCACTCGCGGTGTGCGTGGCCGGCGCCTGCGGGTTGAACGTGATCTCGTCGCCGCGGTCATCGATCGCGGTGCACTGCGTCGCCAGGGGGCAGGCAACCGCGAGGAGGCCGTCGCCGGCTTCGAGCGTGGCGAGGGCCGGGGCGGGATGCTGGGGGTTGAAGCTGACCTCGGCGCCGTCGTCGTCGACCGCCGTGCACTGGGTGAGCAGCGGGCACGCGACCGCGTAGAGCGTGTGGCCCGGATCGACCTTGCTCAGCCCTGGACTCGCCGGCGACTGCGGCGTATAGGTGACCGCCCGCCCCTCGGCGTCGACCGCAGTGCACTGGTTCACCGCGGGGCACGAGACGCCATAGAGGGCGCGAGTGCCGGTGTCGATCACGCCGACGATCGAAGCAGCAGCGGAGCCCGGGGCGAACGTCGCTTCCTGGCCGGAGACGTCGATTACCGAGCACAGCGTCGTCGACGGGCAGGCGACTCCAGTGAGCTTCGAGGTGCCGTCGACCAGGACCACGCTCGGCG
>JAXDGF010000336.1:0-2880 GCA_034665165.1 Solirubrobacteraceae bacterium | reverse complement strand
TCCGTCGCGAGATGACCGTCGCCGAGGTGCTCGCCAGCCGCATGATCAGCGAGCCGCTCACCCTCCCGATGTGCTCGCCGATCGGAGACGGCGCCGCGGCCGTGGTGGTGAGCGCAGCACCCAAGCCCGGGAACGGAGCGATCCACATCCGCGCGAGCGCACTCAGCGCGACCGGAGGGCCGGCCCCCGGAACGGTCGTCCAGCGGGCCACCGCGACGGCGCGCGAGCAAAGCGGGCTCGGGGCCGACGAGGTCGACGTCATCGAAGTGCACGACGCGACCGCTTCCGCCGAGCTCGAGGCTTACGAGCACCTCGGGCTCGCCGCGCCGGGCGAGGGCAACCGGCTCATCACCGAGGGTCGAACGATGCTCGGCGGCGCTCTGCCGGTGAACACCAACGGTGGGCTCCTGTCGCGCGGCCACCCTGTCGGGGCGACCGGCGTCCTCCAGATCGTCGAGCTCGTGACCCAGCTCCGCGGCGTGGCGAACGGCCGCCAGGTCGAGCCCGTCCCGAGGCTCGCGCTCGCGCAGAACGCGGGCGGCTTCGTCGAGGGTGACAACGCGATCGCCGTGGTGACGATCCTCGAACGCAAGCGTTAGCGGAGCGCCGACAGGGCGGCGTTGTAGCCGCACATGCCGTGCGCCCCGGCCCCGGGAGGTGTGGCCGCCGAGCAGATGTAGGTCCCGGGGATGCCGATCGAGTACGGGTCGAGCGCGACCCGGGGGCGGAACACGAGCTGGCGCGCGTCGTTGCTGCCGGTGACGACGTCGCCGCCGACGTAGTTGGCGTTGTGCGCCTGCATCTGCGCGACCGACCGCACGTGGCGGGCGAGGATGCGCTCGCGGAACCCCGGAGCGAAGCGTTCGATCTGGGCCTCGATCTGCGCGGTGGCGTCGCCGGTATACCCGGCGGGGACGTGCGCATAGGCGTACAAAGGGTTCACGCCTCCCCGTGAGCGGGCCGGATCGGCCAGGTACTGCTGGCAGACGAGCACGAACGGAGCGTCGGGCATGCGCCCGGCGTGGAGCTCCTTCTCGCCTGCGGCGATCTCCCTCAGTCCGCCGCCGACGTGCACAGTTCCGGCCCGCCGGGCGGGGTCGTAGGTCCAGGGGACTCCGCCCTCGACCGCGAAGTCGACCTTGAACGCCCCGGGGCCGTGGCGGTAGCGCGTCAGCGCCCGAGCGATCCGGCGCGGCATTCGCTCGCCGGCGATCCGGACCGCCGCCGCGGGTGCCACGTCGAGCATGACGATGTCCGCCGTCCCGAGCTCGTCGAGCGACTCGACCCGGACGCCGGTTTCAAAGCGCGCGCCTGCCTCCTCGAGCAGCGCGATCATCGCGCGGCTGATGGCGGCGGATCCGCCCTCGGCGACCGGCCATCCGTACCGGTGCGCGGCGGTGGCGAGGGCCACGCCGATGGCCGAGGACATCGGCGCGGTGAAGGGCCGGAAGGCGTGCGCGGCGACGCCGGCGAACAGCGCCCGTCCCTCCTCGGTCGACCACCGGCGAGCGAGCACGGCGGCCGGCAGCGCCGAGTAGAGGCCGAACCGGGCCAGCTTGACCGGGTGGTCGGGCACGTGCAGCATCGGGCGCAGGAAGTCGGCGGTGATGTCGTCGAAGCGCTCGGCGAGCGCTCCGAACACCGAGCGCCACGCGCGGCCGTCCTTGCCCAGGCCCTCGGCGGTCTCGTCGACTGAGCGGTACGCGGCCGCGCCGGCGCCCCCGTCCAGCGGATGGGCGTACTGAACCTCGGGCCAGCGCCACTTCAGCCCGTGCGCCTCGAGATCGAACCGCCGGCTGAACGGGGTGTCAACCGCGAGCGGATGAGCCGCCGAGCACTCGTCGTGGAGCAAGCCCGGGAGCGTGAGCTCGCTCGAGCGCGTGCCACCGCCGAGCTCGTCGGCTGCTTCGAGCACCGTCACCTCGACGCCTGCTGATGCCAGCGTGAGGGCGGCGGCGAGCCCGTTGGGCCCGCTGCCGACCACGATCGCGCTCGTCATGTCCTCACCGCCTGATCCGGCGTGACCGCGGCCTGTGATCCTCCGGGTACCGCACGAGACGCGGCTCGCGGGTAACTGACGCGCTCGTATCCCTCGAGCCGCCAGTCAACCCGGACGGGGATCGGGCCGTCGGGTAGCCACGGGATCTCCTTGACGGCGTCCGTCACCGCCCAGCTGCCACGCTCGACGACGCCGACGGCCGCGTCCATGACCCAGTACTGCTGGCGGCCGCTCCACACCGGCTCGGATTCGACGAAGACGACGGTGAACTCGCCGGGCGCGAACTGGCAGCGACGCTGGATCGCCTGAATCAGGCGCTGGTCGTGCAGGTGCCCGTCACCGAAGTTGAAGCCGACGATCGCGTTGCAGCTGAACTCCGCCTCGCGCAGCGTGTAGGTGTCGATGTCCTCACCGAGGTGCCGCATCATGACGGAGTTGAGCCCCCGAGCCTGGCTGTGCATCGAGCGCCAGGCGAGGAGCATGTTGAGCAGGATCTCGGCCACGCGCTCGTCGTAGGCGAGCAGCGGAGCCTTGATCTGGAGCTGGTCCTTCTGCATCGGCGCCGCCTTGGTGATGCGCTCGTTGAGCTTCTGCTCGGTACCTGGGGCGAACGCCCACATCGCCGAGGCCCAATTGCCCGCGTACTGACGCATCGAGGGCAGGAACGAGACGAGATCCGGGCGCAGGTTTCCCAGGACGGGGAAGAAGAGCAACCCGGCCGCGGTCGCGACCAGTAGCGGCGTGGCCATGTCACTCAAGCCGTACCCGTGCTCCGCGGGGTAACCGAGGAAGAGGAACGCGGTGAGATACATGAAGAGCACGTTCCACTCCAGCGGCACCGCGAGCGGGAAGGTGGAGATGATGAACAGGTGGTAGCCGAT
>JAXDGF010000335.1:0-3068 GCA_034665165.1 Solirubrobacteraceae bacterium | reverse complement strand
GCCGATGAGCGGCACGCCGGCGAGCGCGCCGCCGAGGTCCACGCCAGCTCCCTGGAGTCGGGTACCGCCGGACGCGAGAACCCGGCCCGCCTCGGCATAGCCCGCGATCGCGCTGTAGATCCGCCACCCGATCACCGACCAGAGGGCCACCCAGGCCCAGGTGGCGATATCGGCGGCCATCTCCTTGATCCGCGCAGACCCGACCTCGCTCCAGAACTTCAGCATGAATCTCCCTCCATCGAACGCATGCGAGCCGGTCCGGCCTGTTGCGGGCTCACATCCGGAAGACGCCGAACTTCGTCTCGGGGATCGGTGCGTGCATTGCGGCGGCGATGCCCATCGACAGGACGCGGCGCGTGTCGAGCGGGTCGATGATCCCGTCGTCCCAGAGGCGGGCCGTGGCGAAGTACGGCGAGCCCTCGCGCTCGTAGGTCTCGAGGATCGGGGCTTCGAAGGCGTCCCGATCGGCCTCGGAGTCGAACTCGCCGCGGACCGTCGACAGGACGCGGGCCGCCTGGCTGCCGCCCATGACGCTGATCCGCGCGTTCGGCCAGGTCCACAGGAATCGCGGCCCGTACGCGCGCCCGGCCATCGCGTAGTTGCCGGCCCCGAAGCTCCCGCCGATGAGGATCGTGAACTTCGGGACAGCGGCGTTCGCGACCGCCATCACGAGCTTCGCGCCGTCCTTCGCGATGCCCCCGGCTTCGTACTCGCGGCCGACCATGAACCCGGTGATGTTCTGCAGGAAGACCAGGGGGATCTTCCGCTGGCACGCGAGCTCGATGAAGTGGGCGCCCTTGAGCGAGCTCTGGCTGAAGAGGATGCCGTCGTTGGCGAGGATCGCGACGGGCCAGCCGTCAATGTGGGCGAAGCCGCAGACGAGGGTCTCGCCGTAGAGCGGCTTGAAGTCGTGGAACCGCGAGCCGTCGACGAGGCGGGCGATCAGCTCGCGAACGGGCACGGCGCGGCGGGCGTCGGCCGAGATCGAGGCATAGAGGTGTGCGCCGCCGCGCCCTTCGGGATCCACCGCCGGCCGCTCGGGGTCGCGCCGATCCCAGGGTGGGGCCGGCGTCTTGCGCTCGAGATGGCTCACGATCGATCGGCCGAGGGCGAGGGCGTGCTCGTCGTCGAGCGCCTCGTGGTCGACGACCCCCGAGAGACGGGCATGGACGTCCGCACCGCCGAGCGTCTCGGCGTCGACGTCCTCCCCCGTCGCCGCCTTCACGAGCGGCGGGCCGCCGAGGAAGATCGTGCCGGTGCCCTTCACGATCACGGTCTCGTCGCTCATCGCCGGCACGTAGGCGCCGCCCGCCGTCGACGAGCCCATCACGAGCGCGACCTGGGGGATGCCGGCCGCCGACATTCGAGCCTGGTTGTAGAAGATCCGGCCGAAGTGCTCGCGATCGGGGAACACGTCGGCCTGGAGCGGCAGGAAGGCGCCGCCGCTATCGACGAGGTAGACGCAGGGCAGCTGGTTCTCGAGCGCGATCTCGTGGGCCCGGAGGTGCTTCTTGACCGTCTGGGGGTAGTAGGTGCCGCCCTTGACGGTCGCGTCGTTCGCGACGATCACGCAGGTCGTGCCCTCGATCGGGCCGATCCCGGTCACGATCCCGGCGCCCGGGGCCTCGTCGTCGTAGAGACCGTTTGCCGCGAGCGCGCTCAGCTCGAGAAAGGCCGAGCCGGGGTCGATCAGGCGGTCGATGCGCTCTCGCACGGGCAGCTTGCCTCGCTCGCGATGCCGGGCGATCGAGCGGCCGTCGCCGCCCGCGCCGCGCGCCGACACGGCGGCCGTTCGCGCTCGGAGCTCGGCGACCAAGCCCGTCATTCGCTCGAGGTTGGCCCGGGCGTCCTCGGCGGCCGGATCGAGTCGGCTTCGAAGCACGGTCACGCTCGCAGTGTACGAAGGCCGGAGTGGCGCTCGTCATCGGGAGCGGCTCTGTCGCTCGATCGCCAGAGCGCAACGTGCTATCGTCAAGTGGCAAGTTACTCGTGAGGTAGGCTCTTGGCCGTGGTCAGCACGTCACACCCGCAGGCCGCCGCTGCCGCGCCGGAGAGCCGGGCGCCGGCGTCGCCGATCGCCGAGGCGATCCGGCTACGCCTCGCCGAGGCGTGGGGCGAGATGGGCGCCGCGTGGGGCGTCGCGCCGGCGATCGCCCGAGTCCACGCCTACCTCATGGCTCGTCAGGAGGCCCTGACCGAGCGCGAGGTCCGCGAGGCCCTCGGCCTCTCCCACCGAGCTGCCAGTCTCGCCCTCTCGGAGGCCGAGGCGTGGGGGATCGTCGAGCGGGTATCGGAGCCGCGCCGGGTCGGCGCCCGCGGGCCGGCCGGGACCGCCTATCGAGCGGTCGGCGATCACTGGCAGTGGTTCGGTCGGGTCATCTCCGAGCGAAAGCTGCGCGAGGGCGACCCCGTGATCGCGGTCCTCGAGCGGACGTTGCTCGAGGCGCGCGAGGCCGTCGATCAGCACCCCAACGACACGGACCTCGTCGAGCTCCAGAACTGGCTCGCGGCGTTCCTCGTGTTCGTTCGACTGTTCGACCGCGCGGTGGGACTCGTGCCTCTGGTCGAGCCGCGCGAGCTCGAGCGCGGGCTGCGACTGCTCGGCCGCGTCCCGGACGACGCGGTCCTCCGCCTCTTCAAGCTCCTCGATACGCTCGACGACGAGGATGTCCTCAAGCTGATCGACTCGCTGAGCCGTCTCTCGCCGGCGGCAGCGCGCCGGTCGGTCGGACTCATCTCGGGAGTGGTCCGCACGCTTGGCAGGTGACGGTGTTCCATAGGGAGCGCCCCGACTTCTCAAATCAACCTGGGAGGTCGGTTAGATCACGTTCCAGGCACCGGCAGGCGGATTTCGAGGGACGGAAACGCCTGTGGCCCACCGGCTGAGCGTGACTCAGGCCGACCAGTGCTCGCAGGCGCCTGGGAAGTTGCTCTAGCCGACTTGGCGTGTCGATATGAGAAGCAAACCTCGATGCGTGCCCGGCGAAGAATCTTGGGGCGCTCTACCGCGGGCAGCTTTGAACGGCTGAGTTCAGCGGAGGCCGTGCGATAATCTGCCGCGCGTATGG
>JAXDGF010000334.1:0-13043 GCA_034665165.1 Solirubrobacteraceae bacterium | reverse complement strand
GTGTCGAGCGAGCTCGTGGCCTCGTCAAGCACGAGCACGGGCGGGTTGCGCAGGACGGTGCGCGCGATCGCCATGCGCTGCTTCTCGCCCCCAGAGAAGCGGTAGCCGCGTTCGCCGACGATGGTGTCGTAGCCCTCGGGCAGCGAGGAGATGAGATCGTGGATGCGCGCGACGCCTGCGGCCTCCTCGATCTCCTCGTCGCTCGCCTCGGGGCGCGCGAAGCGCAGGTTCTCGCGCACGCTCGCGTGGAAGAGGTAGGTCTCCTGGGAGACGACGCCCACGGTCGCCGCCAGCGATTCGAGGCTGGCGTCGCGCACGTCGACCCCGTCGATCGTGACCCGTCCCTGCTGGGGCTCGTACAGGCGCGCGACGAGGTAGCCGAGGGTGGTCTTTCCGGCTCCGGTCTCGCCCACCACCGCGGTGCGCGTGCCGGCCGGGACGTCCAGGTCGATGTCGGCCAGTGTCCAGTCCGCTTGATCGGGCGTGTACTTGAAGGACACGCCCTCGAAGCGGACCTCTCCCAGCATCTCGTCGGCACGCAGCTCGACGGGATTTTCGGCCTCGACGATGTCCACCGGGAGGTCGAGGTACTCGAAGATCCGGTCGAACAGGGCCATCGACGCCTGGACGTCGGCGCCGACGCCGAGCAGGGACTGGATGGGGAAGAGAAGCCGGGTCTGCAGGGTCGTGAAGGCAACGATCGTCCCCACCGAGATCGCGTGTCCGAGGAAGCTCTGGCCCGCGAGCCAGTAGACGATGGCGGGCTGAATCGCGAAGGTCATCTGGATCGAGGACATCGCCCAGCGCCCCGCCATGCGCGAGCGGACCTCGAGGTCGGCGATGTCCTTCGACTGGTCGCTGAAGCGCTCGGCGAGGTCGTGACCGCGACCCATCGTCTTGCCGAGCATGATTCCCGACACCGACAGCGACTCGGCGACCAGGGACGACAGGTTCGCCAGCCGGCGCTGCTGCTCGCTCGTGATCGTGCGGCGCAGCTTCCCCACCCGCCGGGTGAGCCAGACGAACAGGGGCACGAAGGCGAGCGAGAGCGCCGCCAGGCGCCAGTCGAGGAGGCACATGGCGACGATCGCCGCAATCACCGTGGTGCTGTTCTGGGCGATCGAGGTCGCGGTCGTCGTCACGACGTTGTCGAGACCGCCAATGTCGTTGGCGATCCGCGACTGGACTTCGCCCGTGCGCGTGCGCGTGAAGAAGGCGAGCGACATGCGCTGCAGGCGCCGGTAGACGGCCGCCCGGAGGTCGTGCATGACGCGCTGGCCGACGACGTTGGAGACGTACGTCTGCCACACGCTGAGCGCGGCGGTGACGATGGAGATGGCGATCATCCCCAACACGACCTCGGTGAGGAGGGTCGTGTTGTGCTTGAGGATCCCATCGTTGAGGGCGTCCCGGACCAGGAACGGCGAGATCATGCCGAGCCCGGCTCCGAACACGATGAGCACGAGCACGGCCGCGAGGCGCGCCTTGTAGGGCGCGAAGAGCCGCAGGATCCGGCCGCGGTCACGCTCTCGGGTCGGGTCCATCAGCGGGGGCGGCGTCTTCCCCGGGCGCAACATGCGGTGCACGCTCCCGGGCTCGGCGCCGTACGTCGACCCGAGGCCGCTGCCGCGAAACGCGCTCAACCGATGTCCCTTTTTTCCACAAGACCAGGGTAGCTGCCGTTCGATCGCTTACCGCCGAGGTAATCGCGCTCGCGCCCCGCGCGGGCTAGATTTGCCTCTCATGTCGAGGTGCCGCTGCGCGAACGCGACTCGCTGCTGCTCGCCGCCGGCTTCGCGCCTCTCTACGGCGACGCGTGAGCACCCGCTGACCCAGCGGTATTACCCGATAGTATTACCGCATGCGCGTAACGCAGAAAGGCCAAGTCACGATCCCGCTCGAAGTTCGCAAGGCGCTCGGGATCCATGCGGGCAGCGACGTCCAGTTTCAGCTTGACGAGCAGGGTGCTCGACTGATTGTGGACCGTGATCGCGCGGCTCGTGAGATCGCACGCGTTCGTGGCGCCGGCGACGTTCCCCTGAGCACCGACGAGATCCTCGCGCTCACCCGGCGGTGAGACCGGTCGCCGGGACGGTTGTTGACAGCAGCGTGCTGCTGGACGTCTTCACGGAAGACCTCAACTGGCTGGCGTGGTCCCAGGCCGAGCTGACGGCCGCGGCTCAGCGCGGCACGTTAGTGCTCAACGCTGTCGTCGTCGCGGAGATCTCCCCGAGGTTCTCGCGCATCGAGGCCCTCCAACAAGCCCTTCCGTCGATGGCGACAATCGAGGAAATACCGTTCGCCGCGAGCTTCCTAGCCGGTCACGCTCACCGAATCTACCGCCAGGCCGGAGGCACGCGCGAGGCGATCCTTCCGGATTTCCTCATCGGCGCGCACGCCGCGGTGACCGGTCGCCCACTCTTGACGCGAGACCCGCGACGAGTCGCCGCCTACATCCCTGGCACGACCCTCATTACACCGCTAGACCAAGACTGACCAGCACGATGCGCCGGCGAGAGTACCGCCTGGCGCCCGAACCAGAGCCTCGGCGACCCTCGCCGCCCCGGCGCCGGATCGCGCCACGTGCTTGGAGGCACCGTTCTTTTCGAATAGCGGAGGAAATCGCACCTTCAACGCTCACGCGACCGATGATCGCGCCTTTCGGGCGGGTCCTCGCCGGCTACGGCCTCACTTTTGCCACAACGATGATCACCGCCGGCCGGCTCGGCGACGAGCACGGCCACCGGCGCATGTTCACCTTCGGCCTCGCCCTCGCCCCTCGCCTCGTCCCCCAAATCGCGCGCCCCGCCCCCCCACCGCACCCCGGCCACTCCCTCTTGTCCACCCGGCCATAGACGCACGCGCGTTCCCGATTCAGCATGTCCACGTGTCACGTTTGTCACCCATGGACTCGAGCTTCCTGCGCGTGGAGTCCGAGACGGCGCACATGCACGTCGGCTGGTTCTCGGTCGTCGAGCTGCCGGAGGGGACACGGGCGCTTGACACGGCCGAGATGGCGGAGCGGATCGCCGGTCGCCTTCACCTCTCGCCGCGCTTCCGCCAGCGCGTCGTGCGCGTGCCACTGGCCGCCGGCGAGCCGGTGTGGCGTGACGACCCCGGCTTCCAGCTCGGCAACCACGTCCGGGTCATTCCCGATGAGCTTGACGACGGCGAGCTCCGGCGGGCGACGGATGCTTTCTTTACCCGGCCGCTCCGGCGCGACCGTCCGCTGTGGGAGATCGTCCTCGTCCCTCGGCTGACGAGCGGCCGCGCCGCGATCCTCGGGAAGATCCACCACGCCATGGCCGACGGCATCGCCGCCGTCGAGCTTGGGATGCTCCTCTTCGACCTCAGCCCCGACGCCGGTGTCCCGCCGGCGGCGGAGTGGACGCCGGGGCGGACCGAGGGCCCGGCCCGGCTGGCGCTCGGAGCCGTGGCCGACACCGCGCTCGAGCAGTTCCGCGCGACGCGCAAGATCGTCGAGCTCGGCCGCTCCCCGGCGCGAACGATCCGCGTCGCCGACACCCTCCGGCGCGCCGCGCTCTCGCTCGCCGAGGACACCCTGCGGCGCGCACCGGAGTCATACCTGAACGCCGAGATCGGACCGGGGCGCACGCTCGTCACCCACCGCTTCGAGCTCGACCGGCTCCTGCGCCTGAAGGAGCGCCTGCAGGTCAAGCTCAACGACATCGTGCTCGCGGCGTCCGCCGGGGCGTTGCGCCGCTTCGCCCGCGAGCGCGGCGAGCAGCCGGTCGACCTCCGCGCCATGGTCCCGGTCAACGTTCGCGACAAGCAAACCGCTGCGGCCACCGGCAACAAGATCACCTTCGGCTTCATCGAGCTGCCGATCGGGAGTGAGCGGCCCGGCGAGCGCCTCGAGCGCGTGGTCGCGGCCAT
This sequence comes from Solirubrobacteraceae bacterium, assembly GCA_034665165.1. Taxonomy (GTDB): domain Bacteria; phylum Actinomycetota; class Thermoleophilia; order Solirubrobacterales; family Solirubrobacteraceae; genus Palsa-465. Next base: position 9,146 of record JAXDGF010000334.1, on the reverse strand, counting down.
GGGTGCGCTCAAGGCCGACGGCCGCATCGAGGGCAGCGCCCTCCTGCTCGCGGGCCTCGGCATGTGCCCCGAGCCGATCAAGGATCGCGCCGCTCGTCTCGCCGCGAGCCCCCGCCTCTACAACCTGACCGTCTCCAACATCCCGGGACCCCGCATGCCCCTCTACGCCGCGGGCGGAAGGGTGAGCTCGATCTACCCGGTGATCCCGATCCCCGACCGCCACGCGCTCTCGATCGGCGTCATGACCTATGACAGCGGTGCCCATTTCTCCTGCTACGCCGATCCCCGCGCGCTCCCCGGCGTCGAGCGCCTCACCGCCGCACTGGAGGACGCGATCACCGAGCTCGAGGGACGCACCCCGCGGCCACGCACCCCGCGGCCGGCCACGCGACGCGGCGACTCCCACAGGCGCCACCTGAGCGTCGTCGAGCAGCTCGCTTAGCCGAGTGGTCTCGTGGACGCTGGGCAGCTGAACGGCGGCGGGGACGCCGCGCGGCCGACGGTTGCGGTCGTGCTCCCGGGCGGCGGCGCCCGGGGCGCATACGAGGTCGGCGCGCTCTCGGTGCTCCTCCCCGCGCTCGAGGCCCGCGGCGAGCGCGTGTCGGTCTACTGCGGCACGAGCGTCGGCGCGATCAACGCGTCCACCCTCGCCTCGCTCGCTCACCTGCCCGTGCAGGAGCAGGTGGAGGAGATGCTCGCGCGCTGGCGGAACCTGCGCAAGCGCGACGTGATCGCCCCCATCGCGGGGGGCGGCGGCGCGCGCACGACGCTCCGGCTGCTCGCGCACGTGCTCGGTGTCTACCGCGTCAGCCTCGCCAGCCTGCTCGACCCGACCCCGCTGCGGTCGAGTCTCGACCGCTGGACGGACTGGCGCATGGTCGCACGCAACGTCGAGCGCGGCGTGATCGACTCCGTGTGCGTGGTCGCGACGTCGCTCGAGTCGGGCGGTCCGGTCGGGTTCGTGTCCTCGCGTGACAGCGCGCCGGGGCCCAGCGACGACGGCCTGCGCTACGTCAAGACGCGGCTGCGCGGCGAGCACGTCCGGGCCTCGGCGGCCATCCCGCTCCTGTTCCCCGCCGTCGAGATCACCACCCCGCGCACGGCCCGCGGCCATTACATCGACGGTGCCACCCGGCTCAACAGCCCGATCAAGCCCGCGATTCACCTCGGCGCCGACCGGGTGATCGTGGTCGGACTCGAGCCCTTTGCCCTCGCCCCGCCTCGTGCGAGCGCGCCGCATGAGCCGCGGATCGCCGATGTCGCTGCCAACGTGATCGACGGGCTCCTCGTGGACCAGGTCGGCCACGATATGCGGCGCGTGGCGGCCATCAACTCGTTCTTCGCCGAGGGCGCCTCCACCGGGACCTCGCGAGCGGCGCGCGCCTACCGCCTCGCACGAGGCTTCCGCCCCTACCGGCCCATTTCCTACGCCCTCGTCTCCCCGCGGCGGCGGGGCGAGATTGGTCGCCTCGCCGACACCATCTTCGAGCGGCGCTTCGGCGGCCTGCGCGGACTCCTCGATCCCGACTACATACTCCTCTCCCGCCTGCTCGGCGGCCGCACCCGCTCACGCGGCGAACTGCTCTCCTTCATGATGTTCGACAGCGAATTCGCCGAAGCTCTGATCGAGCTGGCGCAGCGCGACGCGAGGCGGTGGCTGCGCCGCCATCCTGGCTTCTGGTGCCGCGACGCCGCCCACGACCTCTCGGTCGGCGGCATCGATCGCGGTCGCGTCCAGGAGCAGGAGACGCTCGACGAGTTCCGTGCCCTGCGCCGGCGATGAGCAGGCCGGGGAAGACGGCCCCGCACCAGGCGGGCCCCCGGCCCGCCTGGGCCCCTCGGTGCGAGGCCGAGCACGCTGTCTCCTGGCTACGGTGTGGGGATCACCTCGGCGCCAAGAGAACATGCGCCCCCGTGTGACGTGCCCGGCGAGAGCAGCGCGGGGCCGTCTTGTTAGGTAAATAACCTACCAAGCTATGATGCGGCGGTCAAGCGCTAACGGGAAGGTGGGCCGGAGGACCATGGGTGCAACCAGCGATCAGCCGTTCGGAGAGGCTTTGCGCGCGCTGATGCGGGCGCGCGGCGTCAGCTACCGCGCCCTGGCCCAGGCCACGCGCGAGCTCGACGACAAGGGCATCACCCACGCCCACATCAACATGCTCGCCAACGGGCACGACAAGCCGTCGCTGCGCTCGATGGAGCTCATCGCCCGGGCGTGCGACGTCGACCCCGTCTACTTCGCCGAGTACCGCCTCGCCGTGGCCATGCGTGAGCTCGACCCCGCGGCGGTCGGCCTCGAGCAGGCGCTCGAGAACCTCAATCGCCGGCTCGGCGCGCGCCGGCAAGCGAGCGCCCAAGGACGAACAGCGCCGCAGCCCCGAGGACGACCTCGTCCCACGGGGTAGAGAGTGGATCGGCCGGAGTGAGCGCGACGACGAAGAGCGCCGCCCACGCCAGCCATGCCGTCTGCACGCCCCGCCGCGTCACCTCGGGATAGGCCCACAACATCTTCGCGAGGCGCCCGCAGAAGAACCCAAGCTCGTCCTTGTCGCCGAGGAGCCGGGCGGCACCCGACAGCGCCATCAGCGCCAGCGCGAAAGCGAGGTAGCCGAAGGGCCGCAGAAAAGCGCGCACCATGCGATCACCCCTCACGTGCCCGGTCGCGGCCGAGCTCGAGGGTCTCCTTGGGCGGGGCGAGCGTCTGCCCGAGCCAGCGCCGGGCCAGGGGGATGTGGGCAGGATCGATCTGGTGCGCGACGTCAGACTCGTTGTACTCGACGGTGAGCCCGCCGCCGCTGAGCAGGTCGCGCGCCCGCCGCGCGAACGCGACGTCGATGACCGGGTCCTGACGTCCGTGGGCGATGAACGCTCGCAGCTGCTCGCGGTTCGCGAGATCGGCGCGCCAGCCCTCGACGGTGGGGACGAAGCCCGAGAAGGCAAGGATCCCGGCCGGAGGCAGGCGATCGGCACCGAGCCCGAGCGCGTAGCTCATGACCGACCCCATCGAGAAGCCACCGAGGATCGTCTGCTCGGGTCCGAGACCGGTGCGCTGCCACAGCTCGTCGTGGAGCTCAGCGAGGGCGCGGTAGGCGGCGGCGAAGGTCTCGGGATCCGGATAGCCGACCCGCGGCACGTAGTACCAGTGGTAGCCGGACCAGCCGGGCAGCGTCAGCGGCGCCCGCGGCGAGACGACGTGGAGGCGTCGTTCGGGGTCGAGGGCATCTCCGAACGGGAGCAGGTCGGTCTCGTCGGTCCCGCGACCGTGATGGAGGACGAGCAGCCCTGCGGGGGGACCGTCGGCCGGCCGCTCTTGGGTCACGAGCGAGCTCACTGGCTCACGACACTAATGGATACCGACGATCCCCGAGCACACCCAGTTCGACGCGCCGGCCCCGTTGTTCCACAGGATCGACGCGATCCGGTCCTGCTCTGACTTCGGCGCGAGGTACGCTGCGGGCCCCGAGCCGCCCGCGCCGCGCCACGTGCTCGGGAGGATCTGGTAGTACCCCGACGCTCCCGCGCTGTTGGGCGTGAGGTTCTGGCCCCCCGATTCGCACAGCACGATGGCGTACGGAATGGCCCACCCTCCCGAGGCGCCGGAGCCGCCATAAGGGACCGGATTCCCCGACCCGGCGGCCGAGTTGGCGGCGGCCTGCTGGGCCTCGACCGCCGAGAGCTCGTTCGAGAGCTGACTCTGCCGGGACCGGGTGGCCTGGAGCTGGGCGAACTGGATCGCCCGGACCCGGTAGAGCGCGCCGCGCTTCGAGCGCAGCAACGCGTTCATGCCGGCGATCGCGCGGGCCTCGGTGGCGACCGCGTCGGTGGTGGCCTGGTCGCGCGCCTCGAGCCGCGTGAGCTCGGCCGCGGCGCTCTCGGCGCCGGCCTTGGCCAGCATCGTCGCGTGGACGATCGCCTTCTCCTGCTTCTCGGCCATGTGCAGGTACTGCAGGCGATCGAGGAGGTCCTTGAACCCGCGGGCCTGGAGCACGACGCTGACGATGTTCTGCGGCGCGGACTCGTACTGGCTCACGAGCTGGCGCGAGAGCAACTGGCGTGCGCGCGAGAGACGGGCGACCAGGACCCTGAGCACGGCTCGCTCGTGGGACACGGCGGCCCGCGCGGCGCCGAGCACCGCGCGCGCCGCGCTCAGGCGCGCCTGGACCGCCGCCTCGCGCTCGGTGACGAGGGCGATCTGGCCGTCGAACCTGGCGATCAGATCCGACGCCTTCCCCGTGCTCGCCGACAGGCTCTGCGCGCGCGACTGTGCCTGGTTCAGGCGTGATTGGAGCGAGCCGATGCTCGGCGAGGCGGACGAGGCCAGCGGCACCACCGCGGCCCCGGCTCCCAGCAGCGCCACCGCGGCCGAGACAGCAGCCGGCAGCCGGAAACGGGCGGGGCGAATTCGTGATCTCATGGGCGCTTGCCTACGGGGTTAGCTGTCGGGCTCGCGCTCGCGCGCTACACCGTCATCAGACGGCGATTCGCCCCGGGGTTCCTGATTGGTTCCCCCGCTTCCCGTTTCGGTTTCACGGGAATTCGGCAGCGACGAAGATACCATCTCGCCCTGCTCCACCTGAGTGCTCAGTGGGGTGTGTCGCCTTCGTCGGGCCAGCGGCCGTGCTCGGCGTAGTAGGCGCGCGCGTCGTCCTCGCGCTCGCGCTCGGTCTCCCCCTGGACACCGACTCGGTAGAGCGCGTTGAGGAGGAAGACCGACAGACCGCCGCCGACCGCCATGGCAAAACCTTCGATCCCCTGGTCGCCCGACCCCACGATCGCGAGCACGATGCCGCCGACGATCATCGCCGCGGGGATGCCGTAGCGCACGGCTATGAGCCAGCGGGAGACCCGCGGAGCGCTCGAGTCGGCCGCGTGAACAGTCCCGCGCGCGTTAGGTTGCTGTTGTGCCATGAGTTCGTGCCAATTCGCCCTCGCCTCGTATTCGAGGGCGATCTTCGACGGTATTCTCTTTAGCAACTATGCCGGTCGCCTGCATCTTCAGGTGTGAGTTCTGCGACACGCGTCCTGACGCGGAGACTCAGAACGCACTGGAGCGGCAGTTGTTGGATCTCCGGCACGGTGAGTACGTGGACGCCGATCCGGGCCGCTGGCTGACCTGGTTCGGGCGCGGCATGTACGGGCGGACCCGCTATGCGTGCGGAGACCACCGCGGCGAGCTGAAGGCGATGCTGCGCGAGCACTACGGCACGCTCGGGTGGCATCCGTGGGCGATGGGCCCCCATCCGTGGGCGGGCCGCCGGGGCACCGACCGCGCCCGTAACCTCGCGCGCACGCTCAAGGGCACGTTCGGTATGCCGGGCGCGCCGTAGTGGCTGCGTAGTAGTCGCCGACTGCACGAACCCGTACAGACCTACCTGACGGTGCCGGAAAGCGGTGAGACATGAAACCATCGCGATCATGATCATCGGTCAAAGGCGCACGCGTGGCTGAGGTGCGGCCCACCCACGGCGCCGGAGCCTCGCCCTTCCCGCTCATCGCCGACTACGGCTTCCTCTCCGATTGCGAGGTCACCGCGCTCGTCGCCCCGGGCGGAGCCGTCGAGTGGATGTGCCTGCCGCGCATGGACTCGCCGAGCGTGTTCGGCGCCACCCTCGATCGCGACGCGGGCACCTTCAGGATCGGCCCGGCCGGGGTCGAGGTTCCCGCCGCCCGTCGCTACATCCCCGGCACGCTGCTCCTCGAGACGAGCTGGTGGACGCCGGGCGGGTGGCTCATCGTCCGCGACGGCTTGCTGATCGGGAACTGGCACCACGAGACCGAGCGCTCGACCTCGCATCGCCGGGCCCCGACCGATTACGACGCCGACCACGTGCTCCTGCGCATGGTGCGCTGCGTCAACGGCGAGGTCCAGCTCCGGATGGACTGCTCGCCCGTGTTCGACTACGGGCGCCACCCGGCCGAATGGGAGTACGCCGGCACCGGCTACCACGAGGCCATCGCCCACGGCAGCGGGTCAAAGCTCCAGCTCCGCCTCAACTCCGACCTCAACATCGGTTTCGAGGGTCCCTCGGCCACCGCCCGCACCCTCGTCAAGGCGGGCGAGTGGCGTTTCGTCGCCCTGTCCTGGAGCGAGCACGCGCCGCCCCGCACGGTCGAGGAAGGCCGGGCCCGGATGACGTGGACCGCCCACCACTGGCAGCACTGGCTCAACCGTGGCCGTTTCCCCGATCACCCGTGGCGCGCCGCGCTGCAGCGCTCGGCCCTGACCCTCAAGGGCCTGACCTGGGCCCCCACGGGAGCCATCGCCGCCGCCGCGACCACCTCGCTGCCCGAGACCCCGGGTGGCGAGCGCAACTGGGACTACCGCTACACGTGGCTGCGCGACTCCGCCTTCACGCTGTGGGCCCTGTACACCCTCGGCCTCGACTGGGAGGCGAACGACTTCTTCTACTTCATCGCCGACATCGCCGAGGGCAGCGACGGCGAGACCCAGATCATGTACGGCATCGACGGCGCCCGCGCCCTCGACGAGCAGCTCCTCGATCACCTCTCCGGCTATGAGGGCGCCCGCCCGGTGAGGATCGGGAACGCCGCCTACGAGCAAGAGCAGCACGACGTGTGGGGGGCGATCGTCGGCTCGATCTACCTCTACATGCGCGAGCGCGACCGGCTCGAGGATCGCCTGTGGGCGATCGTTGTCGATCAGGTTGAGTCCGCGCTGAAGAAATGGCGCGAGCCCGATCGCGGCATGTGGGAGGTCAGGGGCGAGCCCAAGCATTTCACCGCCTCGAAGGTCATGTGCTGGCTCGCCGCGTACTGCGGCGCGCGGCTGGCCGTGTCGCGCGGGGAGGTCGACCACGCCCAGCGCTGGGACGCTGCGGCCGAAGTGATCAAAGCCGACGTCCTCGAGAGCGCCTTGGACGACCGCGGCGTGTTCGTGGCCCATTACGGCGCCACCTCGCTCGACGCCTCCGTCCTTCTCATCCCGCTCGTCGGCCTGCTGCCCCCCGACGACCCCCGCGTCCGCGCCACCGTGCTCGCGATCGCCGACGAGCTCTCCGAGGAGGATCTCGTCCTCCGCTACCGGCCCCACGAGACCGACGACGGCCTCGACGGCGAGGAGGGCACCTTCACCATCTGCTCCTTCTGGCTCGTCTCCGCTCTGGTCGTCATCGGTGAGGCCGAGCGCGCCCGCGCGCTGTGCGAGAAGCTCCTCTCGCTGGCCAGCGACCTCATGCTCTATGCCGAGGAGATCGATTCCCACACCGGTCGCCACCTCGGCAACTTCCCGCAGGCCTTCACCCACCTCGCCCTCATCAACGCCGTGATGCAGGTCATCGGCGCCGAGCGCGGGTTGCCGCCCCAGCAGCTCGCGGTCGAGAGCCAGAACGGTCAGTGATCTGGGGCGCGCCCGAGCTCGTCGAGCTCGGGTTCCTCGGCGTCGGGGCGGGAGCCGTCAACGCCGCCGCGGGCGGGGGGTCGCTCATCACCTTCCCGGCGCTGGTTGCGTTCGGACTGCCGCCCCTGACCGCCAACCTGTCGAACACGGTCGCGCAGTGCCCCAGCTATATCGCCATCGTCCGGGGCTACCGTCCCGAGCTTGCGGGCACGCGCCGCCGCGTGGTGCGCCTGTTGCCCTCCGCGCTCGTTGGCGGCGTCGGTGGGATCGCCGCGCTCGAGCTCGCCTCGCCCGCGACCTTCCGCGCCCTTGCGCCCGCGCTCGTGATCCTCGCCTGCCTGCTCCTCCTGTTCCAGCCGCGCGTGAGCCGGATGCTCGCCGAGCGGCGCTCCGCCCGGGCCCGAACCGCCGGTCTCCACCTCGCGGTCGCGGGCGCTTGCGCGTACGCCGCCTACTTCGGCGCCGCGGCGGGCGTGCTTCTGCTCGCCGTCCTCGGCCTCTTCGTCGACGACGACGTCCGGCGGCTGAACGCGCTGAATCGGCTTCTGATCATGGTCGTGAACGTCGTCGCGGCGGTGGTATTTCTCGTGCTCGGACCTTTGAGCTGGCCCGCCGTCGCGGTGCTGGCACCCACGACTGTGATCGGCGGGTGGTACGGGGTCGTGCTCGTGCGCAAGCTCGGGCCGGCGGCGCTGAGGGCGACGGTGCTGGTGATCGGGGTGGCGGCGAGCGTGTACCTGGTGGCGACCTCCTGGTGAGGGCGCCAACCATTCACCCGAATTCGATCACGGTCCGGATCCCGTCTTGGCGCTCCATCAGCTCGAACCCGTCATTGACCTCATCGAGGCTGATCTGGTGCGAGACGAAGGGGTCGACGTCGATCTCGCCGTCGAGGTAGCGCTGCACGAGCTGCGGCACCTGGTCGCGGCCCTTGACGCCGCCGAATGAGGACCCGGCCACGCGCCGGCCCGTGATCAGGTAGCGGGGGATGATGTCGAGGGTCTCACCCTTGCCAGCGACCCCGGCCACCGTGCACAGCCCCCACCCCATACGGGCCGATTCGACGGCCTGGCGCATGACCTGGACGAGCCCGGTGGCCTCGAAGGTGTAGTCGGCGCCGAACCCGCCCGTCTCCTCGAGCACGTGCTCGACCGTGTCCGGTCCTCCGACCCACACGTCGGTCGCGCCCTGACCGCGTGCGAGCTCGAGTCGCTCGTCTGAGAGATCGACGCAGATAATGCGCTCAGCGCCTTGGAGCCGGCAGCCGGCGACGGCACCCAGCCCCACCATCCCCGCGCCGAAGACGACGCACGTCGATCCGGCCTCGACCTTGGCCGTGTACATGGCGGCGCCGAGGCCGGTCGAGAGACCGCAGGCAAACAGGCACGCGCGATCGGCCGGCGCCTCCCCGGACACGTGCGCCAGCGCGATCTCGGGCATCACCGTGTACTCGGCGAACGTGCTCGTGCCCATGAAGTGGCGGATCGGCTCGCCGTCGCGCTCCAGGCGCGTCGTGCCGTCCGGCAGGTAGCCCCGGTTCTGCTGCTCGCGGATGGCCAGGCACAGGTTTGTCTTCGGGCTTAGGCAGTGGATGCACTGCTTGCACTGGGGCGAGAACAGCGTCACCACGCGATCGCCGGGCGCAAGGCTGCTCACGCCCTCCCCGACTCGCTCGACGATCCCCGCCCCTTCGTGCCCGAGCACCGTCGGCGCGTAGCCGGACGGCTCGACCCCGGAGGCGGTGTACATGTCCGTGTGGCAGATCCCGCACGCCTCCAGGCGCACGAGC
>JAXDGF010000333.1:0-19216 GCA_034665165.1 Solirubrobacteraceae bacterium | reverse complement strand
TCGGTGGCGGACCCCGCTCGCGACAGCGTCGTCAACGTGCTCGGGACCCTGAACGTGCTCGAGGCCGCGACTCGTCACCGGGCGCCCGTCGTCTTCACCTCGACGGGGGGTGCACTGTACGGCGACGGCGCTCCGATCCCCACCTCCGAGGACAATATCCCTGCCCCCAAGTCCCCGTACGGGGCTTCGAAATGGGCGGCCGAGGCGTACGTCGTCACCTGGCGCGAGGCGCACGGGATTCCCCACACCGTCTGCCGGCTCGGCAACGTATACGGGCCGCGGCAGAGTCCTCACGGGGAGGCGGGCGTGGTGGCGATCTTGAGTCATTGCCTGTGGCGGGGAGCATCGCCGACGCTGTTCGGGTTCGGCAAGCCGACGCGAGACTACGTTCACGTCCACGACGTGGCACGGGCCTTGCTCGCGAGTCTGGGGACGCCCCGGACGTTCAACATCTCGACCGGGGTCGAGACCGACGTCGCGGAGCTGTACCGGGTCCTCCAGGAAGAGGCGGGGATGGCGATCGCGCCCGAGCTCGCGCCGCTCCGCCCCGGCGAGCTCGAGCGGAGCTGCATGAACCCGAGCCGCGTCGCCGCAGGTCTCGGCTGGCGCCCACGCATCAAGCTCTCCGCGGGCCTGAGCCAGACGTATAGGGCGCTGCTCGAGCAGTTCGAGGCCGAGGCGCCGTCCTCGGCCGCGCGGCGAGAATGACATGGTTCGCCGTCACGTCGGACGGCGATAACATCGGGCCTGTTGACCGCACAGACCACCGCATCTCGCGAGGCACCCGCCGAAGCGACGCTCACGGTCGAGCAGCTCGCGTTCGAGACAGGCATGTCCGTACGCAACATCCGCTCGCATCAGGCGCGCGGATTGCTCGCGCCGCCCGAGGTCCGGATGCGCGTGGGGTACTACGGGCCCGAGCACGTCGCGCAGCTGCGCTTGATCCGCGAGCTCCAGGACGAGGGGTTCAACCTGGGCGGCATCAAGCGCCTGCTCGACGACGCGCAGGGCACGGCCGAGCGCCTGCTCCGACTCAGGCAGACGATCACCGCGCCCGAGGGCGGCGAGCCGCCGCAGATCGTCACCCTCGCCGAGCTGGCCGACCGGTTCCGGCTCGACCGCGCGGCCGCGCAGGACGTCCTCGCGCGGGCCGGAGCCCTCGGCCTGCTCATACCGCTGGGGAATAACCGGTACGAGGTCCCCGCCCCGGGCCTCCTCGCCGCGGCCGAGGAAGCGGTCAGGCGCGGCATCCCCCTCCAGGCCGCCATCGCCGTGATCGAAGAGCTCGACCGGCACAGCGACGACGTGGCCCGCGGCTTCGTGCAGCTCTTCCTCCAGGAGGTGTGGACGCCGTTCCAGCAGGCCGACATGCCCCCGGAGCGCTGGGCCGACCTCGAGGAGGCGATCGGGCGCCTGCGACCGCTCGCCTCCGAGGCGGTCCTCGCCATCTTCCAGCGCCGGCTCATGGCCCAGATCGACGCGGCCTTCGGCGAGATCACCGACGCCCTGGCGCAGGCACGCGGATGACGACGGGCGAAGATCCCGTGGAGATGCGAGCCGAGCTGCTCGAGCGCTGGGAGCGTTCGGCGCCGTACTGGAACGCTCGCCGCGAGCGCATGCGCAAGTTCGGGATGCCCGTCTCCGAGTGGATGATCGAGGCCGTGTCCCCGCAGCCGGGACAGCGCGTGCTCGAGCTCGCGGCCGGGATCGGCGACACCGGCCTGCTGGCCGCCGAACGCGTGCGGCCCGGTGGCACCCTCGTGTCCAGCGACGCGACCGAGGGGATGCTCGAGGCCGCCCAGGCGCGCGCGAAGGAGCTCGGCGCCGACAACGTCGAGTTCCTGCGCCTCGAGCTCGAGTGGATCGACCTGCCGACCGCCAGCGTCGACGCCGTTCTCTGCCGCTGGGGGCTCATGCTCGCGCTCGATCCCGAGGCGGCGCTGACCGAGACCCGGCGCGTGCTTCGCCCCGGGGGCCGCATCGCGCTAGCCGTCTGGGATGGCCCAGAACACAACCCCTGGGCTACCGTCCCCATCCGCGCCCTCGTCGAGCTCGGGCACATGGCGGCGCCCGATCCCGTGGCGCCGCCCGATCCCGCGGCGCCGCCCGATCCCGCGGCGCCGGGAATGTTCGCCCTCTCGGCGCCTGGCCGCCTCACGCAGCTGCTGCAAGGCGCCGGCTTCACCGAGGTCGTCGTGGACGCCGTCGACTTCGAGGCGAGCTACGACTCGTTCGACGCCTACTTCGAGGAGCAGCGCGACCTGTCGCGGGGGTTCGGCGACGCTGTGGCCGGACTGTCTGGCGCCGATCGCGACGCGGTCCGGTCTCGAATCGCTGAGCTGGCGGCGCCGTTCGTGTCAGGGGAGGGCGCAGCCTTGCGCATGCCGGCCCGGTCGCTGGTGGCGTCGGCGAGCGCGTAAAAGGTTTGGCGCGCCGCGCGGGCCCCGGTTTGGCGCGCCGACCCTGGGCGCCTGACGCGACTCACAGTCACGTCTCACGCCCAGGCTCAGCGCGAGATCGGCTGCAACGCTCCGTGCACGCTGAAATCGGCCGTGCACGGCTGGCGCAAACCGGGGTGGCCGGGCCATCATTCCGCGCGGGAGATGTCCGCCATAAGAGTTGGAAACCTGTTGCCGGTACCCGCCGCCGCCGTCCTCGCGGTCGTCGCGGCGCTCGTGCTGGCGGCTCCCGCCAGCGCCGCCGTTCACGTTGTCGCCGCGGGCGAGACCCTGACCTCCGTCGCCGCTGCGGATGGTCTCAGCGTGGACGAGCTCGCCGCCGCCAACGGCTTGTCCACGACCGCCCAGCTCATGTCGGGCCAGACGGTCACCATCCCGCCGCAGTCCGGGAGCGCGGGGTCCGCCGCAACCGGCTACACGAGCGCGTCGTCCGCCGCCGCACCAGCGGGCGTCAACGAAGGCGCCTACGTCGTCCAGCCCGGCGACACCCTGACGGCGATCGCGCAGCGGGCCGGGACCACCGTCGCCAGCCTCGCCGCGGTCAACGGCCTCGATCCGAATGTTTACCTCGTCACGGGCACGGTGCTGAGCCTGAACGGGCTCACGCCGGCGGGCGTGGGACCGTCCGGCAGCGTCGCCACCAGCGCCAGCGCGCCGCCGAGCACGGGCAGCGTGGCCGGCACCGGCCTGCCGCCCTACCCGACGGCCGAGAGCGTGAGCTCAGGCGAGGTCGGATCGATCGCGTCGGCCCAGGGCGTGCCCGCTTCCCTCGCCGCCGCCATCGGCTGGCAGGAGAGCGGGTTCAACAACGACCTCGTGTCGCCCACCGGCGCGGCTGGCGTGATGCAGATCGAGCCCGGAACGTGGGCGTGGATCCAGAGCAGCCTGGCGGGCGGCTCGCTCGCGCCCGCGAGCGCGCACGACAACGTCCTCGGCGGCGTTCTCCTCCTTCATCAGCTCCTGGCCGACACCGGCGGCGACTCCGCGCTCGCCGCCGCGGGCTACTACCAGGGACTGGCCTCGGTGCAGCAGAACGGCATGTACGCCGACACGCAGACCTACGTCAGCGACGTGCTCGCGCTGCGCAGCCAGTTCGGCGGTCCCTAGGCCGCCGCGCTCAGGCGCCTGGGAGCAGGCCCTGCCCGCTACGCTCCATTCATGTTCTATGACGACGACGCTGACCTCCTGCTCCTGGACGGTAAGACCGTGGCCATCATCGGCTACGGCTCGCAGGGCCACGCCCACGCTTTGAACCTCAAGGACTCGGGGGTCGACGTCGTAGTCGGCCTGCGCCCGACGTCGGCGAGCGTCGCCAAGGCCCAGGAACACGGACTCGAGGTCCTCGATCCGGCCGAGGCGGCGAGCCGCGGCGAAGTGGTGATGATGCTCACCCCCGACGAGCTCCACGGCCAGGTCTGGGAGTCGGGCGTGCGCGACGGGATCGCCGCCGGCAACCTCATCCTCTTCGGGCACGGCTTCTCGATTCACTACGAGCAGATCGTCCCGCCCCCCGACGTCGACGTCGCGCTCGTAGCGCCCAAGGGCCCGGGCCACCTCGTCCGCCGCCAGTTCCTCGAGAAGTCGGGCGTCCCCGGGCTTGTGGCCGTCCATCAGGACGCCACGGGCAACGCGCTCGCCCTCGCCCTCGCCTACGCCAAGGGCATCGGATGCACGCGCGGCGGCGTGATCGAGACGACCTTCAAGGACGAGACCGAGACCGACCTCTTCGGCGAGCAGGCCGTCCTCTGCGGCGGCGTCACCGAGCTCGTCCGGGCCGGCTACGAAACGCTGGTGGGAGCGGGGTATGACCCCCGGCTCGCCTACTTCGAATGCATGCACGAGCTCAAGCTCATCGTCGACCTCATGTACGAGAAGGGCATCGCGGGAATGCGCTACTCGATCTCGAACACGGCCGAGTACGGCGACCTCACGCGTGGCAGCCGCGTGATCGGCGACGAGTCGCGCGCAGCGATGGCCCAGCTCCTGGCCGAGATCCAGTCGGGCGACTTCGCCCGCGAGTGGATCGCCGAGAACCGCGCCGGGCAGGAGAACTTCAAGCGCATGCGCGAGGAGCAGGCCGGCCACCAGGTCGAGGTCGTCGGGCGCGAGCTGCGCTCCCAGATGGACTGGATCGACACAGAGTTCCACGAGTAGGTGTGGAATTCGCCAGGGGCGAATTCCATTGGGATTTGCCAGAGGCAAATCCCCCGGGCCTGGCGGCCGACTCCATTGGGATTTGCCAGACGATCCTGCCGCCACCCCCGCCCAGCTACACTTCGTGACCTGGCTGTCGTGACTGGCGCGTTAAGGTGGAGCATGCCACCGGGGAGCGGCAGCCTTCGCTGAGCCGCGCGCCTGGGCATGCATACCCCTCTAACCTCGAGGTGCGACATGACCCAGACCCTTGTGAAGATTCCTGACGTGTTGAAGCCCGCGGACGGGCGCTTTGGCTCGGGCCCGTCGAGGGTCCGGCCCGAGCAGCTCCAAGGCCTCGCCACAGCCGGCGCGGCCGTGATGGGGACCTCGCATCGTCAGGCCCCGGTCAAGCAGCTCGTGGGCCGGGTCCGCGGCGGGCTGCGCGAGCTCTTCTCGCTCTCCGACGGCTACGAGGTGGTGCTCGGCAACGGCGGCACGACCGCGTTTTGGGACGCCGCGGCGGCCGGGTTGGTCCGTGAGCGCGCGCTCCATCTCACCTACGGAGAATTTTCCGCGAAGTTCGCCGCCAGCACCCGCGGGGCGACCTTCCTCAAGGATCCACTCATCATCAAAGCCGAACCCGGCGACGCGCCCGAGCCGGTCGCCGACCCCGACGCCGACGTCATCGCCTGGGCCCATAACGAGACCTCGACCGGCGTCATGGTCCCGGTCACGCGCCCTCAAGGATCAGAAAACCAAGCGCTCGTCCTCATCGACGCGACTTCCGGCGCCGGCGGGCTCCCGGTCGACGTCAAGAATGCTGACGCGTACTACTTCGCGCCCCAGAAGGGCTTCGCCTCCGACGGCGGGCTGTGGCTCGCGCTGCTGAGCCCCGCCGCGCTCCAAAGAATCGCGCAGATCGCCGAACACAAACCCACCGCTACCGGCCAGCAGCGCTGGATCCCGGACTTTCTCTCGCTCCAGATCGCGCTCGAGAACTCGGTCAAGGACCAGACCTACAACACGCCGGCCATCGCCACCCTCTACCTCCTCGCCGACCAGATCGACTGGATGCTCGCGCGCGGTGGGCTCGAGGGCATGATCGCCCGGACGACGGCGTCCTCAGACCATCTCTACGGCTGGGCGGAAAGCAACCCCAACACCACCCCCTTCGTCGCCGACCCGGCCAACCGCTCGCTCGTCGTGGGCACGATCGACTTCGACGAGAGCGTCGACGCCGCCGCGGTGGCGGCCACCCTGCGCGCGAACGGGATCGTCGATGTCGAGCCGTACCGCAAGCTCGGCCGCAACCAGCTTCGGGTCGCCATGTTCCCCGCCACCGACCCCGCCGACGTAGAGGCTCTCACGAACTGCATCGATTACGTCCTGGAGCGGACGGCATGAGCGCCGCGAGCGAAGCCGCGAAGCCGCGTGTCCTCGTGGCCGAGAAGATCGGCGACTCCGGCATCGCGCTCCTGCGCGACCACTTCGACGTCGACCTCGGCACCGACTGGACGCGCGAGGAGCTGGCCGAACGGATCGCCGGCTACGACGGCGTCCTGATCCGGTCGGCGACCAAGCTCGACGCCGAGCTCCTCAATCGGGCCGCGCGCCTGCGCGTGATCGGCCGGGCCGGGGTGGGGGTGGACAACGTCGACGTGCCCACCGCGACCAAGCGCGGGATCATCGTCGCCAACGCGCCCCAGTCGAACGTCGTCACCGCCGCCGAGCACACCATGGCGCTCCTCCTCGCGCTCGCCCGCAACATCCCCCAGGCCCACGCCTCGCTCATCGACGGGCGGTGGGATCGCTCGAAGTTCTCGGGCGTCGAGCTCTATGAGAAGACGCTCGGGATTCTCGGGTTCGGGCGCATCGGGCAGCTCGTGGCCCAGCGCGCACGCGGCTTCGGCATGCGCGTGATCGCCTTCGACCCCTTCGTCTCCGCCGAGCGCTACCGCGAGCTCGGGGTAGAGAAGGCCGAGTCCTCGGAGGATCTCTACGCCGTCGCTGACTTCATCACCCTGCATCTGCCCAAGACGGCCGACACCGAGGGCTGGCTCGACGCCGCGGCGCTCGCGAAATGCAAGGACGGCGTGCGCATCCTCAACGTCGCCCGCGGCCCGCTCATCGTCGACGAGGATCTGCAGGCGGCGCTCGACTCGGGCAAGGTCGGGGGAGCGGCCCTCGACGTTTTCCGCTCCGAGCCGGTAACCGACCATCCCCTGTTCGCCTATCCCAACGTGATCGTGACCCCGCACCTCGGCGCCTCGACGGCGGAGGCCACCGATCGGGCCGGCTACCAGGCGGCCGAGCAGGTGCTCGCGGCGCTGAACGGTGGGGTCGTCACGAGCGCGGTCAACGTGCCCGCCATCCCCGCCGAGGACCAGGACGTGCTCGGGCCCTTCGTGCCCCTGTGCCGGTCATTGGGTCGCATCGCCATGGCGCTGGCAGAGGGTTCGTCGATCGACCGCCTCCAGGTCGAGTTCCTGGGCCGGGTGGCCGAGCGCGACACGCGCCTGCTCGCCATTCAGGTCCTCCTCGGAGTCCTCAGCGGCCACACCGAGGAGCCGGTCAACGCGGTCAATGCGCCTACGCTCGCCGAGGAGCGCGGGATCGAGATCGTCGAGGTCAAGCGTGCCATGGCCCGCGACTACACCGACCTGATCAGGGTTGGCATCACCAGCGGCGACACGACGGTTCGCGTCGTGGGGACGAACCTCGGCCAGCGCGGCCGTCCCCACCTGCTCGAGGCCTGGGGGCAGCGCTTCAACGTGCAGCTCGAGGACCACGTCACGCTCTTCCTCTACCGGGACCTACCCGGCATGCTCGGGCGGGTGGGCACCATGTTCGGCGAGCACGGCATCAACATCGTCTCGGCGGCCGTGGGCCGCCAGCCCGAGGGCGGCACCCCGGGCGACGGAGCGCTCGCCGCGATGGCCATCACCACCGACGTGGCCGTGCCGGGCGAGCTCGTCGACGGAGTGGCGTCGAGTAACGGCTTCGAGGCCGGGCGCACCGTGTCGTTGTAGGCCGCGCGCGGCGATTGTGCCAGGCAACCGGATGACAGGCCCGATCACATGGACAAATGTTCCGTATCGGGTCCAATTTGGCGACAAAGCTCCGCCGGACGCCGAATAGCAGCACATAGTCAGAACATCGCCTACCGCCTGGACACCGGGCTAGCTTTGGCCTAGGATTATCGATTACGCCGACGATCACGAAGAGTTAAAGGCGGTTGGGGTAGAAATACGACAGGGGGCCCACGGGGCGCCATTTGGGGTGCAAATGAGAGTGCTTGTTACCGGTGGTGCGGGCTTTATTGGCTCGCACGTAGTGGCTCGACTCCTCGTTGAGGGTCGCGATGTTCGCGTGCTCGACAACCTGTCGACCGGACACCGCTCGAATCTGGCGCTCGTCGAGGGCGAGATCGACTTCATCGAAGGGGACATCCGCAATCTTGCCTCGGTCCAGGATGCGATCCGGGGCTGTGACGCCGTCGTACACCTCGCCGCCGTCCCCTCCGTTCCGCGCTCGATCGCCGATCCGGTCACCACCCACGAAGCGAACGCGACGGGCACCCTCAACGTGCTCCTGGCCGCGCGCGACGCGGGCGCATCCCGGGTCGTCTTTGCCTCCTCCTCTTCGATCTACGGGGCGACAGCCGAGCTTCCCAAGCGCGAGTCGCTGAAGCCGCTCCCGATCTCGCCCTACGCTGTCTCCAAGCTCGCGGCCGAGAGCTACTGCCGGAGCTTCTTCGACGTGTACGCGCTCGAGACGGTCGCGCTTCGCTATTTCAACGTCTTTGGCCCCCGCCAGGACCCACAGTCGGAGTACGCGGCGGTGATCCCGAAGTTCATCTGGGCCTTCCGCAACGGGGAGCCGCCCGTCATCTTCGGCGACGGTGAGCAGTCGCGCGATTTCACCTACGTCGATAACGCGGTGGACGCGAACGTCGCCGCCCTGCAAGCCGACGGCGTCGGCGGGCGCGTCTACAACGTCGCCTGCGGCAAGCGCATCACGCTCAACGAGCTCGCGAGCAGCCTGCGCGAGGAGACCGGCGCGACGGTCGACGTCGTCCACGGCCCGGCGCGCTCGGGCGACGTCCGCCACTCTCACGCCGACATCACCCTCGCTCGCGACGAGCTCGGCTACGAGCCGCGGGTGACGCTGGCCGAGGGCCTGCGCCGCACGGTCGCGTTCTACATAGCCGAGGCGCGCGAGGCCGAGCACCGGCCGCACGCGATCCTCCCCGTCCATGACGTCGGCACCTCGAACGGGACGCCGGCGCCGAAGGCGCTCACGAGGCGCGCCCGGGGCGCCCGCCGCGGCCGGCGCTACCTGATCACGGGCGGCGCCGGGTTCATCGGCTCGCACCTGGCCGAGGCCTTGTGGGCACGCAAGCAGGCCGAGGCGATCGTCCTCCTCGACGACCTTTCGAGCGGTCGACGCGAGAACGTGGAGCATCTCCTCAACGATCACGATGTCGAGCTCATCGAAGGCTCCGTCGCCGACGCCGGTCTCGTCGACGACCTCATGGAGGACACCGATATCTGCGTGCACCTCGCTTCCGCGGTTGGCGTCCAGATGATCGTCAACGAGCCACTGGACACGCTGATGCGCAGCGTGCGCGGCAGCAACGTCGTCATGCACGCGGCGTCGCGCCACGATGTTCGGGTTCTCTTCAGTTCCACCTCGGAGGTCTACGGGAAGCACACCAACGCTGCCCTGACCGAGCAATCAGACCTTATCTTCGGCCAGCCCTCCAAGGGCCGCTGGTCCTACGCGATTGCCAAGAGCTTCGGCGAGGCACTGATCAACGGCTACCAGCAGCGCCACGCGGTCGACGCCACCATCGTCAGGCTCTTCAACACTGTGGGCCCGCGCCAGACGGGCGCCTACGGGATGGTGCTCCCGAGCTTCGTGCGCCAGGCGCTGCGGGGCGAGGATCTCACGGTCTACGGCAGCGGCGCGCAGACCCGTTGCTTCACGCATGTCCGCGACACGGTGGCGGCGCTCACGCTGCTGTGCGAGAACGAGGAGGCGGGGGGACGGACGTTCAACGTCGGCAGCTCGACCGCGGTCGCCATCGTCGAGCTGGCGCGGCGCGTGATCGAGCGGACCGATAGCTCGAGCGGCATCGTCCTCGTCCCCTACGAGAAGGCTTACGGCGAGGGGTTCGAAGAGCTCGGGAGCCGGCGTCCGGACACGACGGCGTTACGGAACCTGACCGGATGGCAGCCTCGCTGCACGGCGGACGACGCCATCGATGACGTGATCGAGTACCAGCGCGCCCGCCGCGACACCGTCGTAACCCCGGCCGCAGCAGCCGATGTCGCCTGAGCTGATCGCAGCCTCCGCGTTTGCGATCGCCGCCCTTTCTACGTTCCTAGCCACGCCCGTGGCGATCTGGATCGCCGTCCGTACCGCTTTCTTCGATCTCCCTGTCGGCTACAAGGGTCACAGGCGACCCACGCCCTACTTGGGGGGCACGGCGATCATGGTCGGGATCATCGCTGCCGCGATGTCGGTGGAAGGCGTTCTCGGCCGGTACGGGGTGCTCGTCGCGTGCGCGGTCGCGATCTGGATCGTGGGCACGATCGACGACCGCGTCAACCTCCCGATCGGGCTGCGCATCGCCGTCGAGATCGGGATCGCGTCGCTGCTGTGGGCCACCGGCCACGGCTGGACCCTGTTCCACAACGGCCCGGCCGACCTCGCCCTCACCGTGATCTGGGTCATCGGCGTCATGAACGCCTTCAACCTGATGGACACCATGGACGGTGCCGCCGGGTCCACCGCCGCCGTCTCAGCCCTCGGCACGGGCGTGGTGGCACTCATCGCCGGCCAGGATCTGCTCGCTCCCCTGTGCTTTGCCGTGGCCGGGGCGTGCGCCGGCTTCCTCCCCCGCAACCTCTCCACCCCCCCGCGCATCTTCATGGGGGACGGAGGCAGCCTACAGGTCGGCCTCCTCATCGCGGGGGTGACCATGAGCGCAGTGAGCAGGAACTACTTCGGGCCGACCGGAGTGGTCATTGCGGCCCTGCTCGTCGGTCTTGTGATCCTCGACACCACCCTGGTCACCATCTCCCGCGGCCGGGCGGGCCGGTCGGTACTCGTCGGCGGCCGCGACCACCTTACTCATCGCCTGTCACACCGCCTCGGTCAACCCCGCAACGTGGCGCTCACGCTGGCCGTGACCCAGCTCGTGGTGTGTGGCGCGACCGTCGCCGTCGCTCGCGCCGGGCTCAGCTGGGTCCTCCTTGCCGGGGCCATCGCCGTCGTCTTCGGAGCGCTGCTGATCTGGCAGCTCGAGAGCTCGCCGCGGTTCCGCCAGGCGCCCTCGACCGTCGACCTGCCCGTCCTTGTTGCGCTCGAGCCGGTCGCGGCCACGCTCGAACCCGTGACTCGTGCCCTCGGGTCACGCGTCGAGATCGAGCCGGAACGCGCGGTCGGCTAGGCTCCGCTGCCGCCGGCTCATCCCTTCCAGATCAGGCTCGACTCGCCCCCGACGATGGCGCGGAAGTTGCCGTGCAGGCGAGGGGAGATGTTGCGTACGAACACCCCGCCCGCCGAGACGTTGACGTGGAAGAGCGTCGTCCACGTCGCGCCTTTCTGGCGCTGGACGGTAACGCTGCCCTTCCGGGGCGAGATCCCCCAGGCCCGCGCCTTCTTCTTCCCCGCGGGCATCACGACGAAGGGGAACCGGTACGCTTCGAAGGATGGCTTCGGCGTCCCGTTGTAAAAGTAGACGCCCGAGAAATACGAGGAGGCGTAGTCGGTGCCGGCCTGGTCGCGGAGGAGATACCAGACGACCGTGTTGACGCCTTCGTTCCAGAAGACGTAGAACGACTGCTCGAGCCATCGCGCCTGGGTCGCGGCGGAGATGGCGGTGGGGTTGGGCGGGTTTGAGTCATAGGAGAACTCCGTCACCCACAGCTGCTTCGCGCTGGTCGGCAATGCGCGCCGGGATCGACGTGCCTTGTTGACGATCTTCATCAGGTTGCCGAGGTCGGGCGCGGTGGCGTCGTCGACGTTGGCAGCCGGTCTCGTGGGCGGCCCGACCTCGTAGGGATCCATGGCGAGCGCGTCGAAATGGGCCGGGTTCGGGCACGCGGTCGGTTTCAGCGCGGAGCCCTGGACGCAGAGCATGGTGCGCAGGAACTTGGCCGGCGGCATCCGGCATCCGTTGCCTGCTTGGGCGTTGTCGCAGGCCCCGGGAAGATCCCCGAAGGGGCCGAAGCCCGAAGTGAGGACGACGTTGTCGGAATGCACGCTCTTGATGCCCGCGTAGAAGGAGTTCAGGAGCGAGCGATAAATCAGCGGCCCGGTCTGGACCCACTGTCCGTTGCTGAACACCCACTGGGGCGAGAGGTGGACGTTGATGTTCGCCTCGGCCCACGCTTGGTAGTAGCGCACGCGCGGCAGCGCCTGGCCCGGATTGAGCGGATCGGGATAGGAGCCCGAGTAGCGCCGGGCCAGGACGGTCGCGAGCTGACCGTAGGCCGTCGGATCAGGCTTCCAGGCACCGGCCGCCTCGAGCGCGCTCGGCCCGCCTGGACTCTCCGCCCAGGCCGGCGCGTCGGAGACCAGGAACGCGGCCTGGATCCCGGTGCCGGCGAACTGGCGCAGGACGGCATCGATGTAGGCGAACTTGTACTGAGGGTCGCTCGGGCTGGTGGGATCGACCCCCGGCGCCGGCGGGTCGGGGGCCACCGAGGCCCAGTCGATCTCGAGCAGGACGCGGCGCGCGCCGGTGATCACCGTGCGCGTGGTCCATGACGGTCCGTAGAACCACACGTCGTCGGTGAACGCTCGCGTCAGACCTCGCACGGGGGGCGCTGCCCGCGCGCTCCGGGCCGGTATCCGCGCGCCGCCGGCAGACGGGTGGGCGCCGCCGGCAGACGGCTGGGCGCCGCGGGCCGATGACACCGCTAGGCCCACGGCAACGGCCACGAGCAACGTCGCGAGTCCAGCCAAGGCGTACGTCGCCGTACGCGCCCCCAAGCGAACCATTGCTCCAGGTTAGCGGACCGACCCTTGCCGCAGTCCCGCGAGGACCTCGGCGGCGCAGTCGAGCGCCTGGCGCATGCAGTCGTCCATATCGATGTAGACGTAGTTGGCCAGGCGCCCGGCGAAATAGAGCGGCTGGGGCGCCAGCGAATCGCGCAGATAGCGCTGATAGCGAGCGTTCAGGGTCCGGTTCTGCTCGCTCTCGATCGGGTAGTAGCGCGTGGGCGCGCCGGTGAACTCGAAGCCGAGCACGGTGCCCTCGCACTGCTGACCCGACGCGTGCTTGGTCTCGTGCACGCGGATGAAGGGATATTCGCGGCCCGGGTAGTTGACGACCATCGCGCCCTGCGCGTACTCGAGATGGGGGATGTGCACGGACCGGACGAGGATCCCGCGCCACTCGAGCTCGCCGTAGGGCGCGCCCGCGAAGACGTCGAGGGGGCAGGTGAGGACGACGGCGTCGGGATCGAGGTCGCGGAGATGAGCGTCGAGGCTCGCCAGGGTGACGTCCTGGTCGGTGCGGAGCTCGATCCCGTTGTCATCGAGCAGGCCGTCGATGAGGTCGGTGTAGCCGTGGGGGCCCGCGGGCCAGCCCTGGTAGGAGTCGGGAAACAGGTACGGGTCGTCATCCCAGCGCACGCTGACCCGGCCCGGGGCGAATCTCGCCGGCAGCTCGCGCGCGGGGCGGCCCCACTGCTTCTCGGTGTAGGGACGGATGAAGAGCTCGTAGAGGTCCGGCCCCATCAGCTCCAGGCACCACTCCTCGAAGTTCGCGCTCCGGGCCCGCAGCTCGGGGTCGAGCGGTTGCTCGCGACGCACAAGGAGTTCGCGCTTGATCCGCTCGCCGTCGGCCAGGCGCTCGACATCGCTCAGGAGCGGCGGCCAGTTCAGGCACTTTCCCTCGACGATGATGTCGACGCGATGACGGTAGGGCCGGAACGGGGTCATGGCGTTGGCCAGCTCCCATACCTCCCGATCCTCGGTGTGGAAGATGTGCGAGCCGTGGGGCTCGTAGATGACACCCTGCATGAGCTCGGAGCGGATCAGGCCCCCGGGGACGGCCGCCCGCTCGAGGAGAACGCAGTCCAGGCCCTCGCGAGCGAGCGCGTGCGCCACCGTGCAGCCGGTCAGGCCGGCCCCGACAATGGCTATGCGTGACCGCGAGCCCATGGGCTCTCCCGGTATCGGCATTTACCCCGCGATACTGTGGTCGGCAGCGGTTTGATGAGCGAATTGTCCCTTGAAAGCCCGGCGTCCGGCATGTCGGAGGTTCACGACCCCCACGGTCTCGAGGTCTTGGCCGAGACGGCCTACCCGCTGAGGGTGGCGAGCGCGCGCGTGCGCATCGCCAACTTCGTTCCCTTTCTTGGGGGTCAAGGGGTCACGCTCACCTACCGCTCGTCATTGACTGATGCCGATTACGGTGTGCTCGCCTCACGGGGGCGGATCCCCGGCAAGTCGGCGACGCTGGCGCGCGCGGCGGCACGCGCCGTGCTGCGCCCGCGACCCGAGCACGATCTCCTCCTCGTCCACCGGCTGCGACTGCTGCATCCGCTTCCCGGCTACGACCCGCCGCGCCGGCTCGACGTCTACGACCTCGACGACGCGCTCTTCCTCGGCTTCACGGGCGGCGTCAACCGTCGCTTCAAGTGGACGAAGCAGGAGGCGTCCCGCTCGATCGAGTGCCTTCGCCGCTCGAGGCTCGTCCTCGCCGGAAACTCGTTCCTCGCCGGGCGTGCCCGACAGTACGCCCGCCGCGTCGAGGTGCTGCCGAGCTGTGTGGATCCGTCCCGGCAGCCGATGCACGTCCACGCGGAGCACTCGCCGGTGACGGTTGGGTGGATCGGCTCGCCGACGACGAGCCCCTACCTGCACTCGGTCCTACCCGCGCTCGCACGTGTCAACGCCGGCCACGTGCGAGCCAGGCTGATCCTCGTCGGCGCCGATCCGGCCATCACGGCTCCGTGGATCGAGCATCGCCCGTGGTCGCTCGCCTCTGAGGCCCAGGACCTGGCCAGCTTCGACATCGGCATCATGCCCCAGCCCGACGACGACTGGGCGCGCGGCAAGTGCGGCTACAAGGTCCTCCAGTACTTCGCCGCCGGCGTACCCGCGATCGGCAGCCCGGCCGGGATCACGCCCGAGCTGATCGGCACCGAGCGTGGCCTGATGGCCGCTACGCCCGAGGATTGGCACCGAGCCCTTCTGACCCTGATCGAGGACCCGGACGAGCGCCGTGAGCGGGGAGAGGCGGGCCGAGAGTTCGCCGAGCGCCGCTACTCCTATCGATACTGGGCTCCTCAGCTCGCGGAACTCCTGCGATCCGTCGCGGGCTGAGCGGTCCTCATGTGCGGCATCGCCGGTGAGATCGGCGCCATCGACGGCGACCACTCCGCGAACGCGTCACGGCAACTCGCCGCCCTTCGTCATCGTGGCCCCGACGCCGAGGGAGCATCTGACCATCCGGGCGCGTGGATCGGGCAGACGCGGCTGGCCATCATCGACCTCCAGCACGGCGATCCGCCGATCACGAACGAGGACGGGACGATCGGCGTCGCGCTCAACGGTGAGATCTACAACTACCGCGCGCTGCGGGCAGAACTGCGGCGGGATGGCCATCACCTCGGCAGCGACGGCGACACCGAAGTGCTGGCCCATCTGGCGGAAGGCACGGACCCGGCGGCGCTGGCCTCTCACCTGGAGGGAATGTTCGCCTTCGCCATCTGGGATGAGCGCCGGCGCCGGCTCATCCTCGGGCGGGATCGGTTCGGCAAGAAGCCGCTGTACTACTGGTGCGAGGGCGATCGGCTCGTGTTCGCGAGCGAGATCAAGTCGCTCCTCGCCAATCCCCGGGTTCCGCGCCGGCTGCGCCAGGCGGCGATCGCCGACTTCCTCACCTTCGGTTATGTCCCGACGCCCGAGACGTTCTTCGAGGGCGTGCGCAGCGTCCCCCCGGGGCACGTTCTCGTCGCCACCGCGGGCTCGGAGCCCAGGCTCGAGCGCTACTGGGAGCCGCGATACCCCGGCGCCGGCACCGGCGCGGGCTCGGTGACGCGCCTCGATGTGACCTTTGACGACGTCGCCGCGATGGTGAGGGACAAGCTCCGCTCGGCCGTCGAGCGCCGGCTCATCGCCGACGTCCCGCTCGGTGCCTTCCTCAGCGGCGGCATCGACTCCTCGAGCGTGGTCGCGCTGATGGCGCAAGCGAGCGATCGGCCGGTCGCGACCTTCACCATCGGGTTCGAGGACTCCGAGGGATATGACGAGCGCCAGTACGCGCGGGCCGTGGCCGAGCGCTACCGCACCGACCACACCGAGTTCGTCGTCAAGCCGGAGGCAAGCGAGCTCATCGAGCGCCTCGTCTGGCATTACGACGAGCCCTTCGGCGATTCGAGCGCGCTGCCGACGTACATGCTCTCGGAGCTCACCCGCGGCCACGTGACGGTCGCGCTGTGCGGAGATGGGGGAGACGAGCTCTTCGCCGGCTACGAGCGCTTCGCGGCCGCGCTCGCGGTCTCGCGCTACGAGTCGCTGCCCCAGCCGCTGCGCGCCGGCGTCCGCCGCGGCGCGGAGCTCCTCCCGCCGAGCTTGGCCCGGGGCCGCGCAGCAAAGCTCCGCCGGCTGCTCGTGCGCAGCGACCTGAGCGCCCCGATGGCGCTGCTCGCGTGGGTGAGCTACGTGCCCGTCGAGTGGAAGGAGCAGCTCCTGGCGGGCGCGTCCGCCGGCCGCATCGGCCGTGACGGCCGCGACGGGATCGACGCCTACCAGGACATCTGGCGGCGCTCGAGCGGCGCCCACCCCCTGGACCGGTTGCTCGACCTGAACATTCGCACCTACCTGCTCGACGACCTCCTGCCCAAGGTCGATCGGATGAGCATGGCCCACGGGCTCGAGGTCCGGGCGCCGTTCCTCGACCATGAGCTCGCCGAGCTCGCCTTTCGCCTCACCCCGTCGGCGCGCTTGCGCGGGCTCTCGCTCAAGCGCGTGCTCCGCGCCGCCGTGGCCGACCTCATCCCGCGCGAGATCCTCGAGCGACCGAAGCGCGGCTTCGGGGTGCCGATCGACCGGTGGTTCCGCCACGATCTCGCTCCCTACGTCCGCGCCATGCTCTGCGGTCGCGACACCCACGTTCGCGCTCACCTGTCCGGGACCGCGATCGATGCGCTCGTCGCCGAGCACCAAGCCGGCACCGGGAACCACGGCGACGCCATCTGGAGCCTGCTCACGCTCGAGATCTTCTTGCGGCGCCACGGCTGGTAGCCGCTCCCGCTTACCGGCCCGGGAGCCTCCCCGTAATCCACTCCTTGCCGGTGTGGACGCGTGCGAACCACGTATATCCGGTGTAGGTCGCGGCCCACAGACCCAAGACCCGGGGCTGAGCGATCATCCGCGGCGAGATCCTGAGCGCGTTGCGCAGCCCGACGCGGGCGGCGTCCATGTCTCCGAGCTCGCACATGGTTTCCGCGAAGCACCAGGTGCGGTGCGCGACGCCGCGCAGAGCCGGCGCCTTGAGATCACAGAGCTCGGGCAGAACCTGTCCGATGTGCTCGAAGACGTCGGCCAGCACCCACATCTCGTCGCGCGCGTTGCGCCCGCTCGCCATCACGGCCGACGTGCCGCTGTGGCCGTGCTCGCGATAGCGCGCGAGCGGCTCGGCCAGATACCCGACGGCGCCCTGGAGCGCGACTCGGATCCACATGTGCCAGTCCACGCCCCACACGATGCGGTCGGTGAACGGTCCCGCGCGCTCGTAGGCGGTGCGGCGCACCATCACCCCGGCCGGGTTGATGACGCACCCCTCGAGGAGCAGGCGGCGCAGGATGACGCGATCGCCGTCGACCAGATCCTCGTCGAGCAGGGTCTGGAGAAAGAGCGGGTTGCCGGCTTCGTCTATGTGCTCAGCGGCGCAGTGCACCAGCCTCACCTCCTCGTGGGCGTCGAGCACCGCCACGGCGCGATCGAGGTAGCCGGGAAGGAGCTCGTCGTCGGCGTGCAGGAGGATCACGTACTCGCCGCGCGCGAGCTCGACGCAGCGATTCCAGTTGCCGGCCTGGCCCAGGCGGTCCTCCGAGCGCACGACGCGCAGGCGGGGATCGGCGTAGCGGCCCAATACCGCAGTCGTGTCGTCGGCGGAGGCATCGTCGGAGACGACGAGCTCGAAATCGGCGAAGTCCTGGGCGAGAACGCTGTCGATCGCGGCCGGAAGGAAGCGGGCCGCGTTGTAGGAGGGGACGCAGACGCTCACGCGGGGCACGCGGACGCCGAGCTCCATGCTCGCCGGCTGAGACCCCGCCTCCATGGCCGCGCTCACGCCGCCGCCGCCGCCGGCTCACCGGCGATGATCGCCCGGTAGGCCTGTTCCAGAGCGGCTCCGCGCGTGCGCGTGTCGAGCACGGGCAGGAGCTCGCCGCTCAGCCTCGCGAACAGTCCGGGCTCGACGAGGATGCGCCGCATCTGGCGCTCGAGATCGTCGCCGTCCCGAAAACGGTAGCGGAGGCCGTCGACGTCGTCACGGACCGATTCTCGCAGGCCGCCGATCGCGGGGACGATCGCCGGCGCCCCCACCGCTCGCGCCTCCAGCGGGATCCGTCCCAGTGGCTCGGGCACGGTCGTGGCCATGACGGCGACATCGATCCGGCAGTACACGTCCCACATCTCCTGGGCCGAGAACATCCCGTGCACGAGCGCGCAGCCCTCGAGACCGCGCCTCGTTATCTCCTGCGCGTCGGCGGGACCGGCGGGCCCCCAGATGTGGAGCTCGAACTCGAGGCCCTCCCGCTTGAGCGCGGCGGCGGCATCGAGCACATGCCAGATGCCCTTGTTGGGCTGAAAGCCGGCGAAGAACCCGAAGCGCAGCGGCGTGCGCGGACGCTCCGGCACAATGGCGGGGAGCCCCTCCAGGTTGATGCCGATGGGGACGTACACCACGCCGCGAAGGTGGGGTCGATGCACTTCGACCATGAAGCGCGAGTAGCCGATAGCGGCCGTCAGCGCGCGCCGCGCCGACCGGCGCCGCAGGAGCCGATAGGCGGGGTAGATCCCCAGGCGCGGCACCCTCCACGAGAGCTTGAGGGCGGCCCGGAGGTGGCTGCCATCGTAGTGGCTGTACATGCATTCGAGGCACTTGACCGGACCGGGGCCCGCGCACGGCTCGGACATCGGGGAGCGCAACAGCATCAGCCGCGGGCACACGAACCACGCTTCGTGGAGCATGGCGACGACGGGGATGCCGTGGCGCGCGATGAGCAGCGGTGCGGCCTCGCCGAAGGGGCGGGTGGTGTGGTACTGGACGATGTCCGGCCGCCACTGACCAAGACACCCCTCGACCACGCGCGCGATCCGGCGCTCGTGCCGCACCCACGCCCGGGTTCCGAGCGACCAGCCGTCGGGGTCGCGGTCGACCAAGTAACGGAGGTTCACTCGGTCGATGTGGACGTCACCGTTGCTGTCGGCGCGTACGGCGTAATCGGCACCGTCGCGGCTCTCTGTGGTGAGCACGCGCACGTCGTGCCCGGCCGCGGCCAGCGCCTCGGAGATGTCCTTGGCGGCGACGCCGGCGCCGCCTCCGTACTGGGGCGGATAGCTCTCGCAGATCTGCCAGATCCGCAATG
>JAXDGF010000332.1:0-2500 GCA_034665165.1 Solirubrobacteraceae bacterium | reverse complement strand
CCGGGGATCGACGCTGATGATGCGCGCTCCCCGCTCCTTGGCCTTCATCACCCAGCGAAAGCCGACCGGGTGGGCCTCGGCCATCGACGAGCCCTCAATCAGGACGCAATCGGCGTTTTGGAGGTCCAGGAGGAAGCCGGTGGCGCCGCCGCGCCCGTAGGTCGTCCCCAGACCGGGGACGGTCGAGCTGTGTCATATCCGCGCCTGGTTCTCGATCTGGATCGCCCCCATCGCGGTGAAGAGCTTTTTGATCAGGTAGTTCTCCTCGTTGTCGAGGGTCGCCCCGCCGAGGTGGGCAAAGGCGAGCGTGCGGTCGACGCGCCAGCCGTGGTGCTCGACGTCCTGCCAACCGGCCTCGCGGGAGGCGATGACCCGCTCGGCGATCATGTCCATCGCCTGCTCGAGCTCGAGGTCCACGAACTCGGTAGCGCCCGGGGCCCGGTAGCGCACCTTGGTCAGGCGCCCGGGCTGCTGCACGAGCTGGCGCGAGGCCGAGCCCTTCGGGCACAGCGTCCCCTGGTTGATGGGCGAGCGGGGGTTGCCCTCGATATCGACCAGCTCGCCACCGCGGGTGTACACCACCTGCCCGCAGCCGACGGCGCAGTAGGGGCATACCGATTCGGTGGCCTTGAGTCCGGCGATGCGCGCGCCGGCGTGCTTGGTTGTCTCCGATACCGCCGCCGGTCCGAGGCCCCAGTCCATCGCCCTGCCGACGACGGGAAGCCGTCTCAGGGTCTCGAAGGTCGCGGGGCGGGAGCCGGGGCGCGCCTTGCTCATGGGCGGTCAGTGATCATCGGCTTGCGTCTTAGGTGGAAGGTTCCCTCAACCGTGGACTGTTATGTAGGCCGTTTGGGCCAGATTACCTCCTCGACTTCGCGCCCGCTTGAGCTTCCGCGCCGCCGGCCGGGAAACCTGATGAGCTCGGTTCTGGGGGTGGTGTCTTTTGAGCCGATGTATGCGGCTTAAAAGACGCCACGTCGTGGCCGCCACCCCCGCCGCCCGCGCGAACCCGAGCTCGACGCCCCCCAAGCCCACGATCACGCTTTGCTAGACACCACACCATGACCGCACTCCCCACCCGCCCGCTCGGCGACTCGGGTATCGACGTCTCGGTCGTGGGCCTGGGCTGTAACAACTTCGGCCGCCGCGTCGGTCTGGAGGGGACGCGCGCGGTCGTCGACGCCGCCCTCGAAGCGGGCGTGACCTTTCTCGACACGGCCGACATCTACGGCGGCAGGGGCGCGAGCGAGACGCTCCTGGGCGAGGTCCTCGAAGGCCGCCGCGACGAGGTCGTCCTCGCCACCAAGTTCGGGATGGACATGGGCGACGGCAAGGGACCACGGGGCTCGCGCGACTACATCCTCCAGGCCGCCGAAGCGTCGCTGCGCCGGCTGCGCACTGAGGTGATCGACGTCTACTGGTACCACCAGCCCGACGGCGTCACCCCCATCGCGGAGACCCTGGAAACGCTCGACGGGCTCGTCGGCGCGGGCAAGGTCCGGGCCATCGGCGCGTCGAACTTCAGCGCCGAGCAGATCGAGGAGGCCGACGCGGTGGCGCGCGAGCGCGGCTTCGCCCGTTTCGTCGCGATCCAGAACGAGTACAGCCTCCTCGTCCGCGATGCCGAGCGCGAGGTCCTGCCCACGTGCGAGCGCCTCGGCCTCGGCTTCGTCCCCTACTTCCCGCTCGCTTCCGGGTTGCTCACCGGCAAGTACCGGCGCGGGGAGACGGCGCCGGCGGGTACCCGACTTGCCGGGCGCGAGCAGGTCGCGAGCAACGAGCAGTTCGACCTCGTCGAGGCCCTCGAGCGCTACGCCGAGGAGCGCGGCATAGGCCTCCTGGAGGTGGCGTTCGGCGCACTCCTGGCCCGATCTGTGGTTTCGTCCGTGATCGCGGGCGCCACCAAGCCCGAGCAGGTGCATGCCAACGCCGCCGCTGCGAGATGGACGCCGAGCGAGGAGGATCTCGCCGCGCTCGACTCGATCCTCGCCGGGTCGCCCGTACGCTGAGCGGCAAGCGCGGCGCCGCCGTCGGCAAGAGCTGAGATCGACGGGCGGCGCGCGGCGGCGCGGGCGCCTTCAATCGGCGTCGAGGATCTCGATCCCGAGCGCGCCGGCCCAAAGTCCGGCCATCGCGACGATGTCGGCCCATTCCATCGCGGCTCCGCGGAGGCTCTGGATGCCTTCGATCCCGGTGAGATCGCAGCCGCGAAACTCGCAGTAGCGCAATGCGGCGCCGCGAAAATCGGCGCCGCCGAGGTCGCAGTCGTGGAAGCGGACCGATTCCATCGTCGCCTCGAGGAACGACGTCTGCGCGAGCACGCAGCCAGCGAAGGTGACGCGCGAGAGGCGGGCGAAGCCGAAGGACGCCAGGTCGACGCGGGAGCTCGCGATCGAGAGGTCTTGCACCGCCGCTTCGGTGAGCGCGATCCCGGTGAGCCGGCTCGACTCGACGCCCACGCGGGTGACGCCGGCGCCGCGGGCGTCGATGTTGGCGAGGT
>JAXDGF010000331.1:0-5428 GCA_034665165.1 Solirubrobacteraceae bacterium | reverse complement strand
GCTGGTATCGGAGCGTGACGTTCTTGGCGCTCGTCCTCGGCGCCGGGAGCCTGCTCGCGACGAGCGCGTAGGTGAGCGCGAGGAGCGCCGCGCCGGCCACGAGGAAGAGGAGGGCGTAGGTGAGGGTGAGCCGCGCCCTGACCTTCTGCGGCCATAGCCGGCGCGCCCAATGAGGCAATCCCGGCGCGCTCACCGCAGGCGGTATCCGGAGCCGATCAGCGTCTCGATCGGATCGGGCTCGCCGAGCTTGGCGCGCAAGCGGGCGAGCGTCACCGTGACCGTGCGCGTGAACGGATCGGCGTTCTCGTCCCACACCTGCACGAGGAGCTGCTCGGCGCTCACCACCGCCCCGCCGGCGACGAGCAGTGCTTCGAGAACTCCGAGCTCCTTGCGCGTGAGCGAGAGCGGACGCCCGGCACGGCTCACACGCCGGCGCGCCCGGTCGAAGACGAGATCTCCGTGGACGGTGATGACGGGGGCCGCCGGGGCTCGGCGCGCGAGGGCATGGATCCGCGCCACCAGTTCCTCGAAGGCGAACGGCTTCGGCAGGTAATCGTCGGCGCCCAGATTGAGCCCTTCGACCCGGTCGCCGATCGTCGCGGCCGCGGTAAGCATGAGGACGCGGGCCTCCGACGGGCCGCTCGCGAGCGTCGCGCACACGGCATCCCCGTGGATCTTGGGGACGTCGCGGTCGAGCACGACCACGTCGTAGCGCGTCATCAGCGCCTTCTCGAGCCCGACGGCGCCGTCGTAGGCGACATCGGCGGCGATGCCGCGATCACGCAAGCCGTCGACGATGTCGTCCGCCAGCTCCAGGTGGTCTTCGACGACGAGGACGCGCACGCCGACATCGTGCACGAGCAGGCGTCACAACGCCACAACACGCTGAAGTTTGACGCTGCCCTTGCGAGCGAGGAATGGCCGCGTAACGCACCGGGATTTGGCGCGCTACCGGGGCCCGGACGTTGCCTCGGTGTGATGGCCCGGGGCGTACAAGGGCGCTTTCCCGCCGGTGGTCGGCGGGTGGTCAGAACAGGAGGGGTGTGGACATGGGTCAGGAGCGATTGGGGTCGCGGCGCCGCCGGCGAGCCGGTGCCTTGGCGGTGGTCGCCGGTGCGCTCGCGGCCGGGTGCGGGGGCGGCTCGGCGACGCCGACGGTGGCGAGCCTGGGCGGGCACGGGGCGGGCGCGGGCTCGGCGGCCACGCCGCTGTCTCCGTCCCAGAGCGACGCCGACATGGTCAGCTTCACGCGTTGCATGCGCGAGCGCGGCGTGCAGATGTCGGATCCCTTTCACCGTCCCGGGCACTCGGGCCTGACGATCGACATGCCGGAGCGCACCGCTGGTACCGCGGCCGGTTACGCCGCCTGCAACCACTTCCTCGCCCCGATCATCGCGATGAAGGAGAGCGCCGGCGCGGCCCGGGTGGTGGCTCAGCTCCCGGCGCTCACACGGTGGGCCGAGTGCATGCGCACTCATAACATCGACATGCTCGACCCCACGCCGCAAGGGGCCCTCAGCCTCGGGAACGTGTCCGGGATCACCGCCGACTACGGTCGCTACTCGCCCCAGTTCCGCGCCGCGGACGCCGCCTGCCGGCATCTCCTCCCCGCCAGCGTGCACGACGACGGGACCGGACCGTGACCGGCGCGCGCGCACGTGTGGCCGCCCTGGCCGGCGCGCGCGCACGCATGGCAGCCCTGGCCGGTGCCGCGCTCGTCGGGGCGGTCGTCGCCTTCTCGCTCCAAGGCGGAGCTCTCGCGCCCGCGGCCCCAACGCCCCCGCCGCTCACGACCACAGCCGTCGTCCGCACCAATCTCGTGAACACCGTCCTCACCCGCGGCAGGCTCGCCTACGCCCGCGCCGCGCCCCTCGTGAACGAGCTGAACGGGACCTACACCAAGCTTCCCGGGACCGGCGCGAGGATCGCGCTCGGCGGCACGCTCTACCGGGTCGACAACGTGCCCGTCGTCCTCATGTCGGGCTCGACCCCGGCGTGGCGCGAGCTCGCGCGTGGCGTGAGCGACGGCCCCGACGTCGCCGAGCTCCAATCGAGCCTGATCGCCCTCGGTTACGCCGACGGGCTCTTATCGGTGCCGACGGGGCATTTCGACGTGCTCACCGCCGACGCCGTGCGGCGCTGGCAGCGAGCTAGGGGTGAGCCGGTGACGGGCAAGGTCCGCCTCGGCCAGGTCGTCTTCTTGACCTCGACGGTCCGCGTCGGGTCCTGGAACCTCCAGCCCGGCCAGGTTGCGTCGCGGGGGCAGGAGCCCTATCAGGTGACGACGACGGCAAGGACGGTGACGGTGCCCCTGAACCCGACCTTGCCCCTGGTGCACGCCGGCGAGGCGGTGAGGATCATCATGCCCTCGGGCCGGCGCATGCGCGGCCGGGTGAGTGCCGTGGGGACGACGGCGGCGACCGTGGCGCCCGCGCGGCCGGCGGCGACGGGCACGGCGGCGAGCGTCGCCGTCCAGGTCTCGCTCACGACGCAGTCGGTCCGGCACGTCCTTGCCGTGCCCGTGTCGGCCCTGCTCGCTCTTGCCGGCGGCGGGTACGGGCTCGAGATCGTCGAGCCCTCGGGTGCGCATCGGCTCGTCGGCGTGAGGACGGGCGCGTTCAGCGGGAGCCGGGTGCAGGTGAGCGGCGCCGCGATCGCTGCCGGGACCAGGGTCGTCGTCGCGCAATGACCGCGCTCGAGTTGAGCCAAGTAAGCAAGGAGCACCCGAGCCGCCTGCAGGCTGCTGATGTGTGGTCGCTTGCGGTGCTGGGCCTGCACGCCCGGCCCGCGCGGACCGCTCTGAGCGCCGCCGGGATCGCGGTCGGGGATCGCGACGATCGTCGCCGTGCTCGGGATCGCCACCTCGAGCCGGGCTCAGCTCGTGGCCCAGATCGATGCCCTGGGCACGAACCTGCTCACGGTCGCCCCCGGGCAGTCGTTCAGCGGACGGACTCCAACCCTGGCCCCCAGCGCCCCGGCGATGATCGACCGCATCGGCCCGGTCCTCTCGGCCTCGGCCATCGGCGACGTGAACGCCAGCGTCTACCGTTCGGGCGCGATCTCGAGCGCGAACACCGAAGCCGTCACCGTCTACGCCGCCCGGCCGAACCTGCTCGCCGCCGTCGAGGGCCACGTGTCCCGCGGGCGCTTCCTCAACGCCGCCAGCGCGCACTTCCCCGCCGTGGTCCTCGGCGCCGACGCGGCCAGCGCCCTCGGCATCGACTGCGCTGACGGCTCAGTCGAGCTCTGGCTCGGCCGCCGCTGGTTCGGGGTGGTAGGCATCCTCGCCCGGATACCTCTGGCTCCCGACCTCGATCGCTCCGCCTTGATCGGCTTCCCGATCGCCGAACGGCTCCTCCACGCCGGCGCCCACCCGGTCGAGATCTACGTTCGCACGAACCCGGCGAGCGTGAGCGCCGTCCAGTCCGTGCTCGCCGCGACGGCGGACCCCGCCGCCCCCCAGGACGTCGCCATCACCAATCCGACCGACGCCCTCACCGCCCGCGCGGCCGCCGCTGCCGCCTTCCAGACGCTGTTCCTCGCGCTCGGCGCCATCGTCCTCCTCGTGGGCGCGATCGGGATCGCCAACGTGATGGTCATCGCCGTCCTCGAACGCCGGGGCGAGATCGGCCTGCGGCGCGCCCTCGGCGCCACCCAGGCTCACATCGGTTCTCAGTTCGTGGCCGAAGCGGCCCTGCTCGCCCTCTGTGGAGGAACGGCCGGGGCGGTGCTGGGTGCTTTTGCCACCGCCGTATACGCCTCGCTACGCCACTGGCCTGCCGTCGTAGGGGTGCAGGACCTCGGCGCGTGTGTGCTCATCGCCGTGGCCGTGGGGGCCTTGGCCGGCCTGTACCCGGCACTCCGAGCCTCGCGACTGTCGCCCTCCGAGGCGCTTCGCAGCGTGTGAGGGAGTCAGAACGCCGCCGCGTCGATGCGCGCGCCCGCGCCGAGAAGCTCCGCCGCCTGCCAGACGGCGTCGACGACCGTGTATCCGGTATGGGGATTGAAGAGCGGACTCTCGCAGCCGTCGGTGAGAAGAATCTGCACGCGTGCGACCCCGCGCGGGCTCACCGGAGCGGTCCCGTCGAGCCGGTCCGCCAGCCCGAGGAGCGCTTCGCGACCGGCTCGGACGGCCGCGCGCTCGATCACGACGGCGGAGATGATCCGGCCCGCTGCGGCCCGTTCGGCGTAGTTGACGATGTCGCGCAGATTGCGGGCGGCCCGCCGTCTCGTGCTCGTTTCGACGAGCTGGCGGGCGCGGAGCGCGAGCGCCGGGCTCGTTTTGTACCCACGGCCGCGCGCGAGCTCGCGATCGAGCCTCGGGCGGCGCAGCCAGACCCGGAGCCGTAGCTTGAACCCGGGGACCTGATCCTGATCGTGGTCAACAAGCGTCATGGGTCGGTTAATAGGCCGCCCACTTAAGGTTTTCGTGAAGATTTGGGGACCTTGACCCCGTTATTCCCTATATCTCGAAGAGCGAAGCCAGCTTTGCCTTGGTGTCCGCTTCGGGCATCGGCGTGTAGAGGACGAGGCGCTGGTCGGGGGCCTCCTGGGGTCCGAACACGGCGTGCTCGAACACGAGCTTGCCGGCGACCGGGTGGTTGAGCTCCTTGCGCCCGCCGCCGCCGCGGGCGACCTCGTGGCGCTTCCAGCACGTGCAGAACTCTCGGCTCGACTTACGCAGCGCCTGGGCGCTGCTCGTGACCCTCGGGCTCGTCGCCGTGACGTTCGGGATCGTGCGCACGGAGGCGTTCGGCTGGGGCTCGGCCCAGGTCCTGCTCCCGATCGCCGCTGGTGCCGTCCTGCTCGGGTTGTTCGTGGTCGTCGAGGCGCGGTGCGCGCGCGTGCCGCTCGTGCCGGTCTCGATCTTCCGCCTCCCGACCCTGCGCGCGGCCAATCTGGTCGTCGTGCTCCTGTACGCGGCGCTGTTCTCGATGTGGTTCTTCCTCACGCTCTACATGCAGCAGGTCCTCCACTACGACGCGATCGAGGCGGGGCTCGCGTTCGTGCCCTTGACGCTCGGCGTCGTCACGGGTTCGACGCTGGCCCCGCGGATGATCGCCCGCTCGGGCGTGCGGGTCGTCCTCACGGGCGGGATGCTCTCGGCCAGCACCGGCCTCGTGCTCCTCACCGGCATCCACCCGGGTGGCGGGTACCTGCTGCAAGTGTTGCCGGGCGGGATCCTGTGCACCTTCGGTATGGGGCTGTCGCTGGTGGCGGCGACCATCGCCGCGGTGCAGGGGGTGCCGTCGGGGCAGAGCGGGCTTGCGTCCGGACTGCTCAACACCTCGCGGCTCGTGGGCGGAGCCCTCGGCCTTGCCATCCTCGGCACGCTCGCCGACTCGTACACGGCCAGCCAGGTGCGCGCTGCGGTGCCGTCGCTACGCGCGCTCACGGACGGGTACCAGCTCGCGTTCGGCGTGGGCGC
>JAXDGF010000330.1:0-7243 GCA_034665165.1 Solirubrobacteraceae bacterium | reverse complement strand
TCCTCGACGTTGTCTACAACCATCTCGGCGCCTCCGGCGTGCAGGCCTTCGAGGCCTTCGGGCCCTACTTCACCGAGAAGTACGAGACGCCGTGGGGGAGGGCGATCAACTACGACGACGCCGACTGTGACCCCGTGCGCGAGCTCGTGTGCCAGAGCGCCGTGGGCTGGGTCCG
Source organism: Solirubrobacteraceae bacterium (assembly GCA_034665165.1). GTDB lineage: Bacteria > Actinomycetota > Thermoleophilia > Solirubrobacterales > Solirubrobacteraceae > Palsa-465. Next base: position 7,068 of record JAXDGF010000330.1, on the reverse strand, counting down.
GGACTTCGGGATCGACGGGCTGCGGCTCGACGCCATCCACGCCATCTTCGACTCGAGCCCCGAGCACATCGTGGCCGAGATCGCGCGCCGCGTCCACGGGGAGCGAGAGGGCGCGCTCGTGATCGCCGAGAGCGGGCTCAATGACCCGCGGGTGATGCGCTCGCGCGAGTGCGGGGGGTACGCGTGCGACGCCGAGTGGGCCGACGACTTCCATCACGCCCTGCGGGTGCTGGTGACCGGCTACCGCGAGGGGTACTACGAGGAGTTCGGGCGCGTCGCCCAGCTCGCCAAGGCCTATCACCGCCCGCACGTCTTCGATGGGGAATACTCGACCTTCCGTCGCCGGCGCTTCGGGGCGCCGGCCGAGGATGTGCCGCCCGAGCGATTTGTGGTCTTTGCCCAGAACCACGATCAGGTGGGCAACCGTGCCTACGGTGACCGGCTCCCGGCCCCGGCGCGGCCCTTGGCCGCGTTCTGCGTGCTCCTCGCCCCCTTCGTGCCGCTGCTCTTCATGGGCGAGGAGTACGGCGAGGACGCGCCGTTTCAGTTCTTCTCCGACCACATCGACGACGCGATCGCGACCGCGACGCGGGAGGGGCGCCGGCGCGAGTTCGCCGCCTTCGCCCAGTTCGGGGAGGAGATCCCCGATCCCCAGGCGGTGTCGACGTTCGAGGCCTCGAAGCTCACCCGCTCGGGTGACCCGGCGCTCGCGCGCCTCTATCGCTCGCTCATCGAGGCTCGGCGTGAGCTGCCGCCCGGCGACGCCGACGAGATCGCCTTCGACGAGGAGGCGCGCTGGCTGCGCGTGCGACGCGGGGACTACGAGCTCGCCTGTAATTTCTGTGACCGGCCGGCGCGCGTGCCGTGCTCGGGGGCGGTGGTGCGGGTCGCCACGCACTCCTCGGAGGTCGTGGTCGTCGAAGGTGCGGTCGAGCTGCCCGCCCTGTCCGGGGCGCTCGTGAGATCCAGATAGTCTGGCGCCGATGACGGAGGTCTGGCCCGGCCAGCCCTTCCCGCTAGGGGCGGCGTGGGACGGGTACGGCACCAATTTCTCGATCTTCTCCGAGAACGGAGAAGGCGCCGAGCTGTGCCTGTTCGACGACGAGCGACACGAGACCCGGATCGAGATGACCGAGCGCACGGCGCTCAACTTCCACTGCTACCTGCCGGGGGTGGGTCCCGGTCAGCGCTACGGCTTCCGCGTCCGGGGGCGCTATGCCCCCGAGGAGGGACAGCGGTTCAACCCGGCCAAGCTCCTGATCGACCCGTACGCGAAGGCGATCGAGGGCCAGGTCGACTGGAACGAGGGCGGAACCGTCCTCCCCTACGTCCCTACCGGCGAGGACGACGCCGACCTCGAGCCCGACGACGAGAACGACGCCGAAGCGATCCCCAAGTCGGTCGTCGTCGACCACGGCTTCGACTGGGAGGGCGACCGGCCCCCGCGGATCGCGTGGGCCGACACCGTCATCTACGAGACCCACGTCAAGGGCTTCACCAAGCTCCACCCCGAGGTCCGCGAGGATCTCCGCGGCACCTACGCCGGGCTCGCGTCCGAGCCCGCGCTCGAGTACCTGCAGTCGCTCGGGGTCACCGCGGTCGAGCTCCTGCCCGTGCACCACATCTCAGATGAGTCGTTCCTCGTCGAGCGCGGCCTGACCAACTACTGGGGGTACAGCACGATCGGCTATCTCGCGCCCCACTCCGAGTACTCGGCCTCGGGCCGGCGCGGCGAGCAGGTGCGCGAATTCAAGGGGATGGTCAAGGCGCTCCACCACGCCGGGATCGAGGTCATCCTCGACGTCGTCTACAACCACACCGCCGAGGGCAACCAGCTCGGGCCCATGCTCTCGTTCAAGGGCGTCGACAACGAGTCCTACTACCGCCTGATGCCCGAGGACCTGCGCCACTACATGGACTTCACGGGAACCGGCAACTCGCTCAACCCCGTGCACCCGAGCGTGCTGCGGCTGATCATGGACTCGCTTCGCTACTGGGTCATGGAATGCCACGTCGACGGGTTTCGCTTCGACCTCGCCTCGGCGCTGGCGCGCGAGTTCTACGACGTCGACCGCCTCTCGGCCTTCTTCGACGTCATCCATCAGGACCCGGTGCTCTCACAGGTGAAGCTCATCGCCGAGCCCTGGGACGTCGGGCCCGGCGGCTACCAGGTCGGCAACTTCCCCGTCCTGTGGTCGGAGTGGAATGGCATCTACCGCGACACCATGCGCGACTTCTGGCGCGTGCACGCGAGCACGGGTGACTTCGCCGCGCGCCTGACCGCCTCCTCTGACCTCTACCAGGAGGACGGCCGCGATCCGTTTGCCTCGATCAACTTCATCACCGCCCACGACGGCTTCACCCTCGCCGACCTCGTCTCCTACGAACACAAGCACAATGAGGCCAACCACGAGGACAACCAAGATGGCACCGACGACAACCGCTCGTGGAATGGCGGCGTCGAGGGCCCGACCGACTCGGCTGCTGTGCTCGCCCTGAGGGCGAGACAGCAGAGGAACTTCCTCGCCACCCTGCTCCTCTCCCAGGGGACGCCGATGCTCCTCGGAGGCGACGAGATGGGCCGCACCCAGCACGGCAACAACAACGCCTGGTGCCAGGACAACGAGATCTCCTGGTATGACTGGAACCTCGACCCCGCGCGCGAGGAGCTGCGCGAGTTCACTCGGCGCCTGATCGCGCTGCGCCGGAACCACCCCGTCTTCCGCCGCGAGCAGTTCCTGGCCGGACGGGAGATGATGGGCTCGGGGCTCCCCGACGCCTGGTGGGTCCGCCCCGACGGGCGCAAGATGACCCGCCGTGACTGGCAATCGGGTGAGCCCGTGCTCGGCCTCTTCCTCAACGGCGCCGAGATCCCCACCCCGGGCCCGCGTGGCGAGGAGATCGAGGACGACTCCTTCCTGCTCCTCTTCAACGCCCACGAGGAGGATCGGATTATGGTGCTGCCGTGGCCGCGCTTCGGAGCTCAGTGGGAGCTCGAGCTCTCGACCGCCGATCCGTCGGCCGCGGCGGCATCGGCGCGCTTCGCCGCGCGCGGCGAGATCAGCTTGATGGCGCGCTCAGTGGTGGTCTTGAAACGCGTGACGTGACCCGGTCGCGACCGGGCCGGTAGGGTCCGGCGCGCCGAGCATGCGCGCGCTTTTGATCTCCTGGGAGTACCCGCCCGTCATCGAGGGGGGCCTCGGCCGCCACGTGCGCAAGCTCTCCGAGCACCTCGTCCGCGACGGCGTCGAGATGCACGTACTCACCCGTGGTGGAGGGCGGCTCCCGACTGAGGAGGATCGTCACGGCGTATTCGTCCACCGCGTCCGCGAGCCGCCGTACCCCAAGGACATCGACGCCTTCGTGCGCTGGGTGCAGACCATGAACGACGATATGTCTGCGGCGGGGATGGAGCTCTGCCGGCGCTTCGACTTCGACCTCGTGCACTCCCACGACTGGCTTGTGGCCGGAGCCGCGGAGAGCGTGGCCCGCGGGGGCGACCGGCCATGGCTGACGACGATCCATGCGACGGAGTTCGGCCGTCATCAGGGGTGGGTCGGGAATTACCCGCAGTCCCACATTCACGCCCGCGAGCGCGCGATGGCGCGCCGGGCGGACCGGATCATCACGTGCTCGCGCTACATGCGCAGTCACGTCGCCACGGTTTTCGGCGTCGCGCCCTCGAAGATCACGGTCATTCCCAACGGGATCGATCCGCGCGACCTCGAGCCCGTGGTCGAAGATCTTTCCGGGCTGCGGGCCCAGTTCGCCGCGCCCGAGGAGCGGCTCGTGCTCCTGGTGGGCCGGCTCGTATACGAGAAGGGCTTTCACCTCGCGCTCGACGCGCTGGCGCCGGTGATCAAGCGCTCGGGCAACGTCCGCTTCGTCGTCGCCGGCACCGGTACGGCGGAGGCCGAGCTCAAGCGCCAGGCGCGGCGCCTAGGCCTGCGCGGCCACGGCTCGTTCGTGGGCTGGGTGGGCGACGACATGCTCCACTCGCTGTACCGCGTCGCTGACCTGTGCATCGTCCCGTCGATCTATGAGCCCTTCGGGCTCGTCGCCCTCGAGGCGATGGCCTCGGGCTGCCTGTGCATCGTCGCCGACACCGGCGGCCTGCGTGAGGTCGTACCGGGCGACGGCTCGGTCGGCCTGCGCTTTCCCTCCCGGGATGCGGGAGCGCTGGGCGAGCTGGTCGAGCGCGTGCTCACCGACGACGCCGGGCGCGCGCGCGTCGTGGCCGAAGCTCGGGGCCACGTCCTTCGCTTCGACTGGGCCGCCGTCGCGCGCCGCACCGGTGAGCTCTACTCAGGGCTCGTGACGGGGCGGCGCGCGCACGCGGCGGGAGCGGGCGCGGCGGGAGCGGGCGCGGGCGCCGGGGCGGGCGCGGGCGCCGGGACGGGCGGCCGAGGCGGAGGCGTTTCCACCAACCGCAGCGGCGGCGGCGGCGATTCGACGAGTCGAAGGTGGCGATGACTGTTACAGCGGTCATTGGTGATTGACATTGGAGTGTCTCCTGGTGTAAATGCGGACAGGGGTGGTCGACCGCCTGGGAAGGACGGTTAACCTGGTGTGAAGTTGTCACTGCGGTCGCCGTCTACTACGTGTTGGTCACAAAAAAAGGCGACCCTTTGGGTCGCCCTCGCTCGGCTTGCTGTGGTTCCTAGCAGCGCTAGGGCGCACACCTCGCGAGGGCATGGGTGTCACCAGTCATGCGCACACGCATGGCATCGGGCGTCTGGTTGAGGGTGTTGGGCGGATGCATCATAGGTCGGCTGCCAGGGTAACTCATACCTCGGCAGTTGGCAAGGGTGTCACTGCGCCCCGCGTCGATCGCGGCGGGACTCGATAGTCTCCTCAAGCTGTTCGACCGCTTCGTCAGGGAGGAGGTGTAGATGCCAGCTCGCCACACGAGCCGCGGCCCGGTGCTGCAATGGGTGGTTGTGCTCGTGGTCGGGATCATCGTCGTGACCCTCGTCCTCGGCCTCAACCTGATCTCGCGCCTGAACGCGGGGCAGAACGTGCTGAATGCGGCCAGGCCCGCGTTCACGACGAAGTCGCTCACCACCGATGCCGCCGGCATCGAGATCATCTCCAAGGACGTCGACATGGCGGCGCCCCTCGTGACCTCGGCGGGCGGCGGCGCGCGCGAGGTCCCGACCATTATCGACTTCGTGGCGGCGGCCAATCACATCTCTCGGGCGCGGGCCCTCCGGGTGCTCGAGAAGCAGTTCCCGCACACGATCGCGCTCCTGCAGGGAATCCCGCTCTCGGCCGTCACGGCCGAGCTGCCCCACCTCGAGGCGTTCCTGGAGAGGACGCTGAAGGTAACCCCGGCCGAGCTCACGGCGGCGCTCGGCGCCAACTTCCCCGCGCTACTCAAGACCATCGTCTATCTGCCCAAGGTCACGAGCCACTGGTACCACGTCCCCCATCTGACGCAGGACGGGCTGACGAACTTCAGTGGCACCCGCGTCCAGACGGTGCCACAGCTGCGCGACTACTTCGCCCGGCTCATCGCGGTCGTGCGCGGGCAGAAGTCGAACTTCGACAGCCTCGATTCGACCTCGGTGAACTGGATCGCCTGGGTGGTGCTGGCCGTGGGCGTGGTCGTCATCCTCTTCGCGCTCCTGATGATCTTCCTCAGCTTGCGCGGCGTCACGCGCCGGGTCGCGATCGCGAGCGGGTCGGTGGTCGTGGTGGTGGGCGTGGCCGTGGTGGCGCTCGTGCTCGCCCTCAACCTGATCCCGCGCCTGAGCAACGGGCAGCGGCTCGTGGATGCCTTGAACCCGGCGTTTGCGGCCCCTCGCGTGAAGGGCGATCGGGCCGGGATCCGGATGGTCTCGAACATCGTCAAGGCGGAGGACCCGATCATGACGCGTGCGGCCGGCGCCGCCACCGAGGTGCCACGGCTCATCGCCTTCGTGGCCGCGAAGACCCATCGGTCTCAGAACGCGGTCCTGAGCACGCTGAAGACGCGCTTCTCCCACACCACGGAGATCCTGCTCGCCGTGCCCCTGTCCTCCGTGTCCGCGGAGCTGCCCGGCGTGAACAAGGCGCTCGCGCGGGCGTTACCCAGGGTTCCGGCGTTGGCGCAGACGGTGGCCAAAGCGCCGGCCTTGACGAGCGGCTGGGACAACGTCCCCGGCACCGCGGGAGCCAAGAACTTCGAGGGCGGCCCCGTCAGCACCGTCCCCGAGCTCACGGCGTACTTCGGTACCGACGTGATTCCCGTGCTCGAGAAACAGCGACAGCACTGGGTGACGCTCACCTCCACCTCGAAGATCAATTTCATCGGGTGGCTCGTGCTCGCCCTCGGGGCGATCGCGATCGTCTACGGGGTGCTGATGGTGCTCATCGCGAGAACCCGTCCCGCGTGAGGTAGCCGCCTCGTCGTCGCCGAAAGTTCGCTCTCAGGTCCGCGAATCTTCGAGCGGCGGGAGTAGGCTCAACTGGTCCTCGTCCTACCATTTATCGGGCGGGCACGGGAGCGTGCAGCCAGACCAGAGAGCTGGCGACATATAGGACAAGGAAGGCGGTGCGCAGATGGTGGTGAAGCCGGCGGAGTTCGAGACCGAGCTCATCGACTCGGTATGCGCCCGCATCCAGGAGCGGCTCGCCGGTGGCCAGGCCGAGGGCTGCGAGGCCTTCGTGCGCCAGTACTACCACTGGGTTCCGCCCGAGGACCTGATGGGCCGCAGCTCGATCGACCTCTACGGGGCGGCGCTCGCGCAGTGGAACCTCGCTCAGCAGCGGATGCCCGGGACGGCGAACGTCCGCGTCTACAACCCTGACTTCGAGCACAACGGCTGGCGCTCGACGCACACCGTGGTCGAGATCATCAGCGAAGACATGCCGTTTCTCGTCGACTCGTTGGGCATGGAGCTCGCCCGGGACGGTTACGGGATCCACCTCATGATCCATCCTGTGATCAGCGTGCGGCGCGACGAGGCGGGAGAGCTCGTGCAGATCCTGGCTCCCGGGTCCGACGCTCCCGGCGCCATCGCCGAATCGTTCGCACACATCGAGATCGACCGCGAAACCGACGCCGAGCGACTCGCAGCCCTACTG
>JAXDGF010000329.1:0-3544 GCA_034665165.1 Solirubrobacteraceae bacterium | reverse complement strand
CCTTTGAGTCGGTCGAAGCCATGGCCGGCGAGGGAGCGGCAAACGCCAGGCAGATCAGGCTCGCGCTCGCTTACTACGAGCGCTTCCCAGACGAGATCGACGCTGCGATCGCTGAGAACCGCCGCTCGCTCGCGCAGCTACGCGAGGAGTACCCGTTCATTTCCGTGAGCGCGACGCCCGCCTGAGCGCGTTGCGGCTGGTCCTCGACGCTCACATCTCAGGCCCGAGGATCGCCGGCGCGTTGCGCCAGGTCGGCCATGACGTTCGGGCCGCGGACGAGGAGCGCGAGCTCGACGGCCTCGCAGACGAGCAGCTCCTCGAGCTCGCTACCTCCGAGACGCGCCTGATGATCACATTCGACGTGAAGGACTTCACGCTGATCGCCAGGCGCTGGGCCGAGGCAGGCAGACGACACACCGGTCTCGCCATCGTCGTCGGGATCGACCACGGTGAGTTCGGAACGATCCTCGATACGCTCTCCCGCGAGCTGGCGGCACGACCCACCGGATCCGACTGGACGGATCTAACGCTATTCGTCGCACGCCCTCAAAAGGGCACTCATCTCGCGAGCGGGTAAATCGCTAGCCTCACCCTCACGTAGCGTGAGATGCAAGTGCGGCTACGCGGACCTCGTCGCGCGCGCGATCTCCTCCTGGCTCATGCCCATCTCGGCGAGACCGGCGATGATGGCCTGCGCGTCCTCGGTCGGCAGCTTCGGAAGCAGGTGCGGCAGCACCGCCATGGCCACCGTTCCCGAGGGCCAGCCCCGCCGCTCGAGCTCGTCGACCACGAGCCGCATCTGGCGCCGATCCATGGCGGGAAGATGCTCGTCGAGCCAGGCAGGCGTGACATCCGCAGGCACCATGCCGGCCTGCGCCTGTTCCCGCCGCGGCCCGAGCCGGGGCGCGATGTGCGTCCCGGGCACTGACGCCGCGGGCGGCGCAGGCCCCGGCGCCGCCGGGGCAGGCCCAGGCGCTGCCGGAGCCCCACGCGGTATGTACGGCAGGATGAACTCCGCGAGCTTCTCCTCGCTCCAGCCCTTGCTCCGCAGGTGGCGCACGCCCGAGGCCGCCTCGGCCGGCGTGGCAAAGGGGAGCGTCTTCTGCATAAAGCCCTTGACGAAGCTCTCCGGATACTCGCCGGGGACGCGCTCCGGCTTGCGGGGCCGCGGCCACCTCATGGCTCACGAATCCCGCGTGGCGCGGACGAGGGCGTCGATGGCGTACGCGTCCCCGACGGGTCGCCGCACCCGCTCCGCCCGATCGATCCTGAGTCCCGGCAGCTCGGCCGCCACCTCGTCGGGCGTGAAGAGGATGGCGGGGTCCTGCGGTCCGCCCGTCCCCTCCGCCGGGTTGCTCGAGTCGTGCCCGACGACAAGTAGAACTCCCCCCGGCGCGACCGCCGCGGCGGCGGCGGCGAGGATCGGCCGCAGCTCGGGCGCGCGGAGGTGGAGGTAGAGGACGGCGACGAGGTCGAAGGCCTCGGGCTCCGGCACGTACTCGGCCAGATCGGCCTGGATCCAGTCGACGCTGACGTCGCGCTCGGCCGCCAGCTTCGCCGCCTTGGCGAGGCCCGCATCGGCGAAGTCGACGCCCATCACCTGCCAGCCGCGCTCCGCCAGATAGACCGCGTTACGCCCTTCGCCGCAGGCGAGATCGAGCGCTCGGCCCGGCTCGAGACCGGCAGCCTCCTCGACGAGGAACCGGTTCGCGTCCGCGGTCCAGACCAGCTCACTGCCGGCGTAGCGCTTGTTCCAGAACTCTCGGTCCACGCGTGATCGTCACGCGCGGGCGAGCGCGGACCGGATCGCCTCGGCCACCCACGCATCGGGCGGTACGCCGCCTGAGCCCGCATCGTTGCGGTACAGCCGGCATTTCAGTCCGAAGTCCGTGCGCTCGTCGGCACCCGGCTCGATGTCGTGGCCGTCAATCCTCACGCTCGGTGACCCGAGGAAGCGCTCGCGCTCGGCGTCCTCGATCGTCTCTACGTGCAGCAGCTCCGGCTCATCGCTGAGGTCGGCACGCGCGAGCAGGTCGCGCACGCGGGGCAGGAGCACCTCGGCGCTCGGGCAACCCTCGAAGTACAGGAACTCGATCCTCACCTGGCCACCACCTCACGCGGACTCTACATGCCCGATGCGAGTAGCCGCGACCCGGGCTCCCGGACACACCCGGCGCGTCAGGATAGGCTCGCCGTGTGACTGCGCCCGCCGATCTCAATCGCTCGAGTCAGGCCCTGCTCGTCGACGGCCTGACCAAGGTCTACGGCGACGGGACCAGGGCTCTCGACGCGCTCGAGTTGCGGATCCCCGCGGGCTGCTTCTTCGGGCTCCTGGGCCCCAACGGCGCCGGCAAGACGACGCTGATCGGGATCGCCGCGGGCCTCGTGCGCGCGCCCATGGGCACGGTTTTCGTGTTCGGCCACGATGCCGTCTCTGATCTCGGGGCGCGCCTCCTCGTCGGCGTAGCGCCGCAGGAGATACATCTCGACCGCTTCCTCACAGCGCGCGAGGTACTGCTCTACCACGGGCGTTACTTCGGCATGGGCAAGCTCGAGGCCGGCGAGCGCGCCGATGAGCTCCTCGAGGCGTTCGACCTCACGGCCCAGGCGAGGACGAAGCCGAACCGCCTCTCGGGGGGAATGCGCCGGCGTCTCGTGATCGCCCGGGCCCTGGTGCACCGGCCGCGTTTGGCCATGCTCGATGAGCCGACCGCCGGCGTCGACCTCGAGCTGCGCCACGAGCTGTGGCGCTATCTCCGGCGCCTGCACGCCGAGGAGGGTCTGACTGTGCTCTTGACGACGCACTACATCGAGGAGGCCGACGCCCTGTGCGAGCGCGTCGCCTTCATCCGTGCCGGGCAGATCGCGGCGGAAGGGACGCCGGCGGAGCTGGCCGATCGCTTCGGCGGCGCTCGCCTCGAGGACGCCTATCTCGAGGTGATGCGCCGATGAGCCCGGGCGCGCTCGATGTGCGCCGGGCGGGTGCCGAGCTCCGCGTCCGTCAGCGCCGTGGCGCGATCGCGCTCGCCGGCCGTGAGAGCCGTCGCGTCCTCTCTCTCTGGACGCAGACGATCCTGCCTTCGGTGATCACGGCAGCGCTCTTCCTCGCGGTCTTCGGTGGGGCGCTCGGTGCTCGCATCCGCCATGTCCAGGGGCTGCCGTACCTCAGCTTCATCCTCCCCGGCCTGCTCGTCATGACCGTCGCCGGCCAGTCATTCGCCAACGCCGCCACGAGCCTCTTCCAGGCCAAGAACGAGGGCTACCTCGAGGACGTTCTCAGCTCGCCGCTACGTCCGCTTCAGATCGCGTTGTCGTACTTGAGCGGTGGGCTCCTCCGGGGCCTGCTGGCCGGCGGAATCGTGGCCGCCGGCTGCGTCCCGTTCGCTCGCGAAGGAGCGGAGCCCGAGCTCGCCGCCCTAGCACTCGTGCTCACGGGCGTCGTCTTCTCGAGCCTCGGTGTGATCACGGCGATCTGGGCCGAGACCTTCGACCAGCACGCCTTCGTCGCCAACATCGTGATCACGCCGCTGGCGTTGGTCGGAGG
>JAXDGF010000328.1:0-4537 GCA_034665165.1 Solirubrobacteraceae bacterium | reverse complement strand
TCGACGCGGGAGCTCGCGATCGAGAGGTCTTGCACCGCCGCTTCGGTGAGCGCGATCCCGGTGAGCCGGCTCGACTCGACGCCCACGCGGGTGACGCCGGCGCCGCGGGCGTCGATGTTGGCGAGGTTGCAGCCGGAGAACCGCCCGTCCGCGACGCTCAGGTGCTCGAGCCGCGAGCCCGAGAGATCGACGCCCGTGAAGTCGACCGCTTCGAGCGTCACCCCGCGCGCGTTCTGCTCGCGGAGCTCGACGTCGCGCAGCTCGAGCTCGGCGTACCTCGCGTCGTGCACGAGGGAGTTGATCTCGAGGTCAGCGGCGAGCTCAGGCGGGAGCTTTGGCGACTCGGGAGAGCGGGCGGCGGCCAGCACCCCTGAAACGATGCCAGGCGGGGCCGATTCTCGTGGTCAGGAGCTGAAATCGAGTGGCGTCTCGTTGGCGACCGCCAGCACAGAGCCCTCGGCGCTCTCGGCCAGGAGCTCGGAGGCGGCTGTGATCGACACGTGCCCCTTGGCGGCGCCGGTGCGCGAGGCGACCACGAGAAGCTCGGCGCGGGGATCGGGGGTGGGGATGAGCTCGGCGCCGAGCCGCGCGGCCAGCGACGTCGCCGTCTGCTCGGCGGCGTCGCCCGCTGTCGCCGCGGCGACGGAGACCTTCTCCACGTGGTCGTTCTCGAGGCGGTACCCCGCGGGCGCGAGGGCGACGGCGGCGGGGCCTCCGTCGAGGAGCTGCTCTGCCGCCCGGCCCGGGGCGACGTGGCCGGCCGGCGTTCGGTACGAGGATCCGAACACGATCATGTCGAATCCTTCGCGCTCGATCAGCTCCCACAGGGCCGCAGCGGTCGACGGATTGAAGAGGACGTAGGTCTGGACCTCGCCGTCGAACTGGGCGGCACCGCGCTCCAGCAGCTTGGCCGCGGCTCTGTTCTCACGCTCCTCGGCGGCGGAGTCCTCGAGGTGGGAGTGGCGCACGTAGGCGAGGGCGATTGAGGCACCCGCCTGGGCGAACACCTTTCCCAGGGCGATCGCGTCGTCGTCGTCGGGCGTGCCGTCATAAGAGACGACGATCCTGGGGGCCATTGCGGTCTCCTCTCAATTTTCGCTAACGCTGACTACTGGCCCCGGCACGCTATGTAGCGAGCGCGGCCAAGACCTTGTTCATAAGGCCAAATCCCCGGGCCGACATTAGGCCACGCGGAGTCACGGCCGACCGCCGTGCGCTTCTTTCGCGCGATCATGGGTCGGGTGGACCCCGACTGGCCACCCCACATGCACCGCTACCCGGAGTACACGCGACGGCGACTCCGGCAGACGCTGGCGCGCGTGCGCGGGCTCGTGCACGCCGACGCGCGCCCGCTCGACTCGCTCGTGATCGCCGGTCCCGTCGACCGCATCGGGCGGGCCGAGGCGCAGCGTCTCGAGTACCGCCCGGCGCAGATGGGCGCGCGGCTCGGACCCCCGTGGGCGACCTACTGGCTCCGGGCGAGCGCGACCGTCGCCGAGGCGTGGGCGGGCAGCCGCGTCGACCTGCTCTGGGTCACCGGCACCGAATCGACCCTGTGGCTGAGCGGAGTACCTGCACAAGGGCTCGTCAGCGGTCCGATCGACCGAACCGTGGCTCCGCTCACGCGGGACGCGAGCGGCGGCGAGCGCCTCGAGCCCGAGATCGAGCTCGCCTGCAACCCGTACATCGGGGCCGGCGCCCCCATGGGCCCCACCCCCGCCACCCTGGAGCGGGCGGAGATCGCGCGCTTCGATGCGTGGGCGTGGCGGCTCCTGCACGATTTCCGCGTGCTCGTCGAGCTCGAGGCCGATCACGGCGCGGGGCTCGACGAATCGTGGGCGGGCGAGCTCCTCGCCGGACTCAACCGCTTCGCCAACGTCTGGGTGGCCGAGGACCGTGACACCTGGGCCGAGGCCGCCGCCATCCTCGAACCGCTCCTCGCCCACCGCAACGGGTCCAGCACCCACGAGCTGGCGGCGATCGGCCACGGTCATCTCGACACCGCGTGGCTGTGGCCCCTGGCCGAGACGTGGCGCAAGTGCCAGCGCACCTTCAGCACCCAGCTCGCGCTCATGCGCGACTACCCCGAGCATCGCTTCGCGTGCTCGAGCGCCCAGCACTACGCGTGGGTCAAGGAGCGCGAGCCGGCGATGTACGAGGAGATCCTCGCCCGCGTGCGCTCCGGGCAGTGGGTCCCGGTGGGCGGAAGCTGGATCGAGCCCGACTGCAACCTCCCGTCCGGCGAGTCGCTCGTGCGCCAGCTCCTCCACGGCCAGCGCTTCTTCGCGCACGAGCTCGGCGCCCGCGCGGCCGAATTCTGGAACCCCGACGTGTTCGGGTGCACCAACCAGCTCCCGCAGATCCTGTGCGGGGCGGGCATGAGCCGCTTCGTCATGCAGAAGCTGTCGTGGAACCGCTTCACGACTTTCCCCTTCCACACCTTCGCCTGGGAGGGCCTCGACGGCAGCCGCGTGACCAGCCACTTCCTCCCCGCCGACACCTACAACAGCGGCGCCAGCATCGGCGAGCTGCGGGGGAGCGCTCGCGCCTACAAGGATCACGACCGCTCGCGCCACAGCCTGCTCGCCTTCGGTCATGGCGACGGCGGCGGCGGCCCCACCGCCGAGATGCTCGAGACGCTGACGCGCGTCCGCGACCTCCAAGGCGTCCCGCGCACGACCCTGGCGAGCTCGGACGACTTCTTCGACGCGCTCGAGGCCGACGCGGCCGAGCTGCCGGTCTTCGTGGGCGAGCTGTACCTCGAGTACCACCGCGGCACATACACAAGCCAAGCGCACGTCAAGCGCGCCAATCGGACCGCCGAGGCGCTTCTGCACGACGCCGAGTTCCTCGCCGCCATGGCGGCCCGCGACGCCGGGCGGGCCTACCCGCGGGCCGAGCTCAACGCGCTGTGGCGGGTGCTGCTCCTGAATCAGTTCCACGACATCCTCCCCGGGTCCTCGATCGGCGAGGTCTACACGGAGGCGCGCGAGCAGCTTGCGGGCGTGGAGCGCGAGGCGCGCGAGCTCGCCGCCGCGGCCGCCGGCGCGCTCGTCGAGGCGGGCGGCGGTCACGTGCCGATCAACACGATCGGGTCCCCGCGCGGCGAGGTGAGCGAGCTGCCCGGCGGCGAGCTCGCCTTTGTCGCGGCTCCGCCGTATGGCATCGGAGCGCCCGCTGGCAGAGCACGGGACCAGGTCGAACTGAGCGAGGATGAGGACGGGTTCGTGCTCAGCAACGGCCATCTCGACGCCCGCCTCGGGCGCGACGGCTCGCTCACGAGCCTGAAGCTGGGCAGCAACGGGCGCGAGGCCCTGGCCGCCCCCGGCAACCGCTTCGAGCTCTACGACGACCGCCCGCTGGAGTGGGACGCCTGGGACATCGATCCGTTCCACCTCGAGACCGGTCGCCTGTGCCCGGGCGCGCTCACCGCGCGCGCCGGGCATCAGTCCGCGCTCCGGGCCGAGGTCATTTTCGAGCACGAGATCGGGGATGCGAGCCGACTCGTCCAGACCGTCCGCCTCGACGCCGGCTCGCGGCGGCTCGAGTTTCACACCGAGGTCGAGTGGCACGAGCGCCACCGAGTCCTCAAGGTCGCCTTCCCGCTCCTCGTACGAGCCGAGCGCGCGAGCTACGAGACGCCGTTCGGGCACGCCGAGCGCCCGACCCACTTCTCGACCGCGGCCGACCTCGCGCGCTACGAGGTCCCCGGCCACCGCTGGGCCGACCTCTCCGAGCACGGCTTCGGCGTCGCGCTCCTGAACGACTGCAAGTACGGCCACAGCGCCTACGGCAACACGCTGCGCCTCACCCTCCTGCGGGCGCCTACCCACCCCGACCCCGAAGCCGATCAGGGGACGCATCGCTTCGCCTACGCGCTCCTCCCCCACGCCGGGGGCTGGCGCGAGGGCGGGGTCGTGGCCGAGGCGCGGCGCTTCGGCTCGCCGCTCGTGTGGGTCCCGGGAACCGCGCTGCCCGGTCGCTCGCTGGCCTCGGTCGACGGCGGCGACCTCGTCCTCGACACGATCAAGCTCGGGGAAGACAGCGACGCGCTCGTGCTCCGCCTCTACGAGGCCCGCGGGGCGCGAGGCGTAGCCGGGGTCCGACTGGGCGTCCCGTTCACCGGAGCCTGGTTCGCGAGCCTGCTCGAGGACCGGGGCGAGCCGGCGCTCCTCGAGGACGGCGCCATCATCGTCCCCTACCGGCCCTACGAGATCGTCACGCTGGTCGTCGACTAGGGGTCCGCGCCCCGTACAGTTCCCCCTCGCCCATGCCCATGAAAGTCGGCATCGTCGGCATGCCCAACGCGGGCAAGTCGTCCCTCTTCACCGCCCTCACCGGCGTCGCCGCCGAGGCGGCCAACTACCCGTTCACCACGATCGAGCCCAACGTCGCCGTCGTCCCCGTCGAGGACGATCGCCTCGACGCGGTGGCGGCGACGGTCAAGGCGTCGAAGATCGTCCCCGACACGATCGCCTTCCACGACATCGCCGGGCTCGTCGCAGGTGCTCACCGAGGAGAGGGCCTGGGCAACAAA
>JAXDGF010000327.1:0-8257 GCA_034665165.1 Solirubrobacteraceae bacterium | reverse complement strand
CTGGCGGCCCTGGCGCGCCCCGGCGATGTCGTGTTCTCGGATGAGCTCAACCATGCGTCGATCGTCGACGGGTGCCGGCTCTCGAGAGCCGAGGTGTTCGTCTACCAGCACTGCGACGTCGAGCACCTGGCCTGGGGCCTGGCCCAGGCTGAGCACCGCGGCGCCCTGATCGTGACCGACAGCGTGTTCTCGATGGACGGCGACGTCGCCCCCCTGGGGCACATCGTCGAGCTCGCGCAACGCCACCACGTGCGGGTCATGGTCGACGAGGCGCACGCTACCGGCGTGCTCGGACCCGGCGGGCGCGGCGCGCTCGCCGAGGCGGGTCTCGAGGATCACGTCGACGTGATCGTGGGCACGCTCGGTAAGGCGCTCGGGTCCTACGGCGGCTACGTCGCGTGCGACCGGGCGATGGCGAAGTACCTCGTCAACGCCGCTCGCACCTTCATCTTTTCCACCGCCGTTCCACCGCCCGCGGCCGCCGCCGCGCTCGCGGCACTCGAGATCCTCGAGGAGGAGCCGCGCCGCGTCGACAAGCTCGCGAGCAACGCCGCCGCTATGCGAGCGGAGCTCGAGCGCGAAGGGTTCGATCTCCAGGGCTCGCGGACCCAGATCATGCCGATCGTGGTCGGGGAGGCCGGCCTCGCTATGCGGATCTGCGAGGCGGCGCTCGCGCGCGGAGTCTTCGCCCAGGCGATCCGGCCGCCGACGGTTCCGGCCGGTACCTCGCGCCTGCGCCTGGCGGTGATGGCCTCGCACCGGGCCGCGGAGCTCGCCGACGCGGCGCGAACGCTTGCCCAGGTGGCGCGGGCCGCCGGGTTCGAGCCGCGCGCGGCGCCGAGAACGCCGGTCGCCGTGGCCCCCACCCAGACGGACCGCGGACACATGTGGGCGGACCCGGACGAGGCGCGCCACGCGAGCGTCTTCGACGCCGACCGAGACCACGCGACGCGCCCCTTCGACGCCGAGTCCGACGACGCCACACGCCCGTTCGACCACGAGGCACCCGCGCCCATCGCGCGCGCGGCCTAGCGCCCCGCCGGCCCGACCCCCCACGTGCGCGGCCTCTTCGTCACCGGCACCGACACGGGCGTCGGCAAGACGGTGCTGGCGGCGTCGATCGTCGCCGCCCTGCGCGCCAGGGGTGAGCGGGTGCGACCGCTGAAGCCCGTCCTGAGCGGCCTCGACGAGCCCTCAGACCCAGCGTGGCCCCCAGACCACGAGCTGCTCGCGCGCGCCGGGGGCGTGGATCCGGACACGGTGGCGATCCTGCGCTACGGCCCCGCCGTCTCCCCCCATCTCGCCGCCGCGCTCAAGGGCGAGCCCATCGACCCGCGCGCGCTCCGCCAGCAGATCGAAGCGACCGCGAACAACGGCGAAACCGTCGTTGTCGAAGGCGTCGGCGGGCTCCTGGTGCCGCTGGCGCCCGGTTACGACGTCCGCTGCCTCGCTCGCGATCTCGACCTCGGCGTCGTCATCGCGGCTCGCCCTGGCCTCGGGACCATCAATCACACGCTTCTCACGCTGGAGGCGGCGCGGCGCGCCCACCTCGACGTGGTCTCGGTCGTCCTCACGCCCTGGCCGGAGATCCCTACGACCATCGAGCGATCGAACCGGGACAGCATCGCCGGCCTCGGTGCCGTGCCCGTCGCCACCCTGCCCCTCGTGGCGCGCGCCACCCCGGAGCACCTCGCTGCGGCGGGAGCGACGCTGCCGCTGGCGCAGTGGCTCTCGGGCCCGCGCTACGTGACCGAATTCGAGAGCCTCGGGCGCTCTCAGGCCCACGCTACGTCAGCGAATTCGAGAGCCTGAGGCGCTCTCGGGCGATCGCCTGCGCGAGCGCCGCGAGGCGCGTTATCCGCGCGTTGTAGGCGCGCACGGCGACGGTCTGCGCCCGCCGCGCCGCCGGCGTGTGCGTCGCGGCGGCAGCCCGGTCGAAGGCGGTGAGCAACGGGGCCACGTTCGTGGACACGCCGCTGGCGAGGGCGTCGGCGAGCCGCCCTGCGCTCGCTCCCATCCCGCGCAGCGACCCGAGCTGTGCCTCGAACTGCGGCTTCAGCACCGGGGGCGGCGAAAGGAGGCGCAGCCGGGTCACGGTCTGCGTGGTCGTCGCCGCGAATGTGCGCAAGGCTTTCGCCTTGGCGGCGAAGAGCGCCGCGACGGCGGCCGCTCCGAAGGCCTGGCGCTTGGAGAGCACGGCCGCGAGGCGCGTGGCGGCCGGGCCGAGGGGAGTGAGCTCGGCGTTGAAGCGCGGAAGGAAGGCGACCATCTGCGCCAGCTGATGGGTCAGGGCGACCTCACCATCGGTGAACCGCAGCACGAGCGAGTGCAGGTTCCCTGCCGCCGGCGGTTCGTGAAGCATCCTCAGCTTGCGGCCCTGCGCCTCGATCTGGGCCTGAGATTGCACGAGTGTTTGCTCTAGCGCGCGCGCCTGGGCCTCGGTCAAGGGTGCGGACTTCCTCCCCGCCGCGGCGAACTGCCCGCCAGCGCGGGTTACGGCGAGGACGGGCTTGGCCAGCTTGCCCTCGATCGTGCCGACGTGCCGTACGTAGGCGGCGACCTGCTGACGCTGGGTCGACTGATGCCCGCACCCCGCGAGGGCCAGCGGCAGGGCCAGCGTCAGGGCCAGCTTGAGGGCCACCAATGCGCCGGGCTTGCGGGCGCGCCTCACTTCTTCAGCAGCTGGACTACCGAGGTGCTGCCGTCGCGGTGCCTGAACACGAGCTTGACGAGGCCCGTGTTCGCCCCGAACCACATCGTGCGCACCCCGCTTCCGAAGCGGTGCCCCTTCTGGGTCAGCACGCTTTGGACTTCAAGGGCCTGGAAGGTGCCGGCCGGAACCTTCACCTTGGTCACCCCTACGACCCGGCTCGTGCCGGTCACCCCGTAGATCTGGAAGTCGCTGGCATCACCGCTGTGCCAGACCGTGCCGGGCACCGGATACGCCGGCAGCATCGGGTGAAAGCCAAAGGTCATGAGGTCGAGCGGAGTGAAGAAGTGCCGTCGGTGGCCCAGGGACGGGAACTTTGCCAGCGTCGCCGCCGACGCCGAACCGGACAGGTTCGTGACGCCGTCGAGGCGGGTCGAGAAGAGGTACTGCCCGATCGTGCGGATCGGGCCGGAAACGCTCTTGACTTGGATCCGCGCTGAGCGGTTGGCGGCGGCCGCCACGGTCATGGTCTCGACCTCAGGCTGGCGCAGGTATCGCTTGTTGGTCCAACGGTAGGTGCGCTTCTTGCCGACCACAAGCGGGAAGTAGTCCTGATCGGGAGCCGGCTTGACCGGCGTCAGGCTCGTCGAGAGCAGGACCACGTTCGTGACCGGCGGCGGTCCGTAGCTCGTGAGCCCGCCGCCGGCATGGGCGAAGACGACCTTCACCGGACCGACGCCGTCCACCCACCATGTCGTGCGCGTGCCGCTGCCGTAGGGATCGCCGAGCGCTCCGACCTGGACGATGTTGGTGCGCACGACGGCGGCCGTGACGCCGGCGGGGAAGGCGGGGACCTTGACGGTCTGGAGGCCTAGATAGAACGAGCTGCTGCTGACGTCGTTCTGCGCCCCGCCGGTGGCGTTCCACGAGACGCCCTGGAGCAGGGGCTCGGAGAGGACCGGCACTCGGTTGCCCCAGATCACGTTGTAGAACGCGCTCGAGAGGCTGTTGGGGCATCCGCTCGCGCTCGCGCACAGGATCGGCGCGTCGAACGGCGGCGGGCAGCTGTTCCAGTCGGTGTTGAGGAGCCCCGCATTGGAGTCCTTGAAGGTCATGACGCCGATGTCGGGGCTCGTCAGGCCCGTACTCGACAGGGTCGAGGCGCAGTTCAGCGTGGTGGCGTTCGCATCCGGCGGCGTGTCGGCCGCGTCGGCCCACGCCAGCGTGAACGAGGTGCTCGTCTGCTTCTGGACGATCACGTTCTCGGTCGTGGCGGCCGGGTTGTAGCTGGAGTCAGACCACGAGTAGCTCCACGCGGCCCCAGCCGGATGCGGCAGCCAGGTATCGGCGCCGGCGGGCGCCGAGACAAGACATAAGAAAGCGACCGCGGCAACGATCGCGATCCCCACGCTCCGAAAGGATTGCCCCACGACAATTGATCGTAGCCACTCTCCCGGGACGGCGCCGCCACACCGCCGCGGCGACGACGTCAGACCGCTGACACGAGCGCTGGCAGCGCGATCACGGCCGTGGAAGCCGCCGGAGGGCCGCCCGCGCCAGTCGCGCCTCGAGTCCAGCGTCCGGTGCCTCCGAAAAGCTCGTGATCACGATCGTCGTGATCACCGTGCCGCGACCGACGACGAGCATGTCGAGATCCACGTCGAGAACCTGATCGGCCGCGGTCGCCGTTCCCGTGACGCGGTATCCCGCCGTCTGCCGCGTCACTCGCGGGGGGCTGATGAGCGCGGCGCTCGTGGCGCGCAGCTGGACGCCGCGGCTCGATCCGGCCTGAAGGCTCTCTCGCGCGCAGCGCAGCAGCCCTCGCGTGATGACCCGGTGCCAGACCCGTCGTTGCTGGGCGGCGTTGGCGTAGGCGAAGGCCGACTGGGAGATGAAGGGCCCGCTCGCGCCTCCGGAGAACGTGGGCGAGACCGCGGCTCCGATCTGAACGACCTTGGGCAGCGCCGGGCGGAAGCCCGGGCACCTGAGCTGGGGCACCGAACGGGGAGCGGGCGAGCTCGTGAATCCGGGGCCGAGCGCCGCTCGGGTGATCAGCGCGTGCCGGGCGAGGGCGCGGCCCGCGGCGGTCCCGGGGAGCCGATGCTTCGTGGCGGCCGCCGACACCGCCGCACCGGCGCAGGCGATCAGGACGGCCGCCAGCGCAGCGGGCCGGACAATCCGTGATCCGAGAAGCACTACGAGCGGTTATACAGGTCGGGCACGGTGACCGCGCGCGGCGTGACCGACACGTACGCGCCGGCGGGGAGGCTGCCGGGGGCGAAGCGTGAGGGTGGCCTCGCCTGAGGTGGGGTTGCCGCCGGTGGCGGCGCTGATGAAGACCGGGGGCGCTGACCCGATCGGGAGCAGCCGCCGCTCGCCCGCCGCCAGCGTCGTCTGCATGAGCGCGCTGTAAGGGCCGCATGCGCACCCGTCGGGCAGTCCGACCGTGTGCCCGATCTCGTGGAGCACGACGGTGAGGAGGTCCATCCGCCCCGCCGCCGCCCCACCCGCGAGCGCGACCCCGACCTGGTCGAAGCCGCGGTTCAGGCCCGTGTACCACCCGAACCCGGCCGCCGTCGCGTCGATGTACACGATGTTCCCCACCGTGTAGCCGATAAGGCCGAGCGGCAGCGTGGTGATGACGAAGCTGACGCCCGCCAGCGCGCGCGGATCGGCGCCCGCCGCGACCCAGTCCTGCTCGGCTGCCGCCACCACGGGCTGCAGCGCTCCCGACGTGAGTGGCGCCGCGACGCTACCGGGAGGAGCGACTCCGGCCGCGAGCTGCGCGGTCGTGCCCGTGATCGTGACCGTGCTCGTGGTCGCGCCCAGCGTCGCGCCCGCCGGCGTCGCGAGCACCACCGTGAAGCTCTTGTTCACCTTGCCGAGTGCCCGTCCCAGGAGCGTCACCGACACCGTCTGGGTCGTGGTGCCGGGGGCGAAGGTCACGCTCGTGGACAGGGCCTGGAAGTCGGTGCCGGCCGTGGCCGTGCCGTTGACGGTCTTGACCGCGACGGTGACCGTGTTCGCCGAGGGCGCCGAGAGCGTGACGGTCAGCGTCACGGTCTGGTTGCTCTTCGACCCTGCCTTGGTAACGAACGTAGTCCCCATCGACACGGTCGGCGTGACGGTGGCGATCACGAGCGTCTTGGGAGCGGTGGCGGCCGCGGAGACGTTGCTGTACGCGTCGCTGGCGGTGGCGGTCACCGTGTACGACCCGTCGGCGAGGTGCTGGCCCGTGTACAGGATCCCGTTCGCGTACACGGCGACGGTCGTTCCGGCCGCCGATGTCGTGGTGAACGTCGGGTTGTTGACGGCGGTGACGTAGTCGCTGTTCGACGCGCCGCTGTCGCTGAC
The DNA here is from genome assembly GCA_034665165.1 of Solirubrobacteraceae bacterium. Lineage (GTDB taxonomy): Bacteria > Actinomycetota > Thermoleophilia > Solirubrobacterales > Solirubrobacteraceae > Palsa-465. Next base: position 2,253 of record JAXDGF010000327.1, on the reverse strand, counting down.
GGGGTTCAGGGCGACGGTCGGCGCGGGCGGTGGGAGCGTCGCCTTGGTCAGCGTGGTCGTGCTCACGCTCTGGTTGCCCGACGGCTCGATCTCGGTGATCGTGAGGGTCACGGGCCCGTCCTTGAGCGAGCTCAGGTCGGCGCCGGCGTTGACCTTGCCGCTGGCTGGGAACGCCGTCTTGCCGCCGATCACGGTCTTGGTGCCATCGCTGAAGGAGAAGCTGACCGAGGCCCCCTGCTGGCCGAAGATGGTGAAGCCGAAGCCGTAAACGTTGCTCGTGCCGACGTAGGGCGGGGCGGAGACCGAGAGGGGCGGCGGGATGGTGTCGAGGATCGCCGTCGTCGTGCTGGCGCCGCTGTTGCCGGCCCCGTTGGTCAGGGTCACCGTGATCGTGATCAGCCCGTCGATCAGGTTCGAGACGTCGACGGGGATGACCACGGTGCCGTTCGCGCCCACGAAGTCCATGCCGTTCCCGACCCGCGCGATCCCCGTCGAGCTGTCGGTGATGACCACGTTGGCGATGCTGCCGGCCTGGCCCTTGACCGTTACGTTGAAGGTCTTGTAGGTCGAGAGGTTGGCGTAGCTCGCTGCGCTCACCGTGGGTGGCGGCGGGGCGACGCTGTTCTTGCCCATGGTTCCGGTCAGCGTCTTCGTCGGCACCCCGCCGCCGGTGAGGGTCACGGTCACGGTGATGTTTCCGTCCGGGAAGCCTGAGAGGTCGACCGTCCCGCCGAACGTCCCGCCCGGGCCGATGACGCCGGTGCCCGAGACCACCAGCGTGCCGAGCTTGAACGTGTAGGTGACGGTCGCGCCCGGCGCGCCGGTGACGAGGAACGGCGTCGCGCTCGCGCCCGCCGTGTTCGTGCCCGAGGGCAGGTTGACGCCGTTCCCCGAGGGCAGCGAGAGCCGCGCGGCCTGCCCGTTGATACAGGGGTTGCTCGCGACGGTCTTGGCCTGACACGTCCCCGGTGAGTTGAACGGGCGGATGTTCGCCGTCTTCTGCACGTCGATGCCGGTGCCGCCGAGGTTCTCCGGCATCTCGTTGAAGGGCGGGCCGACCTGCTCGTGCCAGGACACGTCGTGCTGGAGGACGAGGCCGAGCTCACCGTAGGGCTCGCCGTTGCGCGAGGCGAGGCCGCTGTACGTCGTGTCCGAAGCGGCGAAGCGGGCGGCGAGGAGCGGGTCGGCGCCGTCGCTCTTGGAGAGCGCGTAGAGGAACTCGGGCAGGAACGGCATCAGCGTCCGGCTCACGGCCGGCATCCCGAACTGCGAGAAGGGCACGTAGTAGCTGTTGTGATTGCCGACCCAGTCGATGAGCCGGTCGCCGCCGGTGCCCGCGAAGAGGACGTCCTGGCCGGCGCCGCCGAAGGCGAGGCTCTCCCACGCCGGGGTCCCGGCGCTGCCGTCGAGGTTGGGCACCGGGATGTCGTTGAGACCGCCGTCGATGGTGGTCCGCGCGCGCAGGTCGATGAGGTCGTAGCCCCAGCCGCCGTAGACGCGCACGCGGCCCATCCCGGCGACGATGTAGTCGTTGCCGAGGTCGCCGAAGATGGCCTTGTCGCCGGTGACCGGCTCCTGCGGCAGCCCCGTGCCCGGGTACCAGGTGGTGTCGAGCGGCATGGCCGGGTCGAACTCGTCGAAGGTGAGGAAGAAGGGCAGGCACCCGTTGCTCTGCGGGGTGGCACCGACCGCCCACTTGCACACGAGCGGGTTCGAGTCACCGTTCGCGGCCGACACCGTCGGGCTCAGGAAGACCTCCCGCCGCGGGTCCTCTGGATCGAAGTAGAGCGACTTGCCGATGTTGAAGCCGCGGCCCTGGTTGCCGTTGGGCGGATCCGAGGGCGGCATCCAGCCGGCCGGGTTGCCGGGGTTGAACGGGTGATAGAAGTCGGTCTCGATCGGCACCGTGTTGAGCACGTAATCGCCCACGGTCTGATCGCCCGCCACGAGCCCTGACAGGTTGAAGTTGTCGGCGTAGCCGAGGACCGGCGCCTCGGCTCCGGACAGGGCCGACTGGCCCGGCCCGCCGTGGATGACGCCGTTGCCCCAGCCGCCATAAATGATGTTGTGGCCGTAGCGCGGCTGGTAGATGAGGCAGATCTTGTTGGGCTTGCAGTCCGACTCGGTGGCGTACGTCGGGATCGTGCCTCCGGCCGAGTTCGGGTCCCAGTTGTAGGGGAAGAGCTCGGCGACGTACTGGAGCGCGCCGGCGACGTTGATGACCGCCTCCTGGGCGTTCCCTGGCGTGGTGAT
>JAXDGF010000326.1:0-2645 GCA_034665165.1 Solirubrobacteraceae bacterium | reverse complement strand
CAGGGCGTGACGGTCCGCGGGCTGCGCCAGATCTCCGGCGAGGCCGAGTTCAACGAGGTGTTCTTCGACGACGTCGCACTCGACGCAGACGCAGTGGTGGGAGGCGTCGGCAACGGCTGGGGCACGGCGCTGACCACGCTGATGTTCGAGCGCCTGACGATCGGCGCGGGCTCCGAGGGCATGGGCTACCGCGCCGACCGCATCGCGGCCGCGCTCGCGAACGACGCGTCGGCCGCTGCCGACCCGGAGATCCGTGCCCGCCTCGGCGAGATCGCCACCGAGCTGCTGGCGGTTCGCTTCACGGGCTACCGCATGCTGACCGCGATCCAACGTGGCCAGATCCCGGGCCCCGAGGCCGGCCTGAGCAAGGTGACGCTGGTGGCCGCGGGGATCGAGGCGGGCGACCTGATCGCCGACGCGGTCGGACCCGAGGCGCTGGGCGACAGCGAGTGGTCCTACATGATCTCGTTCCTCCCGGGCCTGAAATCGGCCGGCGGGACCGAGGAGATCCTGCGGAACACCGTCGGCGAGCGCGTCTTGGGGCTGCCACCCGAACCGCGCCTGGACAAGGGGATCCCGTTCTCCGAACTCCGGGCCAAGGAGAAGGAAGGGGCGGTGGCCTAGATGGACTTCGAGCTCTCAGACGAGCAGCAGTTCCTGCGCGAGGCCGCCCGCGGCGCCCTATCGCGCCACCCGACCGTCGAGGCCGCCCGCGAGGCGCTGGACGGCGGTGAGCGACTGGATCTGTGGGACGTGGGGCGCGAGGCCGGCTGGCCCGGCCTGGTCGTCTCCGACGCCCACGGCGGTGCCGGGCTAGGCGCGCTCGACGCCATGCTGGTGATGGCCGAGACCGGCCGCGTCCTGGCGAGCGTCGGCCTCCTGGGCCACGTACCCGCCACCGCGATCCTCGATTCGACGGAGGGCGAGCACGACGACCTGCTCCGCGCCCTGGCCGACGGCGAGAAGCGCGCGGCGTTCGTGGCCGCGCAGCCTCCCGAGCACGAGGGCGGGTCGTGGACCGTGGACCCCGAGTCCGGGCACGGACGCAATCCCGCTCCGCAGGCGACCTTCGACGACGGCCAGACGACGGTCACGGGCACCGTGGCCTGGGTCCCCGACGCTCCGGAGGCGGACGTCCTCGTGGTCGTCGCGACCGGAGACGACGGCTCGCCGGTCGCCGTTCTGATCGAGGCGACCGCCGCCGGCGTGACGATCGAACCGGTGACGCGGTACGACGCGACCCGCTCGCTTGGGCATGTTCGGCTCGAGAACGCCGCCGGGGCGTCGCTGGGCGTCGACGGGGACGTCCTGCGCTCCGCCTGGCACCTGACCCAGGGCCTGATCGGCGCCGAGTCCCTCGGCGCCGTGGAGACGTGCCTCGAGGTGTCGGTGGCCTACGCCAAGGAGCGCTACACCTTCGGGCGCGCGATCGGCTCCTACCAGGCGGTCAAGCACGGCCTCGTGGAGATCCTGCGCCGGCTCGAGAACGCGCGCTCGCTCATGTACTACGCCGGTTGGGCGCGGCAGGACGCGCCCGGCGAATTCCCGCTCGCGGCGAGCGCCGCGCGTGTGGCCGCCGGAGGCGCACTCGACTACGCCGCGCGCGAGAACATCTCCGTGCACGGCGGCATCGGCGCCACCTGGGAGCACGACGCCCCGCTGTACTTCCGCCGCGCGCAGCTCTCCCGGCGGCTGGTCGGCGGCAGCGGCGGCGCGACCGACCGCGTGGCCGGCGAGCTGCTGGCGCAGGCGGGCGCCGCGGCGTAGCGTCGCGCGTAGGCTTCTCAGCGTGGGCGTGAGGACCGACGCGCCGCTGGCGCCACTGACCACGCTGCGGCTCGGCGGCCCCGCCGACCGGCTCGTCACCGTCACGGACGAGGAGGAGCTGGTCGACACGGTGCGCGAGGCCGACGCCGCCGGCGAGCGCGTGCTCCTGCTCGCGGGCGGAAGCAACCTCGTGATCGCCGACGCCGGCTTTCCCGGCCTCGTTGTGCGGGTGGCCACGCGCGGGGTCGACCAGGCGCCCGCCGGGGACGGGCGCGTCCGCCTGACCGTGCAGGCCGGCGAGGAGTGGGACGCGGTGGTGGCCGCCGCGGTGAGCGACGGCCTCGCGGGCATCGAGTGCCTGTCGGGCATCCCCGGCTCCACCGGCGCCACGCCGATCCAGAACGTCGGCGCCTACGGGCAGGAGGTCAGCGCCACGATCACCGCGGTGCGCGTGTTGGACCGGCGTACCGGCGCGGTCGAGGACCTGCCACCGCAGGCGTGCGGCTTCGCCTACCGTTCGAGCGCGTTCAAGGGCCGCGATACCCACGTCGTCCTGGCGGTGACGTTCGCGCTTGATCGCACGGCCGCCGCCGAGCCGGTGCGCTACGCGGAGCTCGCGCGGGCCCTCGGCGTCGAGGTCGGCGCGTCGGCGCCGCTGGAGGAGGTGCGGGAGGCCGTCCTGCGGTTGCGGCGCAGCAAGGGGATGGTGATCGCTCCCGAGGACCCGGACTCGGTCAGCGCCGGCTCCTTCTTCACCAACCCGATCCTCGACGCCGGGGACTTCGAGTCGCTCGAACGCCGCGCTGCCGAACGGTTCGGCGCCGAGGTGCGGCCGCCCCGCTTCCCCGAGCCCGACGGGCGCGTGAAGACCTCGGCCG
>JAXDGF010000325.1:0-5764 GCA_034665165.1 Solirubrobacteraceae bacterium | reverse complement strand
CACCGGCCGCCGGGCCACCACGCCGAGCCGGCACAGGCGATGGGGTTCTGCCTGTTCAACAACATTGCGGTCGCGGCCCGGCACGCGGTCTCGGAGCGGGGCCTCGAGCGGGTGATGATCGTCGACTGGGACGTGCACCACGGCAACGGCACGAACGACATCTTCCGCGCCTCGCGCGAGGTGCTGTTCGTCTCGATCCACCAGCGGGGGCTGTTCCCCGGGACGGGCGCGGTGACCGATGTGGGCGTGGGTGACGCCGCCGGCTACACCGTCAACCTGCCCGTGGCGGGCGGGTCGGGGGACGCCGTGTACGCGTCACTGGTCGAGCACGTGGCGGCGCCGCTGGCGCGCGCGTGGGGCCCGCAGCTGGTTTTGATTTCGGCAGGCTATGACGCCCACGCTCTTGACCCCCTCGCCGGGTGCGCGGTGACGGAGGCCGGGTTCGCGTCGATGACCTCGTCGCTGCGGCGGGTGTGCGCGGAGCTGGGAGTGCCGGTCGGCGGGGTGCTCGAGGGTGGCTATGACCTGGGGGCGCTGGCGCGGTCGGTGGCGGTCACGCTCGAGGTGCTGGGCGGGGCCATGGATTCCCCGGACTCGCCGGACGACGAGCTGGCGATGGCTCCTGAGGCGGTGCAGGCGCGGGAGCGCTTGGCGCCGTGGTGGCCGGGGCTGGCGTAGCGGAGCTCTTGTCCTCTACGCGCGCGCCGGCTCCCGCTCGGTGGCCTCGTCCGGATCGGCTGGGCCGGGTTCCTGAAGGGCCCGGGCGGTGGCGCCCTCGATGTTGATGTGGGGGAGGCGGGCGTCGAGCCAGCGCGGGAGGCGCCAGGTGCTCGGGCCGAGGAGCTCGAGCACGGCGGGGAGGAGCACGCAGCGCACGACGATGGCGTCGAGGAAGACCGCCGCCGCCAATCCGAAGCCGAACTCCTTGATCGAGCGCTCGTTGCCGAGCATGAACGAGAGGAAGACGCAGACCATGATCGCGGCGGCGGCCGTGATCACGCGCCCGGTGAAGGCGATGCCGTCGGCCACGGCAGCGGAGGCATCGCGCTGCCGGACCCACTCCTCGCGCACGCGGGAGACGAGGAAGACCTCGTAGTCCATCGAGAGCCCGAACACAACCGCGAACATCAGCACCGGTATCCACGGCTCGATCGGCCCTTTCTCGATCCCGAGCACGCTCCCGAGGAAGCCGTCCTGGAACACGGCGACGGTGACGCCGAGGGCGCCGCCGATGCTGAGCAGGTTCATGATCGCTGCCTGGATCGGGATCACGACCGAGCGGAACATGACGAACAGGAGCAGGGCCGAGAGGACGACCACGATCCCGATGAAGAGCGGCAGCTTGCTCCCGAGCACGCGCGAGAAGTCGATCGAGCCGGCGGTGAAGCCGCCCACGAGGACGGTCACGCCTGCCTTGCGCGCGACGGCCGGGACGACGCTCGAGCGCAGGCGATTGACGAGGTCGCTCGTGGCCGGGGCCTGCGGAGCCGAGCCCGGGTAGACCTGCATGACCGCGACCGTGCCCGAGGGCGCGAGGCGGGGCGGCGTGACCGCGACGATGTCGTGGGTGGCGGTGACGGCGGCGCGCAGGGCCGGGATCGCCGCCGCGGCCTGGCCGGGTCGCGGCGACTGCGCCACGATGGTCAGGGGACCGTTGAAGCCGGGCCCGAAGCCCTGGGCGAGGAGGTCGAAGGCGTGGCGCGAGCTCGTGTTACTCGGGTCGTTCCCGGCGTCGCTGGTCTCGAGCCGGAGTGCGAAGACCGGGAGCAGGAGCGCGACCATGACCAGCAGTGAGACGAGGGCCAGCGGCCACGGATGGGCTTGCACGAGCCGGCTCCAGTCGCGCCAGCGCGAGCGCTCCGGGGCGGTGGCCAGGGCCGCGGTGCCGGGAGCGGCCGCCGCCGCGCTGCGCCGGCGGAACACACCTCGGCGCGCGCCGCGCTGGCGCACGAGCCGGTGGCCGTAGCGCGAGAGGATGGCCGGGAGCACGGTGAGCGACGCGACCATCACGAGCAGGACGGTGAGCACGGAGGCGATCGCCAGCCCGTACATGAAGCTCACGCCGGTGGCGAACATCCCGAGGAGCGCGATCACAACGGTCGCGCCGGCGAGGAGGACCGCCCGCCCGGACGTGTCCATGGCCTCGACCACGGAGCGCTCGACGTCGCCCAGCCGGAGGTAGTTCTCGCGGAAGCGGGTGACGATGAAGAGGGCGTAGTCGATCCCGACCCCGAGGCCGATCATGAGCGCGAGCTCGGGCGAGACGTTCGACATGCTCGTGATGTGCGTCGCGAGCCCGATCAGGGCCACCCCGGTGATGAGCCCGAGGCCGGCCGTGGCCAGTGGCATCGCGGCGGCGATGAGCGAGCCGAAGGTGATGAGAAGGATCACCAGGGCGGCGATGACGCCGACCATGGTGGCCGGGCCGATGCTGAAGCCCTCGGCCTGCTCGATCACCTGCCCGCCCGCGGCGACTTGCAGGCCGGGGACGTGGACGGCACCGACCTGGTTGAGGATCGGCTTGCCCGTGTTATTGGGGAGGTTGTTGGCGCGCTTGTCGAAGTTGAGGGCGAAGAAGGCGGTGCCGCGGTCCTTCGAGACCTGGACGGCGCCGCGCGAGGTGTACGGGCTGATCACGCTGACCACGTGCCGATCGCCGGTCAGCTCGGTTTGGAGCTTGGCCATCGCCGTGCGCACGGCCGGAGAGTCGATCGTGCCCTGGGAGGTGTGGAAGACGACCGTGTCGACGTCGCCGGCCTGGGCCTTGAACTCCTTGCCCAGGAGATCGACCGCATGCTGGGACTCGGTGCCCGGGAGGCTGAAGTCGGTCGCGTAGTTGCGCCCCGCCGCGCCCGCGAGGACGGTGGTGAGGACCGCGACGGCGATCCAGGCGACGACGACGGGACGGCGATGGGCGATGCACCAACGGGTGAATTTCAGCATGGCGTAGCTCCTGGTCCGTGCGATCCGTGGATAGTGATGCTTATGCGCTTGCCGTCGCGGGCAACCAGCTGAAGCGACGGGTGGCGAAGACTGCGCTCGCGAGCGCCCAGAGAGCGAGGACGAGCAGGTCCTGCGGCGCGAGAGCGGAGGTGAACGAGCCGCGCACGGAGGCCAGATGAAGCGCCGCCGCGAGGTGCTCGATGGGGAAGATCTCGGAGATGTGGCGCAGCGCGGGTGAGAGGCTCGCGGTCGGGATCCACACCCCGGAGATGAAGTAGAGCGGGAGCATCGTGGCCTGGACGATGGGCTGGGCCGCGTCGGGCGAGGGGATCAAACCCGCGACCGCGTAGGCCAGGCAGGCAAAGGTCAGGGTCCCGACGACGGCGGCGATCGCCATGGCCGCGAGCGTGCCGACCGAGAAGCCGACGCCGTAGCCGATCCGGGTGACGACGAGAAGCAGCGTCAGCGTGATGGCGGCGGTGGCGAGGGTCGAGAGGGCTTGGCCTCCGATGAGGACCGCGGGCGGGACGGGCGTCGCCCGCCGGCGCTTGAGCACGCCGGCCTCGCGGGCCGTGGCGATGGTGATGACGAGCCCGGCGTACGCGGCGGTGATGATGGTCATGGCCATGATGCCGCCGACGAAGAAGCGGGAGTAGGAGACGCGGGTTCCGTCGACGATGGTTGTGTGACCGAGCCCGAACACGCTCGAGAAGATGACGAGCAGGAGGATCGGGAAGATGAAGGTGAAGAAACGCGCGCGGGGGTTGCGCATGCTCGCCAAGGTGTCGTAGCGGGCCTGGTGGAGAAGGAGGGCGAGGGGGCCCTGGGCGGCGGGGGTGGCTTGGGGCGTCATGGCCGGCCTCCGATCTCTTGGGTTTGGGCGACGAGCTCGAGGTAGACGTCCTCGAGGGTGGCGCGGCGGACCTCGAGGTCGGCGAGCTCGAGGTCGCGCTCGAGGGCCCAGCCCGAGAGGGCGTGCAGGTCGGCGGCGACGCCGGCGCTGGTCAAGGCGACGCGACCGTCCCCCTGTGGCTCGGCGCGCTCGGCGAGGAGCGGGGGGAGATCGGCGGCGGCGTCGGTGCCGGTGGGCATGGTGAAGGTGATCCGGGCCGCTGAGGTGTCGCGCCCGCCGAGCGTGCGCGGCGTTCCCTGGGCGATGATCCGCCCCGCGGCGATGATCGCGATCCGGTCGGCGAGGCGCTCGGCCTCCTCCATGTAGTGCGTGGTGAGGAACACGGTCTTGCCGAGGTCTCTGAGACCCTCGATGACGGACCAGGCGGCGCGGCGTGCGCTCGGGTCGAAGCCGGTCGTCGGCTCGTCGAGGAAGATCAGCTCGGGGTCGCCGATGAGCGCGAGGGCGACGTCGAGCCGGCGGCGCTGGCCCCCTGAGAGCTCGGTCGCGCGCTGTGAGCTCACCTCAGTCAAGCCGGCGAGCTCCATGGTTTCCTCGATCGGGCGCGGAGCTCGGTAATAACCCGCGAAGAGCTCGAGGCACTCGCGGACGGTCAGGCCCGGTTCCGGCGCGGATTCCTGGAGGACGATGCCGATCCGCTCGCGCCAGGCCCTGTTCGCGCGCCTTTTCGCGCGGGCCGGATCGGCCCCGAGGACCTCTACCTTTCCGGCGGTGGCGCCGCGGAACCCTTCGAGGATCTCGACCGTCGTCGTCTTGCCGGCGCCGTTGGGGCCGAGGAAGGCGAAGATCTCGCCCCGGAAGACCTCGAGGTCGATGCCGGCGACGGCCTCGTGCTCGCCGTAGCTCTTGCGCAGGCCTGAGACTTCGATGACCGCGTCGGGGCGGTCGATGGCGGCGGCGCGGCGCTGGGCGACGGCGACGTCGAGCGAGTTGGTGATCATGCCCCGACAGGCTAGGTGTCGCCGTCCTGTCCGTCATCGGCCTGAGGGGGGAGATTTCGTCTCCACCTCAGGGTGGACTCGGCGGTGCTTTGTTTCCACCCGCGCGCCGATGACGGATACGCGCTTGGGGCTTATCGTTTGTGGTCATGATGTCGCTTGCCCGACGGGCCTGGCGCGCCTACGCCTGCTACGGCATCTGGACGACGCCCGGCGAGCCGGTGCCCACGGAGGTCCTGTTCCTGCGCCTCCTCGGCCTGGGCTACTTCGTGCTCATCATCGTGGGCACGACGACGACGAGCCCACACCCGGGACTCCAGGGTCGCGGTCTCGGCGTTCTGCTCGCGCTCGTGGTGTTGGTGGCGGCCATCGTCGTCTCCAACCCGCGCTCCGCCGTGCGGCCGTGGACGCGGGTGGGGGCCCTGGCCGCGATCACCATCGCCGCCGCCGTCCTCGCCGCCGTCCAGCCCAACGGCCTGTGGGAGGCGACGCCGTACTACGTCGCGATCGTGTCCGCCATGCGGCTGGATCGCACTGTTGGTCCTGTCGTCCTCGGCCTGAACCTCGTCATTCTCGGATCCGTCGCCGGGGTCACCAACAAATGGGGCCAAGCCGTGGGAACTCTCATCGGCGCCGTGCCGTGGTTCCTGGTCATGCGCCAGATGCGCCGCATGAAGGAGCAGCACCTCGCGCTCGAGGCCTCGAAGGCGGCCGAGGCGCGGGCGGCGGCCGCGGCCGAGCGCGGGCGCCTGGCGCGCGAGATGCACGACGTCCTCGCCCATACCCTCTCCGCGCTCGCGCTCCAGCTCGAGAGCACCCGACTGCTCGCCCACGACCGCGGCGTCGATCCCGACGTCTCGCGCGCCATCGACCAGGCCCACGGCCTCGCCGCCAGCGGCCTCGACGAGGCGCGCCGGGCGATCTCGACCGCGCGCGGCGACGCCCTGCCCGGACCCGAACGCGTGCACAG
>JAXDGF010000324.1:0-23529 GCA_034665165.1 Solirubrobacteraceae bacterium | reverse complement strand
CGTCGGCGCGTACACCCGGACGCTGTCGAAGTCGCGCACCCCCAGGAGCGCCTCGATGTGGGCCGCCGCCTGCACCCCCGCCCCGACGATGGCCAGCTTGCGCGCGTCCGCGCGCGCGAGGACCCGGGTGGCGAGGGCGGTCACGGCGGCGGTCCGGATCGCCGTGATCGCCGAGGCATCAAGGATCGCCGTGGGCCGGCCGGTCTCCCCGTCGAAGAGCGTGACCACGCCCTGGTGCGCGTCGAGGCCTCGGGCGGGGTTCCCCGGCATCACGCACACGGCCTTGAGCGCGAAGGTCGCCGGCGACTCCCCGTCACCCCGCCAGGCCGGCATCAGGCCCATGAACCCGGCCGCCCCGGGCGCCGCCATGACCGAGCGGAGCGGCATGTAGGCCTCGCCGCGGGCGCGCGCTGCGAGCACCTCGGCCATCGCCTCGAGGCAGGCGGCGGGGTCGAGCGTCGCGCGCACGTCGTCGTGGGAGAGGATGAGGACGCGCATCAGGCCGCGAATGCTCCGCTGAGCTCGTCCCGCTCGGCGCCGCTCAGCGGCGGCGCGGAGAGCGCCTCGCGCACCGGCTCGAGGTGCTCGGGGCGGCCCGGGCCGATGACGATCTGCCCGACCCGCTCGTCGGCCAGGAGCCACGCGAGCGCGAGTCCCGCCATCGACATCCCGCGCTCACGCGCGACGTCCTCCAGCCGCTCGAGCGCGTCGTACGTCCGTTCGGTCACGAGCCGCTGGTAGGGCTCGGGCCGCTGCGTCATGCGCGACCCGGCCGGGAAGGCCCGGCCGCGGCGGTACTTGCCCGTGAGCCATCCGCCGGACAGCGGCCCGAAGGCGACGTAGGCGACGTCCCGCTCCGCGCACAGCGGGAGTAGGCGCGGCTCATCCTCGCGCTCGAGCAGCGAGTGGGCGTTCTGGATCGCCTCCGGGGTGCCGGCCGCCAGGGCCGCCTCGAGCCGGCCGGAGTCGAAGTTGCTCACGCCGTAGGCGCGGATGCTCCCCGCGGCCTCGAGCTCGTCGAACGCCCCGAGCGTGTCGGCGAGCGGAACGTCGGGATCGAAGTCGTGCGCGAGGTAGAGCTCGACGCTCTCGACTCCGAGGCGCTCGAGGCTCGAGCGGAGCTGGCGCTCGATCCGCGCCGGCGCGAGCCCGTGGTCGGCGCCGGCCGCCATCGGGTTGTAGGTCTTGGTCGTGAGCTGCGGCGTCAGGCCGCGCGAGGCGATCCAGCGACCGATGGCCTGCTCGCTGCGGCCGCCCCCGTAGGCGTCGGCGGTGTCGAAGTGGGTGATGCCGAGCGCCCACGCCGCGTCCATGAGCGCCAGCGCCTGATCCTCGCTCAGGCCCTGCCCGAAGTAGCCGGGGGACGACCCGACCCCGCCGAAGTTCCCGCACCCAAGCGCCACGCGAGGCAGCTCGACCCCGGAGCGGCCGAGCCGCCGGGACTCGATCTCGAGCGTCGCGGTCACGTTCGATATTTGATCAACGTTGGGGCGGGGGCGCAAGTGGGGGCTCGCGGACACCCCCTTTACACCCGTCATTTGTCCAGCCGCGGGCGGGCGTCGGAAGCAACTCACGCGGCCTGTCGAGACCACAGCTACAGAGCAAGACCGGAGGCCGCTCGAGCCCCCGGACGACAGGAGCCAGTGAGTCATGTCAGCCCCATTTGCAGCGAATTCCAAGTTCTCCTCGAAGACCATCCTCGCGGTCTTCGCGCTGGTCTTCGCGCTCGTGCTCGTGCTCGCGTTCTCCGAGTCCGCCTTCGCCGGCGTCCTTACCGGACCCAGCCACCTCGTTTCCGGCCCGCGCGTCACCACCGACCTCGTCAGCCACGCGGTCTCCGGCGATCCGACCGCCAACCGCCAGCTCAGCCCCGCCACCGAGCAGGCGTGCGGCGCCAACGAGCTCAGCATCACGTGCGAGGTCTCCGTCGGGGCCGACATCAACGCCGCCCGCGCCGCCGAAGGTGTGCAGCCCATGGTTCTGCCCCCCAACTACAACTCGCTCAGCGTACCCCAGCAGCTCCTCGTCCTCGCCAACCTCGAGCGCACCGCCCGCGGGCTCATGCCCGCCGGCGGGCTTTCGGGCGCGCTCAACGCCGCGGCCATGGTCGGGGCGCTCGCGGACCTCGATCCCAACCCGAATCTCTACAACGGCAGCGCCCTGTCGGCCAACTGGGCCGGCGGCACCGCCTCCGCGTTGATCGCCGACTTCATGTGGATGTACGACGACGGCATCGGCTCGGGGAACATCGACTGCACCTACAACAATCAGTCCGGATGCTGGGGACACCGCGACGACACCCTCTACCCCTTCGCCGCGCCCCTGGTCATGGGCGCCGCCTACGCCCCCAACACCCTCGACGGCCCGTCGCTCGCCGAGATCTTCGTCGGCGGCGACACCGCCACGGGCGTGGGCCAGGCCGACGCGCTGCTCTCGCCCACCTGGGCCGAGATCTCCCAGTCGCTGCAGTTCGCCCTCTCCGCCTCCTCCCTCCAGCTCCCGCGCGGCGCCGGAGCGGGTCAGGTCACGGTCACCGCGCCGGGGATGAGCATGAGCCTGGCCGCTCAGATCACGCGCGGCTCGGGCAACTGGCAGGTCTCGCCCTCGAGCTGCCAGCTCGCGGCGGGATCGAGCTGCCAGCTCACGATCACCGGCCAGCCCGGAAGCTCGGGAACGCTGACCCTGTACGGGCCCGCCGGCAGCCAGACCGTGGCGCTCTCGAGCCTGGACAAGGCGACGCTGCGGATGAGCGCGCGGGCCACCAGGTCGACGGTCACCCTCACCGGACATCTCGCCAACTCGAGCGGCTCCGGTGTGGCCGGCCAGCTCGTGACCCTCGTCCGCCGCTCGCCCGGCGCGGTCGCCACCTCGGTCGTCGCGCGGGCGCGCACCCGGGGCAACGGCACCGTGACCTTCCACGTCTCGCCTCACGCGAAGACCGAGTACATCCTCACTTACGGCGGCTCGCCCACCCTTACCGCGGCGAGCAGCGGCGCGGCCCTCACCCACGCCGTCCGCAGCTACCGCCGCAACTCGGCGCGGCACTAGCCGGTCACTGACAGGGCTCCGTGCTACGAGCCGCCCGCGGCGCGCAGCACGGTATCGAGCAGACCCGGGAAGCGGGCCTCGAGGTCGGGCCGCCGCAGTGAGTTGAAGCGCGAGGTGCCCTCCTGGCGCTGGTGGATCACGCCGGCTTCGCGGAGAACCCGGAAGTGGTGGGTGCACGTTGACTTGGTCACCGGGAGCTCGATGCTCCCGCACGTGTGCTCGGAGCCGTCGCTCAGCTTGGCCACGATCTGAAGCCGGACCGGGTCGCTGAGGGCGTGGAGCACCGCCGTGATCTCGAGCTGGCCGGACGCCGGCTCGGCCGTCCCCGGCACCCCGGCGTCTTTGAGAATCTCTGTCTCCATCGTTCGACCAAGACTCATTGTACGACAATCATCGTACATCTGCTACGGTGATTCGACTATCGCACAAACCGTCGACAAGCGTGGAAGCGAAGCGAACGGTGCGGACATCCCGGGCATCAAGGCGTCCCATCCGCACCTCACCGCGACCCTGATCCTGGCCTGCCTCGGCCAGTTCATGGTCATCCTCGACGTCTCCGTCGTCAACGTCGCCCTCCCGGCCATCCGCCACGGCCTCCACTTCTCAGAGCAGGACCTGCAGTGGGTGGTCAACGCCTACACGGTCACCTTCGCCGGCTTCCTCCTCCTCGGCGGGCGCGCGGCCGACCTCATCGGCCGCCGCCGCGTGTTCGTGGGCGGCCTCGTGCTCTTCGCGCTCGCCTCGCTCGCCGGCGGCTTCGCCCAGAACCAGGTCATGCTCATCGCCGCCCGCGCCATCCAGGGGCTCGGCGCGGCCGTCGTCGCCCCCGCCTCGCTCACGATCATCACCACGACCTTCACCAAGCCCGCCGAACGCAACCGCGCCGTGGGCATCTGGGGCGCGATGGGCGGTGCCGGCGGGGCCGCGGGCGTGCTCCTCGGCGGCATCCTCACCGACGTCGTCGGCTGGCGCTGGATCCTCTTCATCAACGTGCCCATCGGCCTCGCCGCCGCCGTCCTCACCACCTTGTACGTGGCCGAGGGTCGGGCGCCCGCGCGGGCGAAGAACTTCGACCTCGCGGGCGCGGTCAGCGCGACCGTCGGGCTCTCGCTCCTCGTCCTCGGGATCGTCCGCACCGACGTGACCGGGTGGGGCACGGCCTCGACCCTCGCCCTCCTCGGCGCCGGAGTCGGCCTCCTCCTCGTCTTCCTCGCCATCGAGGGCCGCTTCGCCAAGGCGCCGCTCATGCCGCTGCGCATCTACGCCTCGCGCACGCTCAGCGCCGCCAACGTCGTCGTCCTCTTCGTCGGCGCCGCCTCGTTCGCGATGTGGTTCTTCGTCTCGCTCTACCTGCAGGAGGTGCTCGGCTACTCGGCCATCAAGGCCGGGCTCGCCTTCCTCCCCATGACCCTGTGCATCGTCGGCGGCTCCGTGCTCGCCTCGCGCTACGTGCTGCGGATCGGAGCCAAGCCGATGCTGATCGCGGGCATGCTCGCGCAAGCCGCCGGGCTCATCCTCTTCACCCGCGTCGCCGTCAACGGCGGCTACTTCAGCGACGTTCTCGCGCCGTCGCTGCTCGTGGCCATCGGCATCCCGTTCTCATTCGTGCCCTCCACCATCGCCGCCACGCAGGGCGTCGCGGCGCGCGAGGCGGGGCTCGCGTCCGCCCTCGTCAACACCTCCCGCCTCGTCGGCGGCGCGCTCGGCCTCGCCGTCCTGGCCGCGATCGCCACCGCGCGCACCAACAGCGACCTGCGCCATGCCGGTTCTGGCCCCCACGCTTTCAACGTGGCGCTCACGAGCGGCTTCCACGTCGCCTTCGCGGTGGCGGCGGGACTCGCGCTCGCGGGGGCCCTGGTCGCCGCCTTCGGGATGCCCCGCGTCCTCGGCAGGCGGCGGGCGGGCGGGACCCAGGTGCCCGAGGCGCCCGCCGCCGAGCCCGCTGTGGCCGTCGAGACCGCCGCCGCCTAGCCCGAACTTCTGGTCTAGGGCCCGGCCTTGGTCAGCGACCCGGCCATGGCCAGCATCGCCCCATTGCTGATCGCGTCGTTGAGCGTGTTCGAGATCCAGTAGGCGGCCTGCGGCGTGCGCCACGCGACGAGCGTGATGTGATGCCCGTTGAGATAGACGAGCAGCTTCTTGCCGTGCACGATGCGCGTCTGCTGGGGGGTCTTGAGGATCGGCGGCGTCCGCCACGTCGTGCCCTGGACTCCGTAGTACTCGCCCAGGGCGGAATTGACGACGAGCGTCAGGCGGTAGGCGGCATGCGGCTGCCCGCTCGGGTCGTGGAGCACGTACGCGCGCGGGTAAGCGCCCACGTAGACGGTGGTCGGGTTCGGCGGCTCGTAGCAGTTGGCGGTCACGTCCATGCAGTACTGCGAGCTGGAGTCGATGAGCTTCGGGTAGTACACGGTGAGGCCGGCGTTTCCGAGCGCCTTGGCCTGGGACTTGCCGTCGGCCGGATCGGCGGCCAGGCCGAGAGCCTGCGCGGACGGGCTCCGGTGACGCTTGGCGGCCACGACCGGTGCCGCCGCGGTGGCCGGTGCAATGGTCGGCGTCATGAACTTCGAGTAGACGTTCGCCTCGGCCGACGGATCCGCGCTGACGTAGCACGGTGTCTGACCCGTCGCGGTCACCGGACACGGGAGGAGGATGGCCGGGAAGGCGAGCTGCTTGATCGTGTGCCCAGCGGAGAAGGCGACCAGGTTGAAGAGGTTGATGAGCCCGTCGGTCGTGTGGAGGCTGCGGTCGGTTTGGGTGTGCTTGCCGAAGATCTTCAGCAGCGTGTCGCGATTCGAGACCAGGGCGGTCACGCCGTACTGATCCTTGGCCCAGCGGATGAAGTCCTGCTGGCGCGCGTTGCGGACGATGTCGCTGTCGGTGTGGCGGAAGCGCACGAACGAGAGCGCGTCGGGTCCGCACAGCTTCTGATATCCGGCGTTGAGGTCGATGCTCGAGTAGCCGGTCTGAGCCGTGTTGTTGTAGTAGCGATGATCGACGTCGGTGTACACGCACCCGATCGCGTTCACGAGGTCCTGGAACCCGCCGAAGTTGACGTCGACGATGTGGTTGATCTTGAGTCCCGGGAACACGTTCTTCTTGATCACCGACTCGAGCAGGTTCGGGCCCCCGATCGAGTAGGCGCTGTTGAGCTTGGAGGTCGCGAGCCCCCCGGCCTCCGGAATCTGGACCTTCAGGTCGCGCGGGATCGACATCACATTGATCGTCGAGGAGCTCGGGTCGAGCCTGACGAGCATCATCGTGTCCGTGTTCGAGGAGCCGAACGACGTCCCGGCCCGGTGATCGGACCCGATGATGAGGATCGTCTGCGGCTCGCCCGGATTCGGGATCACCACCTGGGCGTTCTTGAGCGCGGGCGTGGCCGACAAGTAGGTGGCGAACTGCTTGAACTGGAGCAGGCCCGCGACCGCGGTCGTCGCCGCCACGCAGGCGATCACGACGAAGGCGGCCAGCGCGAAGCGCCACAGCGCCCCCGCGCGGGAGTGGGGGATCAGCCACATGGTTCGAGCGCGGTGGAAGACATCGACGGTGGTGGGGGCGGTCCGGCCGCTGCGGCGTCGCCGAGTTCGCGCGCGCCGGGGTCACGGCGCGACCCTCGAAACGGGCGGCCTTGACGCGGGCACGCCAGCGGCTCGCGTTACGGTAGCGAACGGGCCGGATCGGATGGGCCGCCATCAGACACAATCCCCCGATGGCTCGCGTCTTCGTGACCCGCCACCTCCCCGGCCCCGCTCTGGGGCGCCTCCAGGTCGAGCACGAGACCGAGATCTGGGAGGACCGGCTTCCGCCCCCGCGCGACGAGCTCCTCGCCCGCACCGCCGGAGCCGAGGGCCTGCTCTCGCAGCTGACCGACGCCGTCGACGCCGAGCTCATCGAGCGGTCCCCTCGGCTGCGCGCCATCTCCAACTACGCCGTCGGCACCGACAACGTCGACATCGCAGCCGCCACCGCGCGCGGGATTCCGGTCGGCAACACTCCCGATGTCCTCACCGACGCCACCGCCGACCTCGCGTTCGCGCTCCTGCTCGCCGCCGCCCGCGGGCTCTCCGAGGCCGCTCAAGCCGTCCGCGACGGCGACTGGCTCACGTTCGAGCCCGCACGCCACCTCGGGGTGAGCGTGCACGGCGCGACATTGGGGATCGTCGGCCTCGGACGCATCGGCCGCGCCGTGGCCGCCCGCGCGCGCGGGTTCGAGATGGAGGTGCTCTCCACGGGGTCAAGCAGCCGTTCGGGTCTGCCCCTCGAGTCCGTGCTCGAGCGCTCGGACTTCGTCTCCCTCCACTGCCCGCTCACGCCCGCGACCCGTGGCTTGATCGACGCGCGCGCGCTCGCGCGAATGCGGCCGACGGCGATCCTCGTCAACACGGCGCGCGGGCCGATCGTGGATCAGGTCGCGCTGCTGAGCGCCTTACGGCAAGGGAAGATCGCCGGCGCCGCGCTCGACGTCACCGACCCGGAGCCGCTGTCCCCCGACGACCCGCTGCTGGCCGCGCCGAATCTCCTCGTCACGCCCCACATCGGGTCCGCGACCACGACCGCCCGCGAGCGGATGACCGAGCTCGCGGTCGAGAACCTGCTGGCCGGGCTGGCGGGACGGGTGATGCCGCACCAGGTGAACGCGGTCGGCGTCTCCGTCCCGACGGGCGCGGCGGGCGCGGCCGGCGGGGCTGGCGCGGCCGGCGGGGCGGGCGCGGCCGGCGGGGCGGGCGCGGCCGGCGGCACCGCATGAGGATCGCCGTCGTCGACGTCGGGACCAACTCGACGCGCCTCTTCGTCGCCGACGTCGAGGACGGACGCGTCACCCGCCAGGTCACACGCGAGACGCGGATCACGCGGCTCGGCGCCGGCGTCGACGCCAACGGGAGGCTCGACCCCGAGGCAATCAAGCGGGTCCTGGCCACGCTCGACGACTACCAGCGCATCATCGACGAGTACCACGCCGAGCGGCGCGTGGCGGTCCTGACCAGCGCCGTGCGCGACGCCGCCAACGGCGAGGAGTTCGCAGCGATGCTCCGCGACCGCTACGGGCTCGACGCGAAGATCCTCGACGGCGAGGAGGAAGGGCGCCTCACCTTCCTCGGCGCCACGAGCGAGCGCGACCCCGAGGACCGGACGACGACGCTCGTGACCGACATCGGCGGGGGCTCGACCGAGTTCGTGATCGGCCACGGTCGCGAGGCCCGCTTTCACGTCTCGACCCAGGCCGGCGCCGTGCGCCAGACCGAGCGCCACCTGCATCACGACCCGCCGCTGCGCGAGGAGCTCGACGCGCTCGCCGCCGACGTGCGCTCGATCATCGCCGCCGCCGTGCCCGAGCAGTGGTGCCGGGTCGAGCATGCCATCGCGGTCGCCGGCACTCCCACCTCGCTCGCCGCCGTCGCCCAGGATCTCGAGCCCTACGACCCGAACCGCGTGCACGGCTACCTGCTCAGGCGCGGGGAGTGCGAGCGCCTGCTTGCGCGCCTCGCGGCGCTGCCGCTGAGCGAGCGCCGCCAGGTGCCTGGGCTGCATCCAGATCGCGCCCCGACCATCGTCGCCGGCGCCGCGATTCTCGCCGAGATCATGCGTCTGTTCGAGCTCGAGGAGATCGAGGTCTCTGAGCACGACATTCTCCGCGGCGCCGCGCTCGCGTTCGCGGCGGGGTCCGGTCCGCGGTGACCCCCAGGCCTAAGCTGGGGAAAAACCGCAGACGTATAGAGGGAAGCTACCTAAACACATGTTCGATTGATGAAACCGATCAAAAGGTCCATGATGCAGTCCTGCCGGGAAAAGGTTCGATTCTGAATTCGATTCCGGTGCATAGGCTCAGGCGATAGCCGTAAACACCGGCGCCTCCCGCCGTCTGAGCCACCCGAAACCAGGCCCTTTGGCACGTACCCCTGCCCGTCCCAATGGGCCAACCTGGATCGGAAGTCGCCCACATGAAGTGGGCGGCTTTCGTTAACGGGCGGTTTGGCGGGGTGTCGGCGCGCCCGAGCCCGCCCACGCTGACGTGGACGCTTTTAAGCCGATATTTGCGGCTTAAAAGCCGCCACCCCCTACCCCAGGTTCGTCCGCCGCGGATACGCCACGTTCGGATCGGTGAGCACGTTCACGAGCGCGGGCTTCCCGGCCTCGAACGCGCGCGCCAGCGCGGGCCGGAGCGAGGCCGGCTCGCGCACGAGCTCGCCGTAGCCGCCGAGCGCCTCGACGACCAGGTCGTAGCGCGTCTCGGGCCGGAGCTCGGCGGCGACCGAGTAGCCGTACAGCATCTCCATGGGGTGCTTCTCGAGGCCCCAGATGCCGTTGTTGCCCATGACGCCGACCACGTTCACCCCGTGCCGCACGAGGGTGTCGTACTCAAGCCCCGCGAACCCGAACGCCCCGTCCCCCACCATCAGCACGACTTGGCGGCCGGGGTGGGCGAGCTTCGCGGCGAGGGCGTAGCCGGGACCGCTGCCCAGACATCCGAAGGGGCCGGGATCCAGCCAGCACCCGGGCTCGTAGACGTCGATCAGCCGGCCGGCGTAGGAGACGAAGTCACCGCCATCGCACACGATCACGGCATTGCGGTCGAGCATCGGCGCGAGCTCGGCGTAGACGCGCATGGGGTGAAGCGGCGCCCGCGGATCGGCGGACTCGACCGCCTCGGCCGCGCGCTTCTCGTCCTCGATCGCGCGTAGGGAGGCGATCCAGCGCTCGCGACCCGCCAGGTCGCCCGCCCCACCCGCGCCACCGCCCGCCCCGACCACCAGCGCCCCCAACGTCGCCGGCAGCGCCCCATAGAGCTCGGCCGCCACCGCCCGCGGCTGATCGCGCTCGGGCTCGGCCGTCTCCACCACGACGATCTCGGTCTCAGCCCCGAAGGCGGCGCCGAACCCGAGCCGGAAGTCGAGCGGTACGCCGATGACGATGGCCACGTCCGCGCCCGAGAGCCCGGCGCCACGCGCGCGTGAGAAGAAGAGCTCGTGGTCGGCAGGCACGCAGCCCCGGGCGAGTCCGTTCAAGAACACCGGGATCCGCAGCCGCTCGGCGAGCGCGAGCAGCGCCTCCTCGCCGTGGCCCCAGTAGAGCCCGGTCCCGGCCATGATCACCGGGCGCTCGGCGTCGCGCAGGAGCGCGGCCGCGCGGTCGATCGCGCGCGCGTCCGCCCCGGCCCGGCGGGAGGCCTCAAGCAACCCCGCGGCCGCCACGCCCGGCCCCAAACCCACACCCAAACCCGCCCCAGCCCCCGACTCCGGAACCACCGCCTCCCCAAACACATGGTCCAACGGAAAGTCCAGGAACGCCGGCCCCGAGGGCGGCGCCATCGCGGCCGCGATCGCGTCGTCCACCAGACCGGGGATCTCGGCCGTGCTCTCCGAGGTGGCCGCGAGCTTGGTCACCGGGCGCACGAAGGGGACGTGGTCGATCTCCTGAAGCGAGCCTTGCCCCCAGCGGAACTGCGGCGCCCGCCCGCCCAGTACCAGCACCGGCGAGTGATTTTGCGACGCGGATGCCATCGCGCTCATGCCGTTGGTGACGCCCGGGCCGGCGGTGAGGGCCGCGACCCCGATCGTCCGCGTCACCTTGGCCCAGCCCTCGGCGGCAAACACGGCGGTCTGCTCATGTCGGACATCAACGATGTCGATCCCCTCGGCCCGGCACCCGTCATAGATCGGGAAGATGTGGCCGCCCGAGAGGGTGAAGAGCTTGCTCACCCCGTGCGCGCGCAGGCGCTGAGCGATGAGGCGCCCTCCGTGAAGCTGGGTTTCCGTTTCCGTGCCGGCCACGTCCGCAGTCGCCAACCTAACACGAGGCCCGCCGGCGAGCTACGATGGGCTGACGAGACACGAAGGGAGCGCCATGAGCAACACGCAGATCCCCACCGACGAGCACCCCGGGTTCGACGCGATCTGCTCCGAGGTCGAGGACTTCGAGCACCTGCCGACGGTCACGCCCGTTCCCGAGCCCAAGGCCCAGGATCTCCCAGACGAGGAGCGGACCGCGCCCCTCGACGAGCTGATCCTCGCCGGCCTGGTCTCGCCCTAAGCGCTACCGCACCCGAAAGTCCTCATGGTGGACCAGCTCCAGCGCCAGCGCCGGCCAGAACACGCCTGACGGCGGCGCCCCGGCCCGGCACTGCCCGCCCGACACCCCCGGATTGGCGATCCAGGCAAAGGCGTCAACTTTCGGATAGCCGGTCTGAGCCGTAGGCAACGGCCCCAGCCCCCGCCCCACCGGGTCGCACAGCACCTCGTTCCCCTGCTTGGCGACATGGCGCGGGCGCAACGGCCCCTCACCGTTCTCGGCCGTATTGACAACGAAGTGCTTGCCACCCACCAGGCGCGAGATCTGCTTGCCGTAGCGGATCTCGCGCGAGGTCCAGTCAAAATGGGTGGAGTTGAGGAAGAAGCCCCGGATCTGCGCCACCCCGGCCCGGCGCAGCAGGCCCGCGGCATACGGAGCCGGCAGCGCGTCAGCAGCTCCCGCATCAAGATAGACAACGAGGTGAGGGTCGTTCGACAGCACACTGACCGCGTCGTGGAGCTCGTGCATCCGCACCGTCACGCCCGCCGGCGACAGGCACCCAGCCGTGATCAGCGAGTCCATCTCCAGGAACAAGACCGCGCGATGGGCCCCGATGCCCTCCGCCAGGCTCGTGATCCAGGTGTGATAGGCCGACTGAGCCAACGGGGGATCGGACCAGTGACCGCAATGCCCGCTGACGACCCGATACGTCGAGATCATCGGCACCGATCCGGGATCCTCGGCGACCGCGCGGTCCAGGTAGCTCGCTACGTTCCATCCCGGGTAGGGGCCGTTCCACGCGCCGAAGCGCTGAACGTTCGGCTCGCGCGCGACCACCGCCACCTTGGCCGCGGCCCGCGGATTGCTCGCGCTCCACACCAGCGCCTGGCGCCCGGGCAGGCTGTGGAAGTAGTCGGCGAAGAACCGCGCGCCGGCGAGAGGATTTGCCGCCGTCCGCAAATCCGCGCCCAGGCCCAGCGGGTTACGCGCGTCGCGGGCGAAGGCCGCCGGGTCGCTCAGGGGAACGGTGACCTGAGACGGGGCGACCACGCTGAGCGGAGATCCGTGGTAGAGCTGGACTTCGAGTGAGGTCGGGAGGATGGGGACGGCGTGGTCTTGGGTCGGGACGTCGATGACCGCCGTGCGCTGACCGTCCGCGAAGTACAGGACCCCGGTCAGCGGAGCGAAGGCCGGGTACGGCCTCGGGGTCGGGTCCCACACGCGGTAACTGACCGTGCCCGCGCCGCTCGCGTCGTCGCGCCCGACGCCAATCCCCAGCACGACCGGATGCCCGAGCATCAAGCCGGGGATCAGCGAAATCAGCGTCTCGGGAGGCCCGAGATGGAACCCGGGGGCGATTACAGGGCTGAGGCGGTTCGAAACCGTGGTCACGCTCTGCCCGCCGTCGCTCGCGGTGACCACCAGCTGAAGCGCGGCGCCGACGTCGGCCGCGGTGACCGCGTACGTCGAGCCCCACTGGTTCCAACGCGCCGGGCCGACGTTCTCGCATGTGGATCGGCACGCCTGCCACTGATAGACAAACAGCGGGATGATCGAGTAGGGATCGCTCCAGTTGCCGCGGTTTCCGCTGATCGTGTCTCCGACGCGAACCGTTCCCGTTGGGCCGTCCTGAATCCACGGCCCCGAGATGGCCGCCGGCGCGGGCACCGGCGGCGGCGAGACCAGCGCGACCGCCACCAGGCCATACCGCGCCGCCGCCATCGAGGGCAGAGCGCTCCACGAACCCGCCGTCTCGGCCCGCGCGCAAGGTGCCAGCACGAGCCCGGCGACCCCCAACACCACTGCAACGCGTAGGCGCGTGACAAACCCCCTTTACGCCCCCTGTCGACATCGGCGCCGGCGGTCTTGAGCGTAAATCTTTTAAGGGGGCGGCTCCGCCGCCTTTATTTGGCGGCGGCGGCCTCGACCGGCGGGGTCTCCGAGGGATCTGCCACGGCCACCACCGGCGCCGGCAGGCGCATCGAGTTCAGCACCCCGCCGCCGAGGATGACGATGGCGAGGACGTAGAACCAGGCGAGGACGATGAGGACAAAGACGATCGTCGTCCCGAACTGGGCGATGGTCGAGATCTGCGTCAGGTAGAGCGGAAACACAAGCGCGACGAGCGCGATCACCACGGTTGCGCTCGCGGCCCCCGGCCACACCGCTCGCCAGGGGATCGGGCGGTTGGGCACGGCCCGATAGATCACGCACAGGCTCGCGAACAGAAGCAGGAGCGCGCCACCCAGCGAGATCCCGTACACAAGCCGCCCCAACCGCGCCAGGTCAAACGGCAGCTGCCGCGCCCCCGCCTGGAGCAAGCTGACCACCGTCGGGGCCGCCACCATCGAGAGCATGAAGACGAGGAGCACGAGGAGCATCGCGAGCCCGAACCGCTTCTGGGCCCACCACGAGCGGCAGGGAACGCCGTAGATGCGGGCGAAGGCGGTGTCGAGGGCGCCCCAGAACGAAGCTCCGAACCACACACACGCCACGAGCGCCAGGACGCCCGTCTTCGTCGTCGAGACGCGGATCTGCGAGAGGAGCCGCGCCAGGGTGGACTTGGCCGCGCCCGGGAAGATCTCGCTCAGGTCGCGAAGGACGCTGTGCTCGATCTCACTGCTGTTGAGGACCTGGCCCGCCACGAAGAGCCCGAGCAAGGCGACCGGAATCACGGTCAGGAGCATCGCGTAGGCGAGCATCGACGACAGCCCGGTGACGTTCGAGGAGAACGCGATGTGAAAGAAGCGCCGTACGGCGCCCCAGATGCGGTGGGGTGCCTTGCTCAGCGTGCCGGAGTCTAACCGTGCGCGCGGCGCGCTAGCCGTGGGCGCGGCGCCCTAGCCGTGGGCGCGGCGCGCTAACCGGGACGGCCGGCGACCAAGACGGGCGTACGCGCCCACCACGCCGAGGCTTCGGCGAGACTGGCCTCGCCGGCAAAGAAGCGCGGGCCGAGCTTGAGGGCCGGCAGCTGCGTCACGCCGGCCGCGAGCAGGCTGCGGGCGCTGGCCCAGAGCGGCTCGTCGTTGGCCGGATCCCGGGCCGCGCTCAGGCACGCGTGGAGTCCGATCCCGGCTGCCGCCGCCGCCTCGGCTAGGTTGACGGGATCTTCGAGGTCGTAGCCCCCGCAGAACGCGAGCCGCGAAGCCGCCATCGCGAACGCCGGTCCCAATCCGGCCCGGGACGCGTGGACGGAGACCCGAAGTGCCGCTCGGCCCCAGGGAGGGAAGGGATCGGGCCACACGAGCGGAAGCCTGAGCTCGGCCGCGCGCCGTTCGGCGAGCATCCGCAGCATGCGGGCGACCCGGGCGTCCGACCAGGGCTCGTCGAGCTGGAGCGCCCCGGCGGGCACGGGAATCCACTCCACGCTGGAGAATCGGCGCTCGACCCGCTCGGCGGCGAGGTAGGAGAACGGGCAGGACGGATCGAAGTAGAACGAAATCGGCGCCGTTGCCCCGTGCCTTCCACAGCGCGCAGGGGCAGCCCCCCTGATCCTGCGGGTTGCCCGGTGCTTCGCGAGAACGATGACTTTGCCCATAGTCGATTTGTCGGCGCCTACCGAGCACCGCAATACCCCTAACGCAATCAAACCGTAAAACTGTTCAAAATAACCGTGCGAAGGTCGAACTTCGTTGTATGTGGGTACGTTAAGCAGGAAGATGGTCCATAACGTCGTCCACCGGAGGGAAAGCTTGTGCCGCAAGTACCACCACCAAAACGCCATCCGTACAACCAATGGTCGCCAGATGCGCGCGCGCTCGATCTGGTCGGCGACAAATGGACGCTCCTGATCGTCCGTGACCTAGCGGCCGGTCCCCGCCGCTTCGTCGAGCTCCAGCGCATCCTCCCGGGTATCTCCACCGAGCAGCTCCGCTCGCGGCTGAATCGCATGGTTGCCGACGGGATGCTCACCCGGCAGCGCTTCCGCGAGGTCCCGCCTCGCGTCGACTACGAGCTCACCGAGCGCGCCCGCGAGCTCCTGCCCGTGCTGGGCGAGCTCGCCCGCTGGGGCTACGAGTGGTCCTGGAGCTCGCCGCGCGAGAACGAGCTCGTCGACATCGGCGCCATCATCCGCATCGCGCCCGGGCTCGTGCGCCCGTCCCACCAGTCCGCTGGGTCGGTCGAGCTCCTCGTGACCGAGGCGGGCCCCGGCCAGCGGACCCTCTCCTACCTGCTGACCATCGCGAACGGCGAGGTCGACCTCGCCGAGCGTGCGGACCCGGGCGCCACGGCGCACGTCACCGGAACCGAGCAGGCCTGGATTCGCGCCTTCGCCCCGAGCGGAAGCCGGGACGGGCTCGAGATCACCGGGGATCAGACGCTGGCGGCAAGCGTGCTCGACGCGCTCGCCCGCAGCGACCAGGGGGCGCAGCCGGCGGCTATCGCCGCCGCCTGACTGCCGATCACTTAGCGGGGTAGTTGGCGGCCAGGATCTGCGCCGACTTGGTCGGCTCGCCGATCAGGTTCCCGAGCGGCGGCGCGACCCAGCACGGAATCGAGCCGGTCCCGGGCGGGATCGACCCGTCGCCGGGGGCGCCGGTGTTGTTGCAGTCCCAGGAGGGCGGGATCCCGTGTTGCCCGAGCGCCGCGCCCTGCCCGCCCACGGGCGGCGGGTAGGTGTTGCCGCGGTTGCCGGGCAGACGGGTGGGATAGATCGCCAGCGACTGGGCCCCCACCGCCGTGTACTGGGGCAGGTAGTGGCCGGTGCCGCCCGAGAAGGACGTCGTCTTGCCCGCCAGCGCCCCGCCGCCGATGCTGAAGAAGTCGGAGATGAGCTGCTGGTGCAGCGAGAGCCAGGTCACGATCGGGTTGAGCTGCTCGAGGAAGGGGCCGACGCTGCCGAGCAGGGGCGTGGCGCCGTCGAGGGTCGAGGCAAGCGCGGGCAGCCCCGTCTTCGACGCGGTGATCAGGGGATCGAGGTTGACGAAGAGCGAGCGCAGGTCGGGCGACAGGGTGCGCACCGAGGCCAGGGTGGGTCCGAGGTCGCGCGCGACCGGCATCAGCTGCTTGAGGAGCGGATCGGTGTTCGTCGAGAAGGTCTGGAGCTTGGCCATCGTCAGCTTCGTCTCGTTCAGGAAGGTCGGGAGATCGGCGAAGCTGCGCGCGAGCGCGTTGTCGTTGGCGGCGGTGGTCGAGAACGTCTGCTCGCCACTGGTGATCAGGCTGCTGAGCGCGGCCTGGTTCCGGCTCAGCGCGGCGAACACGGTGCCGCCGCCCCGGACCAGGCGCTGCACGGCGGCGTGCTCGATGTCGAGCGTGGTCAGGAGGTCGGTGCCGTCGGCGGCGAAGGTGGGCAGGTTGCCGAGGACGGAGTTGAGGTTCTGGCCGTTGCCGGCGATCGACTGCGCGAGCGACTGCTGCCAGACCTGGAAGGCTCGCCGGGTGGTGGGATCGAAGGCGTTGAAGATCTGGTCGAGCTGGACGGCGGGCACGATGTTGGAGCGCGCGAGCGTGCCGCCGTCCGGGATCGCGTGCGCGCTCGCGGGTCCCGGGTTGATCTGGACGTAGGTCTCGCCGATCACCGTCTTCTCGCGCAGGAGGGCGGTGGCGTCCGCGTGCAGGGGCGCGAACTGGTTATCGAGCTGGATCGTCGCCTGGGTGCGGTTGCCCTGGGGATCGAGCCCGACCGAGATGACCTTGCCCACCGAGACGCCGGCGATCCTCACGTCCGCCTGGGCCGCGAGCTCCTGGGCATAGGGGAAGGACGCCTTGATCCGGTAGCCCTGGGGCGCGAACGGGATCGAGCCTCCGAACGACAGCCACAGGAAGAGGAGCAGGCCGAAGCACGAGAGCGCGAACAGGACCATGGTCGCGATCTTGCCGAAGGAGGGAGCGCCGGTTTGCATCTACTTCGCCGCCGTCAGAAGTGAGGATTGCGACAGGGGAGCCGGGAGCGCCGGCAGGACCGGGACCGAGGTCCCGCCGATCTTGGCCGTGTGCGGCTTGAGCGTCGCGTCGTGGGCGATGGCCGCCGCCTGCTGGGGGCAGAGCCCGAGGTTGGAGAGGATCGGCGTCAGGTTGAAGAGCGCCTCGGCCCCGGGGAACCCGTTCGCGATCGAGGCCAGGGTGGCGCAGTTGGCCTGCACGAACACGGGCCGGTAATCGCCGTTGGCGTCCTGGGTCGAGAACAGGGTGCGGCCGTTGTGGAAGAGCCAGGCGAGCCAGAACAGGTAGCCGTGCTCGGCGTTGCCGGGGTTGTAGCCGAGCATGTTCACGAGGTTGTTGACGACGTCGAAGGTCTTGCCCAGGTTCGGAGCGGCCTTGGCGAGGTTGACGGCGGCGGGGCGCAGGTTGCGCACGAGCGGGCGCGCGGCCACGACGAAGGGGCGGATCTGGTTCTTGATGATGGGCGAGCTCGGCTGGGCCAGCGCCGCCAGCGCCGCGTCGGCGGCGGGCAGGCGCCGCGCGGCGGGGAGCAGGCTCGTCGCGGTCGGACCGAGGAGGGTGGCGAGGCGCTGCACCTTGTTCAGCGTGGCCGTGGCCTGGCGCAGCGTGGCCGGAAGGTCGGTGATCGAGGTGCTGATGTTCGCCTGCTCGGCCGCGAGCGCGTGGAAGACCTGGGAGCCGGCGTCGACCAGTGAGACAAGCTGGGGACGCTGGGCCGCGAGGTCGCCGTCGAGACGCCGGAGCGAGTCGACGAGCTGGCGCAGGTCCGCGCCGCGCTGGGCGATGGCCTGGTTCACGCGCGCGAGGTCCTGGTGCGTTGGCTCGAAGCGCTCGAGGATCTGCGTGAGGTCGTTGGTGCGTCCCTGGAGGCCCTGGCCGGCGCCGTTGACGAGCAGGTTCAGGTAGTCGCGCGTGTCCGAGTCCAGCGCCGAGAAGACCTCGTCGACGTTGATGTCGGGGAGGGTGTTGGAGGCGGGGAAGGTGTAGCTGGCCGGCGCCACCGGGCTCGGACCGGAGCCAGGATTGAGCTCGATGAACATGTCGTCGAGCCCCGTCTTCGGGCGCAGGAGCAGGCTCGCGTTCTCGTGGACGAGGTGGCGGTACTTCTGGTCCATGTCCATCGTCACCACGGCGAGTCCGCCCCGCAGCGTCACGGCGCCGATGGTGCCCACCTGCACGCCCGAGACGCGGACGGTCTGGCCCTGCCCGGGGGCGACGGCCTGCAGGGTCTGGAACTCGGCCTTGAGGGTGTAGGGAGTGGGGCTGAAGAAGGGGAACTGGAAGCGCTCGTTGCTGAGGATGAAGACGGCGACGACGATCGAGAGCAGGAGCAGCACGAGGATGGCGATGAAATCCGTCAGGTGCTTCTTGATCGCGCGGGTCATGGGTGACTCCCGCTGCCGCCGCTGCCGCTGCCGCTCGTGAGCGAGGCGATGCTCGGCACAGCCTTGGACACGGCGTCTGAGAGGCTCTGGCCCTTGAGCAGGCCCGAGGCCAGGCCGACGAGCTGCTGGGCCGAGGCCTGCAGGCGCGACGCCGCGCCCGGCGAGGAGAGGTTGGTCGTGATCTGGTTCGGCGGCAGGCCCGAGGGCGAGAACAGGTCAGGCACGGTCTGGGTCTCGCACGGAGTGTTGGGGTGAAGCGGCGGGCGGGTGCCGTTCGGCGGCGGCTGGGGCTGGACGCCGTTGATGGCCGACAGGGCCTGCCCGAGGAGGCCGGGCTGGAGCGAGTAGGTGAGCGAGCCGCTGCCGCCGAGGATCCTGATGAAGAGGCCGTTGGCGTCGAAGTCCCGCGACTCTCCGGCCAGACCGGGGAGGAAGTCGACCGCCTCCTGGAAGACCTTGCGATCCGGGAAGCCGTTGGCGGGCGTGAAGTTGGTGTCCGGCACCTGGAGCTGCGACCACGGGAAGATGACGTTCGAGATGCAGCTCGAAGCCGCGCGCACCTTGGGCATGAGCGGGATCGTCTCGTTCGTGAGGTGCGCCAGAGCGGGGACGGTGACGGCTAGGTCCGAGGTCAGGCCCCGGAGCTCGGCCGGCTGGACGAGCTGGCGGAGCTGACCTATGAAGGGAAGGCTGACGTCGATCGTCGGCCCTGTCGCCTTGACGCCGGGGATGAGCGCGCGGGCGAGGCGCTCGAGCGGCGGGAACGAGTTGTTGAGGTCGGTGAGGGCCGGCTGCGCCGCGGCCAGCGTGCGCGGCAGTTCCCCAACGGCGGCGGCCAGACTCGTGTTCACGCGCGCGAAGGCGTTGGCCGTCGTGTTGAAGTCGGTGATCAGGTTCTCGAGGTTCTGGGGGTGGGAGTCGAGCGCCTGGGCCACGGTGGCGCCGTTCCCGACCAGGTTCCCAAGGTCGTTCGGCTGGGTCCCGAGGAGGTCGTGGGTGACCTCGCCCGTGTACTTGTAGGCGGGGGTCCAGTACGGGATCGAGGCGTTGTAGGCCGGACCGGCGTGCCGGACCGCGCCGCCGTAGACGCTGAGCAGGACCTGGAGGTTGTGCCGCGTGTCCGCCTGCAGCGAGGTCAGGACCTGATCGAGCTGGACGGGAGTGGCGGCGTGGGCGAACGCGAACGTGTAGCCGCTGGGCGCGACGGGCGCGTTCGGGGTGCCGGGTCGCAGGTCGACGAAGAAGTTGCCCTCGAGGAAGGTGCGCGGCCTGATCTTCATCGTCGCGTCCTCGTGGATCGGCAGCCCGTCCCCGCTGATCTGCATCCCCACCCGGGCCTCCTGCGGATGGCCAGGGGCGGGCGCGATGCTCGAGACCGTGCCGACGTTGATGCCGGCGATGCGCACGAACGAGCCCGGCTTGATCTGGTTGGCGCTCGGGAAGTCGGCGTAGACGGTGAACGGGCTCGCGAACGGATTGGCGAACTTGGTGAAGCCGCCGTAGATGAGCAGGCCGAAGACGACGATCCCGATCGCGCCGACGGCGAGGCGGCTCATCGGCTTTCTCCGTCCTGCTCGCCGCCGGCCGATCATGGGTTGCTCGGGTTGGGGTCGAGCTGCGGACCGGTCTGCGGGTTGCGGCTGAACGTCTCGCCCGCGGGCACGTGCGGGATGCCGGCGTAGGTCGGCCCCTGATCTCCGGGGATGTGAGGATCGACGACAAGGTTGCGGCCCTGGGGATCAAAGTTGTTGAGCTTCAGCGGGTAGCCGCGCTGGCCGACCTCGCAGTCGGCGTTGCCCTGATTGTCGATCGCGGCTTGGTAAGCCTGGGTGTGCAGGTATTCGTTGCCCCCGAGGGGACCGAGATCGAGGCCACCGCCGTTGGCCGCGGTGGCCGCCCCTTCGATACCGACGTTGTTGGGCTGCAAGAGGTTGGCGACCTTGATCAGCACGCGCTGCGCCGTCCCGAACGAAGTCGTCTCCGAGACGTCGTCGGCGAGATAGGTCCAGAAGTAGTTGAAGTAGTTGCACACCGTCACGTACGGACCCAGGTAGCGCAGCATCGGGTTGAGCGTGCTCACGGTGGACGTCAGCCCGTTGAGCGCGATGTTCGTTCCCGGCGCGAGCGCGAGGTTCCGGAGCGAGACCATCACGTGCTGGAGGCCCCGGTTCAGCACCGGCGTGCGCGCGAGGGTCCGCGCCCCAACCTCCAGGGCCGGATTGACGTCCGGGAGCGCCGCGCGGAGCTCGGCCGTCGCGGGCGTGAGGTTGGTTCCGAGCGCGGCCAGGTCGGCGAGGAAGGGCCGCTGGACCTGGAGCGAGCGGGTGGACACCGCCAGCGTCGAGGGCGACTCGGCGATTGTCGCCTTCAAGTTCGACGGGCTGCGCGAGATGGCGCCGAACGTCGTCGCCATGTCGGTGAAGAGCTTGGCGTTGACCTGCGAGAGCGGAGCCACCGTGCTCGTGAAGGCGTCGGTCGCGTTGAAGAACCGGGTGAGCTCCGTCTGCGGATTCGACAGGTTGGCCGCCACCGGGGTCAGGTGCTCGAGCAGGGGCGGCAGGCTCTGCAGCGTCTGGCTCAGCGCCTCCCCGCGACCGGCGAAGGTGTTCCCGAAGCCGGCCAGGTTGCCCTGGATCGCGGTCCGCGTGCGCGGGGTGAAGGTGTTGAAGACGTCGTCGATCTGGACCGGGGTCGACGTCTGCGAGATCGGCATCGTCCCGCCGTCGGCGAACATCTGCCGCGAGCGCCCCCTCGTGAGCTCGACGAACTTCTCGCCCAGCAGCGAGCGCTCGCCCACGGTCACGCGCGAGTCGAGCGGGATGTTGCCGTGCGACTTGCTCAGCGTGAGCGTGAGCTGCGCCACCACCTGCCCACTCGAGCGAAGCTCGACCGGCGTCATCGCCGTGAGCTGCCCGACCCGCGTCCCGCCCACGTCCACGTCGGCGCCGACGACGAGGTCGGCGCCGTTGCGCACGTCGACCTTGAGCTCGCGCGTGGGCAGGAACGGCAGGCCCTGGTTGGCGCTGTAGGCCAGGTAGACGGCAAGGACGATGGCGAGCACCGTCATCGCCCCCACCAGGGTCGGGTTCCGGAACGGGTTCTCGGGCGCGCGTCTCATGGGGCCAGCAGGTAGTTGAGGAGCTGCTGGGCCTGCTGCGGGGTGTTTTCGTTGCCGGCGCTGGTGGCGGTGGAGGCGCTGGTGGCGCTGGCGGCGCTCGTGGCGTTGCTCGAGCTCGAGCCGCCGAGGAGGCCGCCCAGTCCGCCGAGGAGGCCGCCGGAGCTGCCGCTGCCTGAGCCGCTGCCGCCGCTCGTGCTGCCTCCGGACGGGGTCCCGAGGAGGCCGTTCAGGAGCTGGCCCAGGGCGCCGAGGTTGATGGCCGGAGCGGGGGGCTGTCCCGGCGTGGTCGTGCCCGAGCCGCCGCCCGAGCCTCCCGTGCCGCCCGCGCCACCCGCGCCGCCGCCGCTCGTCCCGCCGCCGGTCGTGCCGCTGGGCGGGATGGTCCCGGTGGGGCCGTTCACCTGCGGCTTACCGGAGACCCGGACCTTGCTCCTGACCTTGCGGCGGGTGGCCCGCGGAGCGCGGGTGGCGAGCGAGGTCGTGATCGATCCCGTCGGTCCCGGGAGGCCGGGAGGCGCGCCGCCCGGATCGGGGATCTTGCCCGTCGGGTTGGTCGGGTCGCGCTCGTTCACGCCCGGCTGGTTCGGACCGAGGAACTGGTAACAGCGGCGGAAGCCAGGGCCGAACAGGGCCAGGTTCGAGGTGATGGTGGCCCCGGTCTGGTAGGCCGAGCACTGGTTGACGAAGCTGTCCACGGCGAGGATGTGCCCGAACTGGCCGAAGTAGTCGATCGCGTTCGTCTGGTTGAACCCGTACTGGAGCACGGCCTGGAGGCCGGTGTAGCCCTTGCCGCCCGGGCTGCGGGGATCGGGCTCGACCGCCTTGCTCTGGGTGTTGAGGTCGTGGAGGACGATGGCCAGGTTCTGCGCGAGCTCGGGCGTGGGCTGGGCGAACTGGTTCAGGTGCGCCACCGTCGGCCCGGCGGCGACCACGGCCTGATGGCCGGTGTCGGACGCCTGCCCGAGCGACTTCAGGGCCGGCTTCGCCGCCCGCGAGAAGGGAACGAGATCGGCGAAGAGGCGGTTGATCTCGCCCGAGCTCGCGTTCAGGTTCCTGAGCACCGGCTCGTTGGCATCGGCGGCCGAGCCGAGGTTGGCCAGGGCGGGCCGGAGCTGCTGGAGGAAGCCGGGAAGGTTCTGGAACGTGGCCTGGAGGTTGGTGCGCTGCTGCGCCGAAGCGACCGCTGTGCGGTTGGCGTTGACGACGAAGCGCTGGACGTTGTGTCCGTTGTTGGCCAGCGCCGTGACGACCGAGTTCGCGGTCGTGGTCAGGTCCTGGATCGTGTGGCTGTCCTGGGCCAGGAGCGCGAGCAGATTGTCGGTCTGGGTGAGCGCGGGGACGGCGCGCTTGAGCGCGGACTGGAGATTGGCCGGGTTGCCCGCGACGGCGGCGCCGAGCTCGTTGATGATCAGGGTCAGCCGCTCGCGATAAGGCATGCGCAGGGTGTCCTGCAAGAGGTCGGCGGGGATGGTCGAGAACGTGTGCGAGACGGGGATGACGCCGCGATTGCCGAGCACGGGCGCGTTCGGGGTGCCCGGGGTGCAGTCGATGTAGTACTCGCCGATCAGCGACTGCGGCCGCGAGGTGCACGTCGCGTCGGTGTGGAAGGTGCCGTAGTTCCCCGAGCTCACCTGGACGTGGACGAGCGCGTTCAGGCTCTTCTGGTCGAGGGTGATCGAGCTGATCGAGCCGGCCGGGACGCCCGCAACCTTGAACTGCTCGCCGTTGATGAGGCCGAAGGCGTTGTTCAGCTCGATCGTGTACGTGGGGTCGCCGCCGCCGCTCGCACTCGCGCCCGAGGAGGCGAGCAGCGCGACGAGGATCCCGCCCGCGGCAAGCACGACCGCGGCGCTGGCGAGGATCCGCCTCATGGCCCGGTCGGCACCTCGCTCGGAGTGCACGGGAATCCGGACTCCGGGTAGAAGAGGCCGCCCCGCTCCATCGAGCCCGGGCAGCGGTCGCCCTGACCGGAGACGAGCAGGCCCGACTGGCTCAGGGTGTTGAGGAGCGGGTTGAGCAGGGTGAGCGTGCCCGTCTGGGCCGAGAAGGCGTTGACGTCGACCTCGACCCGGTTGTCGATGC
>JAXDGF010000323.1:0-9908 GCA_034665165.1 Solirubrobacteraceae bacterium | reverse complement strand
GATGCGTGGTCTGGAGCGCGCCCGACATCGGTCCGGCCGGACCCTTCGCCGTGCTCTTCCACGACGCCAACCGCGCCCTGCGCCGGCGCTGGCTCGAGTTCCTTGACGGTGACGACGACAACGACCTCTTCGCGGACGGGCGTTCGCCTGGCGTGCGCGCGCTCCGGGCCGGCACGCGGGGGATCCGCGACAGCCTGAACGACGCCGCCCGGCGCGACGCCCGGGCGCGGGCCAACCGTCGCGTCCTGCCCGAGCCCAACGTCGCCCAGGATGTGGTCGACGCCCTCGCGAGTCACTTCCGCGGCCAGGCCGAGCTCAGGTTCGAGACGCACGAGCTCCTCGTCCAGGACACCATTGACACACTCCTCGTGCCTGCGAACCAGAGCGAGTACCTGCCGGAGATCGCCGATCGCGCCCTTCGCGAGGCGGTGATCCGGGAGGTGATGACGAACGACGTGCTCCCCGCGCTCAGGACCACAGGTGCGGGGACCGCGGGGGGGTTGAACGTGCAGTGGACGCTCGGCCGCGTGTGGAATCAGACCGAGCCGGCGGGTTAACCCAGAGCTGCGCCGAGCTCCGCCGCCGTGGTGATCGGCGCCTGGCACACGAAGCGCTCGCACACGTAGGCAGCCGCGCGCCCGTCGACCGGCTCGCGTCCGTCGAGCAGAGGTACGCCGTCCGCCGGCCCCCCGGCGAGCACGAGGTGGGGTCGGAAGGCTCCACGAACGGTACGCACGAGCTCGTCACGCGGCTCCCCCGTCCCTACGATGGCCACTTCCCGAACCGGAGCGACGTAGAAGTCTGCGGCCCGCAGCAGATGCCCGAAGCCGTGCGGGTGCTTGACCGCAATCGGATACAGAAGCCGGAGCACTCCAAGCGCGTAGCGCTCGTACTCCTGCTCGCCTGAGAGCAGCGCCAGGCGCAGGAGGCCGAACGCCGCCGCCGCGTTCCCGGACGGGATCGGGGAGTCGTCGAGGTCCTTGCGCCGGGTGGCGAGCTGCTCGTGATCATCGGCGGTGGTGAAGAACCCCCCGCGCTCGTCGTCCGCGAAGTGCCCGATGATCTCACCGGCGAGGGCGGTGGCCTGGTGGTACCAGCGCGGGTCGAAGGTGGCCTCGTACAGGGTGAGCAGGGCCTCGAGCAGGAAGGCGTGGTCCTCGAGGTAGGCGCGCAAGCGTCCCCGCCCGTCCTTCCAGGTACGCAGGAGACGACCGTCGCCGTCGCGCAGGTCGCGGTGGATGAACTCGGCGCACGCCACCGCCGCCTGCGTGTAGTCGTCACGCTCGAGCACGGCACCGGCGTCGGCCAGGGCCGAGATCATCAGGGCGTTCCACGCGGTCAGGCGCTTGTCGTCGAGGCCGGGGCGCACGCGCCCAGCCCTCGCTTCGTAGAGCCGGCGCCGGATCTCGGGCAGCTCGGCCGGCTCGGGGCCGCGCGCCTCGAGGATGTTCGCCCCCTCGAAGTTTCCCCGCTCGCTGGCGCCGAAGTAGGCGAGCGCCGGTCCGGCGAGCTCGCTGCCGAGCACCTCGCGCAGCTCGTCGAGCGACCACACGTAGAACTTGCCCTCGACGCCCTCGGAGTCGGCATCGAGCGCGGAGCAGAACCCGCCCTCGGGGCCGCGCATCTCCCGCAGGGCCCAATCGAGGGTCTCGGAGCACACCGCGCGCATCCGCTCCTCGCCCGAGACCTGCCACCCGTGCAGGTAGGCGCGCGCGAGCAGTGCGTTGTCGTAGAGCATCTTCTCGAAGTGGGGAACCGTCCACGTCGCGTCGACGGCATAGCGCGAGAAGCCGCCCCCGACCTGGTCGTAGATCCCCCCGGCGGCCATCGCTCGCAGCGTGGCGAGGGACATCTCGCGCTCGCCCCGGCTCAGCAGGAGCTCGATCGCCGACGCGGGCGGGAACTTGGGCGCACCGCCGAACCCGCCGTTCTTCGGGTCGTAGGAGCCCCGCAAGCCGGCGAGGGCATCGATGAGGGGAGGCTCGGTGATCGGATCGCTCGAGGGCTGCAAGCGCGCGCTGGCCTCGAGGGAGCGAAGCACCTGATCGCTCTGCCCGCGGATCTCGTCGCGGCGCTTCTCCCAGGCGTCGGCCACCGCGAGCAGAACCATGCGCCAGCTCGGCAGGCCCTGGCGCTGCTCAGGCGGGAAGTAGGTGCCGGCGTAGAAGGGCATCTGCTCGGGTGTGATGAAGGCGTTGAGCGGCCAGCCGCCGTGACCGGTCATGGCCTGGACCGCGTCCATGTAGATCGCGTCCACGTCGGGGCGCTCCTCGCGGTCGACCTTGATGCAGATGAAGTGCTCGTTCATGAGGGCGGCGATCTCGGTGTCCTCGAACGACTCGCGCTCCATCACGTGGCACCAGTGACAGGCCGAATATCCAATCGAGACGAGCAGCGGGCGGTCCTCGGCGCGGGCCCGAGAGAGCGCCTCCTCGCCCCATGGGTGCCAGTCGACGGGGTTGTTCTGGTGCTGGAGCAGGTATGGGGAGGTCTCGTCGGCGAGGCGGTTTGGCATGCTCTGGAGGCTACCCGGCCGTGGGAAGCTAACCCCGACGCAGTTAGCCGGGACCGGGATCAACCAGATCAGGAGAGAATCTTGCCCGAGCACCGTGAGTCAGTCACCGCCCCAGACGCCCCTGCCGCGATCGGTCCTTACGTGCATGCGGTGCGCGCCGGCGGTCTGCTCTTCTGCTCGGGACAGATCCCCCTCGATCCGCGGACCGGTGAGCTTGTGGCCGGAGGTCCGGCCGAGCAGGCGGGCCGCTGCCTCGAGAACCTCGCGGCCGTGTGCGGGGCCGCGGGCGCGCGCCTGGGGGACGCGGTGCGCGTCACCGTCTACCTGACCGATATGAGGGACTTCGCGGCGGTCAACGAGGTGTACGCGTCGTTCTTCGAGACCGACCCGCCCGCGCGCGTGGCGATAGGGGTATCCGCTCTGCCGAAGGGAGCCCAGGTCGAGATGGACGCCGTGGTGGCGCTTGGAGCCTGACCCGTCCTCACCCTCCGTGGCCGACATCCGTCGTGCCGCCGCCGTGGGTGCCAGCGTGATTCGCGAGACGCCGGTGCTGAGCTCGCGCACACTGGGCGAGCGGTGTGGATCCACGGTCGCGCTCAAAGCCGAGAACCTTCAGCGCACCGGCTCCTTCAAGCTCCGGGGCGCGCTCGCCAAGATCGCCGCCCTCGGCGACGGCTGCGCCGCCGGAGTGGTGACCGGCAGCGCCGGTAATCACGCCCAGGCCGTCGCCTACGCCGCGCGCGCCCGCGGGATCCCGTGCGAGGTGTTCATGCCCGAGACGGCGCCGATCGCCAAGATCGAGGCTGCGGCCCAACTCGGCGCCCAGGTGAGCTTTGCCGGCGTGTCCGTCGACGAGTGCCTGGCCGCGGCCCGTGAGCGCGCGGCCGAGAGCGAGCTCGCCTTCGTCCATCCCTTCGACGATCCTGACGTCATCGCCGGCCAGGGCACGCTCGGCCTCGAGCTCCTGGCCCAGGTCGATGACCTGGCCCTCGTGATCGTGCCCGTCGGCGGTGGCGGGCTTGCGAGCGGAGTGGCCATCGCGTGTAAGACCGAGCGTCCTGACATCCGCGTCGTCGGGGTGCAGGTCGAGTCGTGCGCGGCGTTCCCGGCCTCGCTGGCGTCGGGGCACCCCGTCGCCGTGGAGTCGGCGGTGACGATCGCCGACGGGATCGCGGTCAAGCGCCCGGGAGAGCTGACGCTCCCACTCCTGGCGCACTGGGTCGACCAAGTCGTGGTCGTGTCCGAGGACGAGGTGGCGGAGGCGATGGTGTTCCTGCTTGAGCGGGCCAAGCTCGTGGTCGAGGGCGCCGGCGCGGTCGGCGTCGCGGCGCTGCTCGCGGGACGCGTGCCCGGGGCCGCCTCGGGTACGACGGCGGTGATCCTCTCGGGCGGCAACGTCGACGCGGGGTTGCTCGCCCAGGTGGCGCGGCGCCACGAGACCCAGGCCGGAAGGCGCGTCGTGCTGCTGACCCGGATCCCCGATCGCCCTGGGGCGCTCGCGCGCCTGCTCACTCTCATGGGCGAGGCAGGCGCCAACCTCCTCGACGTTCAGCACGTCCGCGAGGGCTTCGATCTCCACGTACGCGAGACGGCGGTACAGACCGTGCTCGAGACCCGCGGGGGCGAGCACGCTGACACGGTCCTCAAACTTATCCGCGAGTCAGGGTACGAGCCGCGCGTGGTGCGCTAGTGGCGGCCCCGTCGTCGCAGCGCGCCAGCAGCTCCTCGATGCCCTGATCGATTCCCCGCGCGATGAGCTCGGCGTCGTCCGCGAGCTCGGCCTGGGCGTACACGCCGAAGCAGGCCTGGCCACCGACCGTGGTCATGCCGATGGAGATGCCGTGCCCTTCGGAGAGGGGCACGATGGGATAGGCCTCCTTGACCTCGCAGCCCATCAGGTACAGGGGCACCTGCGGGCCGGGGATGTTGGAGATGGTGAGGTTCGAGACGTGGGCGCTGGCGAGGACCCGCGAGACCACCCGGCGAAGCGTGCGCGGCGCGTATCCGAGCGCATCGAGCACGGCGCCTGCCCCTTCGGGCTCGCCCGCTCGCTTGCGCTCGCGCATGGCGACGTGGATATCGCGCAGACGCCACACGGGGTCGGGCTCCTGGCACGGGAGCACGAGGAAGAGAAAGGCGATCCCGTTGCCCCAGCTCTCGTCCGGGCTGGCGATGCTGACCGGGACCATCGCCTTGACGTCGCGCGGCTGCTCCTCGCGGTGCTCGAGCAGGCTGCGTAGCGCGCTCGCGCTCGCGCTCAGGAGGACGTCGTTGATGGTGGTGCCGAAACGTTGCTTGATCCGTTTCAGATCCTCGAGCGCGCGCGTATGGCAGGCGAGGTGGCGACGGGCGGCCATGGGGCCGTTCATGGGGTTCGGGGGCGCTGAGGGCAGGATTGTGTGCGCGGTCGCCAGCGCGGCACGGAGGGCGCGGTCAGGAAGCTCGACCAGCCGGCCGGGATCGCGCACCCACGTGAGCGGCGCCCGGACGAGACCCAGCCCCTGCTCGAGATGGTGGCCGACCGCTCCGCCCACGAGCTCGAGCGGCCTCGGCCTCGGCGCCGGGCTCCAATCATCGGGAGGATCGGGCTCGGGCTCCAGCCCGACGTCGAGGAGCAGGCTCATCAACTCGACCGCGGCCAGCCCGTCGACGAGACAGTGATG
Source organism: Solirubrobacteraceae bacterium (assembly GCA_034665165.1). GTDB lineage: Bacteria > Actinomycetota > Thermoleophilia > Solirubrobacterales > Solirubrobacteraceae > Palsa-465. The sequence continues at coordinate 4,730 of JAXDGF010000323.1, read as the reverse complement.
GGCCTTGCCCACCACGCCGATGTGGCCGTCGTCCAGCCGCTCGGCGATCCAGAGCTCCCATAGGGCCCGGTTGTGGTCGAGGGGCGTGGACATGATCTCGTCCACGAGTTGGCGGAAGTCACTCCCGCGCGCGCGGCGCACGTGCAGCGCGATGTCGAAGTCCGGATCGTCGACCCAGACGGGATCGTCGAGTCCGAGCGGGATCTCGGCCAGCCTCTGGCGGTAGCGCGGGGCGCGGCCGAGGCGACCCTCGACGTGCGTGCGGATCTGCTCGAAGCTCGGGCGCGGACCCGCCTCGGGCGGGCCGAACAATGCGGCCCAGCCGACGTGCATGGGCGCGTCCTCGGACTCGATCGCGAGAAAGGCGGCGTCGAGAGGGGACAACCGGGAGCGGGTCGCGGCGGTCATGCTCGGTGTACGACTCGCGTTGGGGGGGCGGATCAGCCGGCGGGCGCTCGCGCGCGGGGGGGCGCTCGCGCGCGGGAGGCGCTCGCGCGGGCGGGGCGGGTGGGGCGGCTGTCAGCCCACGCGCGCGCTCTGGTAAGCGCGGGCCGCTTCGACGAGCGCGGCGATGAGCCCGCTCGTCTCGTCGACCTCGGGGTGCCACTGGACGCCGAGGGCGAAGCGCCGGTCGGGAGCCTCGATCGCCTCGGGCAGATCGTCGAGCGCCGACCAGCCCGTGACCTCGAGCCCCTCGCCGATGTCCGCCACCGCCTGGTGGTGATGGGACTTGGTGCTGTGGAGCTCCTCGCCCGCGGAGCGGGCCACGACCGATCCCGGTGTGAGCCGGACGTCGTGCTCGGAGTCCTGGAAGGTGCCGGGATTGCGCCGGTGCTGCGAATGGCCGACCTGGTCGGGAACGTGCTGGAGGAGGGTGCCGCCGAGCGCGACGTTCATGACCTGCATCCCCCGGCAGATCCCGAGCACCGGCAGGTCGAGCTCGAGCGCGCGCCGGACGAGGGCCATCTCGACCTCGTCGCGCGCGCATGGGTTGCCCGTCTCGGTCTCGGCGTGCGGCTCGGCGCCATACAGACCGGGGTCGATGTCGACGCCACCGGCAAGGATGAGCGCGTCGAGGCGCTCGAGGATCTGATCGGGATCCTCGACGAGTTCAGGATCGGGCGGGATCATCAGGGGCACGCCGCCGGCGCGCATCATCGCCGTCAAATAGTTGAGGGGAAGGAGCACGGCCTCCTGGCTCCAAACATCCCAGCTCGCGTTGGCCAGGCCGGCGCAGATGCCTATCAGGGGGCGGGGAACGGACACGTCAGGGGAGCGTAGCGGGGCGCCGCGGGGCTTCTTCGCGCGTCTACCCAGCTTTCTGGCGGCGCCGCAGCTCGGCGCGCTTGATCTTGCCACTCGCGGTCTTCGGAAGCTCGTCGGCGAAGTCGACTATCCGGGGGTACTTATAGGGCGCGGTCTCGCGGCGCACGTGCTCCTGGAGCTCGGCGGCGAGGTCGTCGCCGGGGGCAAAGCCGTCGCGGAGGACGACGACGGCGCGCACCACGGCGCCGCGCTCGTCGTCCGGAGCCTCGACGACGGCGGCCTCGGCGACGGCCGCGTGCGAGACGAGCGCCGACTCGACCTCGAACGGGCCGATGCGGTAGCCGGCGGAGATGATGACGTCGTCGGAGCGGCCCTCGAAGTAGAGAAAGCCGTCCTCGTCCTCGTGGACGCGGTCACCCGTACGCCACGGAGTTCCCGGAGGCGGCGGGTCCTCGCCCACGTTGCGCAGGAAGAAGGTGGGATCGGTGGCGGGATCGACGAGCACGAGCTCGCCGTCCTCGACCCGGAGCGCGACGCCCGGCAGCGGTCGACCCATCGACCCCGGGCGGACGGCGACCCCGGGCGGCATGCCCGTGAGCTGGCCGGTCTCGGTCTGTCCATAGCCGTCGCGGATATCGAGCCCGAGGCCGTCCTGGAAGACGCGGAGCACCTCGGGATTGAGCGCCTCCCCGGCGGCGACGAGCGCACGGAGGCGCGGCAGCGGCGTGAGCTCGGCCCGCTTGGCGATGACCCGGTACTCGGTCGGCGCCATGCACAGCACGTTGACGTTCTCGGCGGCGAGGATCGCGAGCCGCTCGGCGGGATCGAAGCGCGCGTCGTGGAGGAGCGCGCCGGCTCCGCGTAGCCAGGGGGCAATGAACGAATTACGCGCGGACTTCGACCACCCGCTCGCCGCCGTGCACCACACGAGCTCGCCGGGGCGCGCATCGAGCCAGTGCGTGGCCTGGAGGAGCTGCCCGGGGAGGTAGCGCTGCCCGTGGAGCACGCCCTTGGGCTCGCCCGTCGTCCCGCTCGTGAAGGTGATCAGGCACGGGTCGGTGGCTTCGAGCTCCACCGGAGGCGCGGTGGCGTGTGCGAAGAGGTGCTCGTCGGGGACGGCGATCACGGCGCAGGTGGGACCCGCCGCCTGAAGCTCGGCGAGGTTGCGTTCGTCGGCGAGGATGAGCTTCGGGTCGGCGATCGCGAAGCGCAGGCGGAGGTCCCTGGCGCGCAGCTGCTCATTGCAGGGCAGGACTACGGCGCCAAGGCGGAAGCACGCGACCATGGTCAGGACCCATTCGGGCCGGTTGCCGATCAGGGTCAGCACCACGTCGCCGCGTCCGATGCCGTGCGCCGCGAGCGTGCCCGCGAGGGCGGCGCTGCGCTGCGCGACCTCGCCGAAGGTCCACTCCCGCCGACGGCCGTCCCGGGCCAACTCGACGAGTGCGCGCTCTCCCGCGGGCGCGGCGTCGACCACGTCGCGGGCGAAATTCACGGGGTCAGTGTGCCATGCACGCCGGTGAGAGGGGGCTGGCCGGGGTCGTACGAATTGATGCGGGTTGCTCCCGGAAAACGGGAGGAACCTGCATCGGTTCGGGGTTCGGGGGTTCGGGCTCACCCGGCTCCGCTAACCTGGTCGCCAGTTGACTACACAACCATCAAAGGAGGCACCCCGAATGCTGTTCGGCCAAAAGCATGTTGAGCGTTATCGCGAGACGGACGGAGAGGAGGGTCACGACTGGAACGGCACCTCGGTGCTGATCCTGACCACGACCGGCCATCGCTCGGGAGAGTCACGCAGCACGCCGCTCATCTACGGCACCGCCGGCGATGACTACATCGTGGTGGCCTCGAAGGGCGGAGCTCCGGAGGACCCTGCGTGGTACACCAACCTCTCGACCAACCCGGACGTCGAGCTTCAGGTCAAGGGCGAGCGCTTCGCGGCCCGCGCGCGGACCGCCACTGCCGAGGAGAAGCCCGAGCTGTGGGCCACGATGATCGAGCAGTGGCCGCAGTACGACGAGTATCAGACGAAGACCGATCGGGAGATCCCGGTCGTCGTCCTCGAACGCGCCTGAGCGGGGCCGATCGGCGGGCGGCTTGGCCCGCTAGCTTCCAACCGTCATGAACGACGACTGGTCCTCGCGCCGGCTGCACTTCGTCGGCGTCGGCGGCGCCGGCATGAGCGGGCTCGCACTCGTGGCGCACGCGCTCGGTGCCCAGGTGACGGGCTCCGACCGAGCCGAATCACCGTACGCGGCGCGCCTGCGCGAGCAAGGGATCGAGCCCGTCATCGGTCACGCCGCCGCCAATGTGCCGCCGGGCGCCGAAGTCGTGTACTCGACGGCGGTCCCGGCCGACAACCCTGAGCGCCAGGCGGCGGCCGGTCACGAGCTGCACCGCGCCGACCTCCTCGGGGAGATCACGCGCCTGCGGCGCTGCATTGCCGTCACCGGCACGCACGGGAAGACGACGACCGCAGCCATGATCGTCCACGCCCTGCGAGGCTGCGGACTGGATCCGTCCTACCTTGTGGGGGGTGAGCTCGGGGACACTGGCTCGAACGCCGGGTGGGGGACGGGGGAGTGGGTGGTCGTCGAAGCGGACGAGTCGGACCGCTCGCTGCTCAAGCTCGATCCCGACATCGCGCTCCTGACCAACGCCGAGCTCGATCATCACGCGACCTACAGCTCGCGGCTCGACCTCGAGGCGACCCTGGCCGAGTTCATGCGCGGAGCCGAGCACGCGGTGGTCTGGGATCGGCCCGCACTGCGCGCACTGTGCCCGCCCGGGGCCGTGACCTACGACGCTCCCGATCCCGTCCTTGGGCCGCGCGGCGCCCAGTTCCGCTGGCGCGGAATCGACGTGCTGCTCGGCGTCCCGGGGGCCCACAACGCAATCAACGCTGCGGGCGCGCTCGAGGTCTGCGTGCTCGCCGGCGCCAACCCGGCCGTCGCGGCCGTGACGCTGGCGGACTTCCCGGGCGCCCGGCGCCGCTTCGAGCGGGTCGGGGACACGAACAGTGGCGCCGCCGTCTACGACGACTACGCCCACCACCCGACGGAGGTGGCGGCGATGATGGCCCTCGCCCGGACGCTCGACCCCGCCCGCGTCGTCGCCGTGTTCCAGCCTCACCTGTACTCCCGCACTCAGGCGTTGGCGCGCGCGTTCGGCGCTGCGCTGGCGCACGCCGACGTCGCGGTGATCGTCGACGTCTACCCCGCACGCGAGCGCGCGGACGATTTCCCGGGCGTAAGCGGGCGGCTCGTCGCCGCGGCCGCCGCGGACGCAGGAGGGGGGGCACGCGTCGTGTGGATGCCGGACTTCGGATCGGCCACGCGCTTTCTGCACTCGATGCTCAAGGCGGGCGACCTGTGCCTGGTCATGGGCGCGGGCAACGTGGACTCGCTGGCGCGGGCGCTGGTGGGCTGAATCGATTGAACGCACCATTGTTTCCGCATAAG
>JAXDGF010000322.1:0-11437 GCA_034665165.1 Solirubrobacteraceae bacterium | reverse complement strand
GCGTCGGCCTGCTCGTAGATCTCCTTGAGCATGAACGTCTCGTAGCCCTGCTTCTCCGCCATCTCGGCGGTCCAGTCGATCTCGTGGATCTCCCGCTCTACCGTCTCGCCCGCGGCGGTCAGGAACTCAACCCCGCCAGGCCGCAGCACAACGATCTCGTCGTCGTTGATGTACTGGACCCGGCGCGTCTCGCGCAGGAAGGCCGGGACGGCGGACGCGATGAACTGCTCGCCGTCGCCGCGGCCGACTATCAGCGGGCACTCCTTGCGCGCGCCCACGATCAGTCCCGGGTCCTCGGCGCACATGGCGACGAAGGCGTAGTGCCCGCGGAGCTCGGCGTAGGCGGCGCGGACGGCCTCGACGAGGTCGCCGTTGTTGTGTCTCGCAACGAGGTGCGCGATGACCTCGGCGTCCGTCTCGGACGTGAAGAGCGCGCCATCGCGCTCGAGCTCGTCCTTCAACGCCAGGTAGTTCTCGACGATCCCGTTGACCACGATATGGACGCGATCGGCGTTGTCGAAGTGCGGGTGGGCGTTCTCCTCGGTCACGCGCCCGTGCGTGGCCCAGCGCGTGTGCCCAATCCCGGTGCCGGGCCCGGCCCGCTCGGCGAGCGCGACCCCGCTCGCCTGCGCTCGCTCGCGCTGGTCGAGCGCGACGCGCAGCGCGCTCAGGTTCCCCACGGCGCGGACGGCGTCGATGCGATCCCCGTTGAGGACGGAGATGCCGGCGCTGTCGTAGCCGCGATATTCGAGCTTCTCGAGCCCCGCCAGCAGCAGCGGACGGGCAGAACGGGGTCCAACGTAACCGACGATGCCGCACATGAGCGCTCATTGCTCCTGTCTCGGGGGTCGAGCCGCACCGGCGGCACGCGGATCGTGGGACTACGCCCCAGTGTCCGAGTCCCACATAGTAACCGTGGCTCACCTGGCCGCTATCTTCGCTCGACAGATGAGCGCCCGCGCGTGGACGATCTTCGCCGCCGTCTCGACGCTGTGGGGCATCCCGTACCTGTTCATCAAGATCGCCGTGAACGGCGGCATGACCCCGGGCGTTCTGGCCTGGGGCCGGATCACGCTGGCTTCTGTGGTGCTCCTCGCGCTCGCCCGTCGCTCGGGATCGCTCCGTGGCCTGCGCGGCCGCTGGCGCTGGCTCGCTCTGTACGGGGTCGTCGAGGTCTCGATCCCCTTCCCGCTCATCGCCGCCGGCGAGCAGCACATCTCCTCGTCGCTGGCGGCCATCATCATCGCCACCGTGCCGCTCCTCGTGGCCCTCCTCGCGCTCCGCTTCGATCCCGCGGAGACCGCTAGCGGCGCGCGCCTGGTCGGGCTCTTCACGGGCCTCGTGGGCGTCGTGCTGCTCGTCGGGATCGACGCCTCCGGCAACCTCGACAGCCTTCTCGGCGCGGGCGCCGTCCTCCTCGCCGCGGTCGGCTATGCCGCTGGCCCCATGGTCTACAAGTTCCATCTCGCCGACGTCGATCCGCGGGCCACGATGGGGGCGAGCCTCGCCATCGCCGCCGTGATCCTCACCCCGGTCGCACTCCTCGACGCGCCGGCTCGCACGCCCTCGGCCGGCGCCATAAGCGCCGTCGTCGTGCTGGGCTTGGTGTGCACGGCGCTCGCCTTCGCGCTCATGGGCCTCCTGATCGCCGAGATCGGACCGGGCCGAGCCCTCGTGATCACCTACATCAATCCAGTCATCGCAGTCGCCCTCGGGGTCACGATCCTCGGCGAGCAGCCGGGCGCCGGTTCCGTCGCTGGCCTGCTCCTGATCCTCGCCGGGTCTTGGCTCTCGACCGACGGGCGCCTGCCGCCCGGCCTCACCCAGATCTTCGGGCGTTCGCGGACACCCCGGGCCTCGGCCCCTTGATTGGCGACGCCCGGGTCGGCCCCCCGGAACTGAGCCGTTAGGGGCCAAGTAGGGCAGCGGGGACGATGGCGATGCCGTCTTGGCGGCGGTAGGCGCTCCCGCCTGTCGCGAGACGGTCGGGACGCGCGCCCGGGACGCACAAAAGCCCCAACGCGCCTCGCACGGGCGAGCCGAGCTGCGTTTTCCTTGTATGTCAAGGGTTTCGCAACACGCCCCCGCCCCACGACGCCGGCCGGCCCAAACCGGGCCGACGGATCCGGCCGGGGTTTGGTTTGGCGCGGCCCGACCTCGCGTGAGCGGCGCGTCGCCCCTCCGTAAGCTGCCGTAAGCTAACCGGCAAACCCATGGTGGCTGGTGAGAGGCATCGGTCCGTTCAGCCCGGCGGGCGCCCGCCCGCGCCGGGAGCGCTCGCCGTCGTCCAGGCCTTTATCAACACCCACTACGACCTCGAGTTCGACCACGGCGCCGAACTGCTGAGCACGCGCGGCGCGCTGGCCGCGTGGCTCACCGCGCGCGGACTGACACCCGTGGGGGTCGAGGCCCGCGCGGACGACCTCGAGCGCGCGCTCGCCGCGCGCGAGGGGCTCCGCGCGCTCGCGCGGACGAACGGGGCCGGCGCTGCCGCCGGCCGCGAGGCCCGCGGCGCTGCCGCCGGCCGCGAGGCCCTCGCGGAGCTCGACCGCGCCGCGCGGGGCGCGCCCGTCGAGATCAGGTTCGCGCCAGAGGGGCCTCACTTCGTGGGCGCCGACTGTAGCGTGGCCGGCGCCATCGGCGTCTTCATGGCGCTCACCGCGCAAGCGATGCTCGACGGCACCTGGTCGCGGCTCAAGGTCTGCCCCGGCCATGACTGCGGCTGGGCCTTCTACGACAGCTCACGCAATCAGACCGGGCGCTGGTGCTCGATGTCGGTCTGCGGCGGCCGGGCCAAGGCCAGAGCGCACTACCAGCGCCGGCGCCCGGGAGCGAGCTGACGTCCGGTGAGCTCGCTCGCGGCCCCGCTGATTCTCGTCGCCGCACGTGCTCGGCGCCGCCCCGGACGCTGGTTTCTCACCGTGCTCGGCGTCGCGCTCGCGGTCGCCTTTGCCGGCGCCGTCGTGGCCGAGGGAACGACCGCGGGCGATCAGGGAGCCCGGTCGGTGCTCGCCGGCTTGACGCCGCAGGACCGCGCGGTCCGCATCACCTGGCAGGGCGCCGTCACGCCTTCGGTCCAGCGCCGCGCGAGGACCGTGCTGCGCGGTCTCGGCCTCGGGAGGCAGACCGAGGTGGTCCTGCTCCAGCCGGTGCGCTTGAGCGGGATTGTGGTCCAGACCGCCGCCATCGCCCCGCTCGCGCCGTGGGCGGGTTCGCACGAAGCGGGGGTCTGCCGCCCACGCGCGTGCCCTGTTGTCCTCGTCGCCGGCTCCGTGGGCGCGCGCCGGGCCCTGAGCGCGCCCGGGGTACGCCTCGTGGTGGGAGGCACGGGAACCCTGCGCTCCGCCGCGCCCCTGGGGTTCGCCTCTAGCACGGCCGCGGGCCGGCCGCCGCTGCTCCTCAGCGCCGACGTCAGCGGGCTGAGCGCGCTCCCGGCCCTCGACAGCGTGTACCGCACGCACAGCTGGCTCGCCGAGCTTCCCACATCCCGACTCGAGAGCTGGCAGCTCGCGGGGATCGAGGGCCGGCTCCAGCGGGCGCAGGCGGCCCTGATCGCAAACGGGAGCCAGTTCACCATGACCGCTCCCTTCTCCGCCCTCGACGCAGCGCGCGCTCAGGCGAGCGCCGCCCCGAGGCGGCTGCTCCTCGCCGGCGGGGGCGCCCTCGCCGTCCTCGCCGCCTTCGTCGTCATCGCGGCCGGCGGACTGCGCCGCGACCAGCAGGCGGACCTGGAACGCCTGCTCGCCGCCGGAGCGCGCGGCCGTCACTGCGCGCTCTTCGTGCTCGGCGAGGCCGCGTCGCTGTGCGCGGTGGCGCTGCTCATCGGCGCCGGCATCGCCGTGGCGGTCACCGCCGTGCTCGCGGGTGCTGCCTCGGTTCCCGTCGGGGGCGTCCTCATCCACAGCCTGGTCACGCCGGAGGGCGCGGCCGTGCTCGTCGCCGGCTGGCTCGGCGCCACGACTCTCGTAGCGCTCGTGCTCGTCGCCCCCGGACGCCCGGTGGCCGACGTCCTCGCCGTCGCGGCGGCCGCGTCGCTCGCCCTCGAGCTCGGCCTCGGGACGGATACGGGGGACCAGCTCGCCGTGCTTCTCGCTCCCATGTGCTGTCTAGCCGCGGGGGTCCTCACCTTCCGCGCCGCCGCCGCGCTCCTGCGCGGTGCCGAGCGCCTATCCCGCCGCGGACCGGTCATGGGCCGCCTCGCCCTCGTCAGCCTGGCGCGGGCGCCGGCCGCCCCGTCGCTGGCGATCGCCTTCATTGCCATCAGCACGGGCCTCGGAGCCTTCGCGCTCGCGTATCGATCGACGCTGGTGCGCAGCGCCGCCGACCAAGCCGCGAACCGGGTGCCGCTCGACGCCACCATCTCGCCCGCGGCCGACTTCACCACCCCGCTCCGGGCCGCGCCCCTGATGCGCTGGCGCCAGATCGCCGGGGGCGGGGGGGCAGTCCTCCCCGTCCGGCGCACCTATGCCACCTATGCCAGCGGTCCGGGGACCGTCACCGTCCCCGCCCTCGGCGTGCCGGCGACCGGGATCGCGCTCATCCACGGCTGGCGCGCGAGCGATGGCTCGGCCAGCCTCCCGGTCCTAGCTCGCCGCCTGACCTGGCCGGGACCAGCTCGCGGCCCCGGGCCGCGCCTCCCCGGCGCCGCGCGGTCGCTGTGGTTGGGGCTGGCGGGCCGGGCCGTCTCCGTGACGGTTACCGCCGACCTGCGCGACAGCTCGGGGGCGGTCAGGCAGGTCGCGTTCCATCGGGCTCGCTCCCCGGCGCGCGCGCTCACGGCCCTGATCCCGCCGGGCACCTGGGAGCTCGAGGCCCTCCAGCTCGATGAGCCCGTCGGGCTCGCCATCACGAGCGGCCACCAGAACGCTGAGAACCAGGCCGCCGCCACGCAGGCCTCGGTCAGGGTCACGCTCGGACCCCTGCGGGCGCTCGACGGGGCCGGCGGCTCGGAGCTGGCGGTGCCCGTCGGACGCTGGCGCGCCGTGGGGGCGGCGGGCGCGGTCAGCGGCGGCGGGCGCCTCGGAGCCGCCGGGGGCTACGGAGCCGCTGGGGGCCTCGGAGCCAGCGGGCCGGGCGGCCCCCGCCCCACGCTCGCGACCATCCGCTTCGACGAGAGCGGCCAGCCCGGCGTCCTCCGACCCGTCCAGCCCAGCGATTCGCGGCCCGTCCCCGTTCTCGTCGACCCCCAGGCCGCGGCGGCCGCCACGCGCTCCGGGCTGATTGCCCTCACCGTCGACGGTCTGCCCATGGCCGCCCGCGTCGTCGGCGTCCTGCGCCGCTTCCCCACCGTCCCGGGCAACAGCGCCCGCGTCGTCGTCGCCGACCAGGCGACGCTCGATGCCGCCCTCGACGCCCAGCTGCCAGGGCAGGGCCGCCCCGACGAGCTGTGGATCGCGACCTCGCATCCGGAGCGGCTCAGGGTCGCGCTCGGCACCGCCCCGCTCACCCAGCTGGGCGCGGCCTTCCGCGCCGGGGTCGAGCACCGCCTCCGCTCGGCGCCCGTGGCGCGAGCCGTGCTCGGCATCCTCATCGCGGCCACCGCACTCGCGGGCGTGCTCGCGGCCCTCGGGCTGCTCGTGGCCCTGGTCGGCACCGCTCGCGATCCGCGGGTGGAGGAAGACCTGAAGGCCATGGGTGTGGGCCCCCGCGGATTACGGCGCGAGCTCGAGCTGCGCCTGCTCATCGCCGGGGTCGCGGGCGTTGGCGCCGGCCTCGCCATCGGCCTCGTCCTCACCCAGCTCGCGGTGGCGGCCGTCCGGGCGGCGGGAACGATCGCCGTCCCGCAGCCGCCGCTCGTCGCTGTCGCCCCCTGGGGCACGCTCGCCCTGTGGGCTCTTGCGGCGCTCACGGCGCTCGCGCTCGCGAGCCTCGTGACGACGAGAACGCTCGCTGCGAGCAGGCGGGCGGAGTGAGCGAGAAGAGCGAGATGAGCGAGACCCTCATCGGCGGCGCGGGATCGCGGCACGCGAGCGACGTCGCCGGCCCCGGTGACAGCGTGCTCGAGCTCCGGGACGTCTTCTGCGTACACCGCACGCGCGAGGGGGACGCCGCTGCGCTCCAGGGCCTCAGCCTCGAGGTGGGACGGGCGGAACAGGTTTGCATCCTGGGCCCGAGCGGCGCCGGAAAGACAACCCTTCTCCGCGTCATCGCCGGCCTCCACCCGCCCTCCGCCGGGGTGGTACGCGTGCTGGGCAGCGACATGGGCCGCCTCGGCGCGCGCGCCCGAGCGTCGCTCCGCCATGACGCCATCGGCTTCCTCGGCCAGCGCGCCGACGTCGTCCTGGCTCCTGACCTCACCGTCAGCGAAGCGATCGCTCTGCCGCTGATCCTGCGCGGCGCGTCTCGCCCAGATCGCCGCGCGCGGACGCGCGAGCTCCTCGAGGCGGTCGCCCTCGGCGACCGGGGCGAAGCCCGCCCGCACCAGCTCTCCGGCGGCGAGCGCCAGCGCGTGGCGCTGTGCGCCGCCCTCGCCCACCGGCCCGGCATCCTCCTCGCCGACGAGCCGACGGGCGAGCTCGACGAGCAAGCTGCCGAGAACGTGCGCCGCCTCATCGTCGAGACCTGCAAGGCGGAGGGCACCACGGCGCTCATCGTCTCCCACGACCCCCTCGCCGCCACCCGCGCCGAGCGCACGCTGCGGATGCGCGACGGCCGCATCGTCGAGGATGCCCGGGGCGGCGCCGCCCACATCGTCGTCGCCGCCGGCGGACGGCTCCAGCTGCCGCCCGAGCTGCTGGCCCGGGCGGGCATAACCGACCGCGCCGAGGTCGAGGAGTCGCCCGAGGGGCTGCTGCTGAGGGCGGCGAGCGCGCCCGGCGTCCCCGGCGCGGTCGAGGTCCCGGCCAGTCCGCGTCCGCCGAGCGACCGCTCCGCGCCGCTCACCTGGAGCGCCGCCGTGGTGGAACTCCGCGGGGTGCGCCGCAACCGCGGCACCGGGTCCAGCCGGCGCCTCGTCATCGACGCGCTGACCCGCGCCATCGCGCCTGGGCGGATGACCGCGGTCACGGGCCGCTCGGGCACGGGTAAGACGACGCTGCTGCGACTCCTCGCCGGCCTCGACCACCCCGACGCGGGCGAGCTCCTGATCGATCAGCGGCCGCTCGGCGCCCTCGACGGCGAGCAGCTGGCTCGGTTGCGCCGCGAGCGCATCGGCTATCTGCCCCAGGAGCCCTCGCCCGTCCCCTTCCTCAGCGCCGAGGAGAACGTCATGCTCGCGCTCAGCCTGCGCGGCTGGGCTCCCAGCGCTGCCGCGAAGCGCGCTAACGAGGTGCTCGGGCGCGTGGGCCTCGAGGACCGGGCACGCCAACGTGTCGCCCGCCTCTCCGCCGGTGAAGGCCAGCGCGTCGCCCTCGCGCGCGCGCTCGCGAGCGCGCGCGGGGTGCTCATCGTCGACGAGCCCACCTCGCGCCTTGACGAGTCCAGTGCCGCGATGGTCGCGCAACTTCTTCTGCAGGCGGCGGCCGAGGACGCCCAGACGGTGATCTGCGCCACCCACGACCCCGAGGTCATCCGGGCCGCCGACGAGGTGGTCGCGCTAAAGGCTTGAGTTCCATCCTGCCGCGCGCGTTTCCGTCCAGCGGTGCGGGCACAATGTGGTGCGCGGCCCCATTCTCGACAGACGCCGCGCTCGATTCACACCGCTCTGAAGGGCGAGGCCCTCTCGGGCACTCTCGGTAGCATCGTAGCCATGCCCGAACAATCCGAGACCGAGCGCTTACGAGCCGTCCAGGCGCGCCGCGCCCATCAGGAAAGCGAAGAGGCCGAGCGGGCCAGCGACGAGGAAGAGCGCCACGCCCACGAGCGCCGGGCCGACAAGGCGGCCTATCTGCGCGACAAGCTCGCCGACCAGGCCAAAGCGCCCGACGTCTGATCGCGGCCGGCCGCGAAGCTAGGAGACTGGTGTCGAATGGACATCGTATGTCGATACATTCGCAGCACACCCCCTCGCCGCGCTCGGTCGCCGCGCCCGCCTTCCCACCGACCCGCTCGCGGGCCACGGGTTTGAGAGCCTGCACAGCGACCGAAATACGCGCACCCTCTTCTTCAGCGCTCTCCGAGCTACCTCAAGCGGTCGGCGAGCGCACGGCACTGTCGGCGATCGCCGTTTCGACCACCTCGGTCAGGCGCGCGCACACGGCGTCGGTCTCTGACTGGCTGGGGGCCTCGACCATGACCCGGATCAGGGGCTCGGTTCCCGACGCCCGCACGAGGACGCGACCGCGACCGGTGAGCGCGTCCCCCTCGCGCTCGATCGACTCGCGCACCGCCTGCTGCTCCATCGCCAGGGACAGCGCCGCGCGATCGCCGGCGCGGATGTTGACGAGGCGCTGCGGGAGCTTGGCCATCGCGTCGCGCCGGGCCAGGTCGCGCCCGCCGAGCGCCTCGAGCACGAGCAGGGCGCTCGCAATCCCGTCGCCCGACGGTCCAAAGCCGAGCTCGATGATGTGCCCCGACTGCTCTCCCCCGAGCGACCAGCCGCGGCGACGCAACTCGTCGAGCACGTAACGGTCGCCCACCGGAGTGGTGGCCACCTCGATCGCGGCCGCTTTCATGGCCGCATGGAATCCGTAGTTCGTCATTACGGTGACAGCGACGCCGCCGCCGCTCAGACGACCCTCGGCACGCAGGTGAAGCGCCGCCAGGGCGACGAGCTCGTCGCCGTCGACGACGACGCCCGCGCGGTCGACGGCGAGCACACGGTCGCCGTCACCGTCGAAGGCGAAGGCGATGTCGTAATCCTCTGCCGCCGCCTGCGTCGCGAGGGCTTCGACGTGGGTGGAGCCGCAGTCGTGGTTGATGTTGCGTCCATCGGGCTCAGCCGCGAGGACGTCGACATCGGCTCCCAGGCGCCGGAAGATCTCGGGCGCGGCCCGGTACGTCGCGCCGTTGGCGCAGTCGAGCAGCACCCGGCAACGCGAAAGGTCCAGCCGCTCGAAACGCACGTGGAGCTCGCGCAGGTAATCCTCGAGCGCGCCGTGCAGGCGGCGCACCCGGCCGATGCGCGCCGGTGAGCGCACCGGTCGCTCGAGCTCGGCCTCGATCTCGTGCTCGGCCTCGTCGCTGAGCTTGAATCCGTCCGCGCCGAAGATCTTGATCCCGTTGTCGATGTACGGGTTATGTGAGGCCGAGATGACGGCAGCGAGCTGAAGTCCGTGCCGGCGCAGGAGCATGGGCGCCGCCGGCGTCGGCAGCACTCCCCCCAGCAGCGCATCGCCGCCGGCCGCGGTCACCCCCGCGGCGATCGCCGCCTCGAGCATCTCCCCCGACTCCCGGGTGTCGCGCACGATCAGTACCTGGGGGCGATCCTCGGCGGACAGCGTCACCGCCGCGCGCGCGAGCGCGACCGCCAGATCAGCGGTGAGGAACTCGCCCGCGATTCCGCGAACGCCGTCGGTGCCAAAGAACTGGCGCGCCATCGAGCCGGTGCCCGGGGACGCGCGCTAGCGCTTGGAGAACTGCGGCCGCTTGCGCGCTTTCTTGAGCCCGGCCTTCTTGCGCTCCTTGACGCGCGGGTCACGCGTGAGGAAGCCGCGGCGCTTGAGCTCGCCGCGCAGGTTCGGGTCTGCCTCGATCAGCGCCCGCGAGATGCCGTGGCGGAGCGCTCCGGCCTGCGCCGACACGCCGCCACCGTGCAGCGACGCGACCACGTCCATGCGAGCCTCGTAGCCGACCGTCTCCAGGGGCTGGCGAATCACCCGCTCGAGCGTGGGCCGGGGGAAGAACTGCTCGAGCGTCTTGCCGTTGACGGCATAGACGCCGGTGCCCGGCTTGAGGATCACGCGCGCGACCGCCGTCTTGCGCTTGCCCGTCGCGCGATAGCGCGCGCCGGCGGCGAGATCGATCGCGGCGTCGGCGATCGGCTGCGCCTCATCCTCACGATCGGGATCGTCACCCCGGGCCTCCTCGGCCTCGGCCTCGGCCGCGGCGAGCGCCTCGGCGTCGAGGTGAAGCGCCTCGCCGCCCTCGGGCACGATGTCAGGAATCAGGTCCGCGCCAGGGATCTCAGGCTTGACCCGAGGCTGAAGTTCGACATCCTCCTCGGCCTCGGCGTCGGGCTCGGATTCGGCCACAGGCGCGGCCGCTGGCGCGGGCTCGGCGGCAGGCTCCGGCTCGGGCTCCGCGGCCGGCTCCGGCTCCTCGGCCACCGGCTCGGGCTCCTCGGCCACCGGCTCAGGCTCGGCGGCAGGCTCCGGCTCGGGCTCCGCCGCCGGCTCAGGCTCCTCCGCGGCCACCGGCTCGGCCTCCTCGGCCACCGGCTCCGCGGCTTCGGCATCGGCCGGCGCGTCGGGCTCTTCGGCTCCGGTGCCCGCCGTCTCGTCCTCGTGCTCTTCGTCGATCACTGCTGGGTCTCCATCGGTTGCGGCTGCTGGGCGGCGTGCGGATGCTCGGGCCCGGCGTAGACCTTGAGCTTCGTCAGCTGCTTGCGGGCGAGGCGGTTGCGCGGGAGCATGCCCTTGACGGCGAGCCGGATTACTTCCTCCGGTCGGCGATCGAGCATCTCCTGCAACGTACGCGACTTCAACCCCCCGGGATAGCCCGAGTGCCGGTAGTAGCGCTTGTCGGCGAGCTTATTGCCCGTCACGCGGATCTTTTCGGCGTTGACCACGACCACGAAGTCGCCGGTGTCGATATGCGGCGTGTAAGTCGGCTTGCGCTTGCCGCGCAGCGTGTCCGCAATCTGCGTCGCGAGTCGCCCGAGCGTCTGCCCAGAGGCATCGACGACCAGCCAGTTGCGATCTCGATCAGTTGGTTTGGCGGTGTAGGTCTTCATGGCACGCACAAGCCGCGCGACGGTCGCGCGGCTTGCGGCCAATGATAGGGCAATTGATTCAGGCCGGATCTTCGCGCTGCGGTGGCCCGCTCGGGTGACGCGTCGACGCGGCGCAGTCACGGACATAGCCGTCCCGACCGAGCGACCCGGCCGGCCCTGGGCTCATCCTCCCTCACCAGCGAGTATTGTCGTCCCCAAGCAGCCAATGCTCCTCTTTTTGGCTCATTGGCCAATACTTTAGTCGCGTGCGGAAGATTTCAGTAGGATGTCGGCGCGATTCAAAAGGACAAACTCTGGGTAATAAGAAACTCGAACTTGGGGTATTCGCAGGGTAGCCATTGTCATGGCCCGTTTTCGGGCGGGCCGTTATCAGGGAGAGATCACATGGATTCTGCAAAGGCGTGCCGACTCGTGGCGTTGATGGGTGCGTGCATGTTCACGATGGTGTTCGCGAGTTCTGCTTCGGCGGCGTCTGGGACTCCGTTTGGGTGTCGGGCGAGCACGGTCCGGGTGACGCTGTTGAATACGCTCACGACGGAGCCGACGATCGCTAACCCGAACACGACGCCGTGTGCTACGGATACGGCTGGTGCGGCGACGACGTCGGTGCCGGTGACGGGTACCTCGATCGTGAATGCGGGTCCGGTGGGTGCGTTTACGTATTCG
>JAXDGF010000321.1:0-3014 GCA_034665165.1 Solirubrobacteraceae bacterium | reverse complement strand
ACGAGGATCGAGTAGAGGATCTTCTTGGTGCTGCTCATGCCCTGGCGGGGCTTGCGGGCCCGCCCGGGCGCCGATGCTCCGACCGCGCTCACGGCACCGACCTCGGCGGCGGCGGCCCGCTCGCGAGACGAACCACGAACGCGATCGTGTAGGCGCCGAAGATGACGACCGCCGCCGTCAGACCGTCTGCGCGGTGACCGGCCACGCCGGCGACGACGATGGCGCCCGCGAGGAGAAAGATGCGCATGAAGGGCTCGAACAGGTTCAAGACGAGCAGCGACCGGTCATCGCCCGCCTTGCGCGCCATCAGGCGGCGGTCGGTGATGGCGATCGCGCGCGACAGGATCCAGGCTGCGGCGCCGACGACGTAGCCGAGCGCAGGGGCACCGAGCGCGAGCGCCGGCGCGGCCGCCACAGCCACGAGGACGACATCCAAGTACCGCAACACAACCATCGACCGTCCTTCGAACGCCGCGTCGACGCCTACCGCCAAGGTAGGCCCCCGCGTCGCCGCCGTGGCGGCGCAGACACGCGGTCTGGGTCGTTGTCTTCGATGCGGTGTCGGATACGGATCACGTCCGTGAGCTCGATGGCGGAAGGGCGCGAGGAGAGCGCGGTAATCCTATAGAGCGGGCAGGAAAAATGACTGCCCATAGCACCCGACGGCACCGATTGCAACACCTGTTACTCACATTGCGCGGAAGCGCTTGGCAACAACTCGGATGGCGAGAAAGAAGCCAATGAAGAAGCCGATGAGCAGACCCGGCACAGGAGCGTTCACGAGCGCGCCGAGGCCGGCGCCGGCGCCGGCGCACAGTGCGTTAACCGCGAGCATGAGCATTCCGGCGCCGGCAGCGTCTCTTCCCGTCAGCGGAGGACGATCGTTCGCCATGGTCGGGCCCAAGCCTAGTCGGCAGGGTCAGACGGGCGGGGTCAGACGGCGAGCTCGGCCAAGCGCTCGCGGAGCGAACCGCGCTTGGCCACGAGCTCGGCCTCGAGTTGCTCGAGCTCCACGCGCCGGCCGTGCACCAGCTCGAGCTGGGTGCCGACGTGCTCGAGAGCCTCCTCGAGGATGCGCGCGCGCTCGGCGCCGCTGTCGGCGAGCTTCCACTCCCGCCGGAGCTCGGCCCGCGCGCTCTCGGCCTCGAGCAGGCGCGAGAGCTGCTCGAGCGAGAGGCCGAGGAGGTCACGCAGGCGGACGATCTCGCGCACGCGCTCGACGTCGGCCTGCGTGTAGAAGCGGTGCTGGCCCTGCTCGCGCTCGGCCGACCCGGGGAGCAGTCCGATCTCCTCGTAATAGCGGATGGTGCGCGCGGTGGTGCCGACCAGCTCGGCCACCTCACCGATGCGCAGCGGTCGCTCGGTTTCGATTGCGCTCACTCAGAGCACCGGCGCTTCGCTCGCGGACACCTCGACGGCCGCCTCGACCGCCGGCGTGCTCGCGCCCTCCATCGCGGGCGCGGGGCCGAGGTCGAGCTCCTCCTCGTGCGACGGTCGCGCGGCCGAGACGACGGCGCCGAGGAGCGAGACGGCGGCCAGGCACCACAGGGCGATGTGCATGTTCCCGATGAAGGGCGCGAGCTGGTGATTGGACAGGTGGCGGGAGAGACCGGAGAAGACGCGGAAGAGCACGTTCTTCGGAACCGAGGAGGTGATGATGGCGAGGACGAAGGCGATCGAGATCACGGCGCCGGTGTTCTGCACGAGCACGCGTGCGCCGGCCGCGATCCCGCGCCGGTGGGGCGGAACGACGCCCATCATCGCCGCCGTGTTGGGGCTGTTGAACATCCCCGAGCCGACGCCGACGATGAACAGATAGAGGCCGACGGGGAGGTATCCCGTGCCCCGCTGGAGCGTGGTCATGAGCGCGAGCCCGGCGGCGGTGACGAGCATGCCCAGAGCGGCCATCCCGCGCGAGGAGCCGCGTCGATCGGCCCAGATCCCGGCGAGCGGGGAGGACACGACCATGCCGATGGCGAGGGGCGCGAGCTTGATGCCGGCGACGATGGGGGTGTCGCCCTGCGCGCCCTGGAAGTAGAAGACGAAGACGAACATGAGGGCGAAGCGCGCAAGGCCGTTGAGGAAGGCGGCGGCGGCCGCGGCCGAGAACAGGCGGCTGCGGAAGATGCCGAGGTCGAGCATCGGGGCCGGGTGATGCTTCTCGATGACGACGAAGGCGGGCAGGAGCACGGCGGCCGCGATGAGCCCGCCGATCACGAGCGGCGAGTTCCAGCCCGAGATCCCGCCCTTCGAGATCCCCAGCACGAGGCCGGTGAGCCCGACCGTGAAGGTGATGGTGCCGGCGAGGTCAAACCTGCGCTCGGCCTCGCGTCCGCTCACCTCGCGCAGGATCAGCGCGCCCCACAGGGTGCCGGCGAGGGCGAGGGGGACGTTGAACCAGAACACCCACGGCCACGAGATCGCCACCAGGGCACCCCCGAGCACCGGCCCGATAACGAGCCCGACGGCGGCCACCATGGTGTTGGTACCCATGGCCAGGCCGAGCTGCTCGCGTGGGAACGCGTCGGTGACGATGGCGGCGGCGTTGGCAAACAGGAACGCGCCTCCGATGCCCTGGAGGATCCGCCACAGGATGAGCTCGGTGCCGTTGGCCGCGAAGCCGGCACCGAGGGAAGCGACCGCGAAGACGAGGAAACCCCCGAGGTACGCCTTCTTGCGTCCGAACTGGTCCGACAGGCGCCCCGCACTGAGCACGAGCACGGTCGAGGCGATCATGTAGACGAGGATCACCCACACGAGCTCGAGCAGGCTGGTGTGCAGGCTGCGCTCGAGGTCGGGCAGGGCGATGATGAGCGTGCCCGAGTTGATCGTCGCGAGCAGCATCCCGAGGCTCGTGCACGACAGGGCCCACCACTTGTACATGCCATGGTCGGCGTGGACACCCATACGCCGGCCGAGCCCGGGGGCGCGTTGCTTGGTCCGATCCCGTTCGAACAGCGCTGTCACAACAACCTCCGCAGGAATCTCTACTTTACGTAAACGTAAGGATAGCG
>JAXDGF010000320.1:0-2742 GCA_034665165.1 Solirubrobacteraceae bacterium | reverse complement strand
GGTGGATCGAACCCGGTCAGTCTGTGACGAGAGTGTCACGGTCTGTATCGGGTCTGTGCACACCCAGCAACGGCGTCGTGCCAGATGCGGACGGGGCGCCAGGACTCGCCGTGAACGCGAGTACGTTGTGGCGATGGCCTCCCGCGAGCACGTACCAACACCCCCGCGCGAGCGATCGTTCTGAGGACCGCGATGGTGAGCGCCACCGTTACAGCGCCGGAGATGATCGGGCTGCTGGCCTGGTGGAGCGTCGTGCTCGCCGCGCCAGTGGTCCTTGTCCGACGCTGGCGCCGGCACCGGCGCCGGCAAGGGGGCGCTCCGCACACGCCGCGCATGCGACGACCGCTCCAGCCACTCGGGCGAAGACGAGAACCCGAGACGGTGAGACAGCATCCGGCGACGCCTACCGAGGCGATCGAGCCGAGCATCGAGCCACTCGAGCCCGTGGTTCGGCCATATCGTGTGGCGCCGGGCGAGCGGCCGGGCTCGTTGTCGTGGGCAGGCAGCACGTGCCACGCGGCCAGCCCCGACGCGAGACCCGCGCGCCTGACCGCTGGGCGGCTGTCATCCGAGACGCTCGAGCCACTGTGCCGGTACGTGGACTTCCGGCGCCGCCTCGAGCTAGCCGCCGGCGAGCTCGCGGCCCAGCTCGTGCACCTGCCGGCGGATCGGTGGCGGGTCGAGCCGTACCCGTTGACCGGCGAGCGGCGAAATACGTTTGTGATCATCGGAGAAACGGGCATATTCGTGGTCAGCGCTACCTACGCACCCGGACACTGGGACGACGTGATCGCGGTCACCAAGCTCGCCAGAAAGATCCAGCGGCTGCTTCCCGGGTATTCGGGACAGGTCCAGCGCGCGGTCTGCCACCCGTTCACCGCGACCACGCCCCGAATCTGGCATCGGCCCGACGAGGACGGCGACTGGGTCGGTGCCTGGCTGATCGGCGGCGACTCGGTGATCGAGTGGCTCGAGCACTTCGGCCCCGAGCACGGACTCAACGCGGCCGATCTTGCCCGCTTCGACGAGCTGGCGCGGCCCAACTGGCTCACGGGGGCGATACCCACGCCGCCGAGCTGGCCCCCGATCGGCGAGGCTCCCCCGCCCGAGTCGGAGGGGTAGCGAGGCCATGCGGCTCACCGGAACTAAGGCTCTCGTGAGCTGTCTCGTACGCCAGCAGCCGACAAGCGGGACGGCGGCCCGCTGCTCGCGGGAGTCAGCCCGCGCGGCGACGAGCTGCGGTTCGAGAGTCGAGCCGCTCGATCTCGGCGGCGAGCTCACGCGCCACGTCGGACAGTTCGCCGAACGCGCGCGCGATCGCGCTCAAAGCGACTCCTTCGAGTGCCTCGCCCAGCTCGGCGACCGTCGCATCGAAGCGGTCCCACAGCTCGAGCGGGCCCGGGCGGGACCGTGCCCCGGGGCGGAGCTCATGCGAGAGCTGCATGCTGCGTGCGCCGGGGTGCGGACGATGCGCGAGGCCGAGCATGTCGGCGTGGCGCAGAGCGGCGGCCTCCTGCTCGGCGGCGTTCGCGATCGCGCGCACGCGCTGGGCGAAGCCGTAATCCGGCGGCGCCTCGACGCTCGCTTCGAGCGCGTCGCCCCAGCGCTGGTCGGCGAGCTGCACCTGTTCGAGCGCTACGCGGGGATCGCCGCTCACGACGCGCGGATCGCCGCTCACGACGCGCGGATCACCACTCATGATGGCTCAGCTGGTCCGGGGCCGACGGTCATGATGTGGTTGGCGATTTGTCGCGGGGCCGCGGTCCGCGAAGCGTCGGGATGTGCGGAGCTTGAAGGGGAGGAAGCTTCCTGGCGGACGTACGCCGGCGAGGCGTCGGACAGGAGGGCGCGATCGACCTCAGAGCGACGTACCCGCCACGTTCGTCCCGCGCGGACGGCCGCGAGGCGACCAGACTTGACCCACGCGCGGACGGTCGCAGGGTGGAGCTTCAACTCCTCGCTGACCTGCGGCACCGTCAGCCACGGATCCTCTTCTGAAGTAGGTGTCGAGTGGTCAGGCATCCAACGCTCCCGGGAATCGGCTCATAGAGTAGATCAGTTGGGCGTAGTTGACAACAGTTGAAAGTATAGACTGCTAACCTGCAGAAGCGGATCGCCGCGAATCAGATGGACGACCAGAACGGAAACGTCATCGATGGGACGGAGCGAGCGCGCCAGTGGCGCCGCCCACGCCCTAAGTCGCCCGCAACCGCTGAAAGCACCGAAGCCCGGGCCGACGCTCCGAAGAGCATCGCCGGCTCGCTGCTGGTCCCGGCCGAGATGCTGTCCTCGACCATCCCGTCCGATGAGCACCTTCACGGGAACGAGCAGGGTCGGGCGGCGGCGCCCCTGCCCGGCGCGAACGCTGGCTCGGGCGAGCCGACGTCGCCCGAGCTCGGCGTTCACCAGAACCCGTTCCTCCTCCCCGAAGCCGCCCGCGTAGAGACTCGCTCGAGGTCCACGCGCCGGCGAATGATCGCGGCGCTGCTCGCGAGCCCACGTGGGTTGATGAGCGCCCGTCGCAAGTCATCTCGACCGCTGCGCTGCCGTCTGGCAATGCCCCGCTGGCTGGGCGAGCTGCGCCTGACCCGCCTGCTGGCTCTTGCGGCTCTGACGGGCGCCGTCGTGGTCACGGCCGTAATCGCCACGCGCCCGAACGCCGCCCATCGGTCGTTCTCGTCTGCCCTCCGTACAGCCGGGCCGCTCAGTACGCGCGAGCGGGGGTCTCTGACCGCGGTGAGC
>JAXDGF010000319.1:0-9314 GCA_034665165.1 Solirubrobacteraceae bacterium | reverse complement strand
CGCAGCCGAGGCCGAAGATTCCGGCGAGCACGGGATGTCCCGCCTCGCCGAGCCGCGTGGCGGCGGCGAGCATCATCGCGTCGCACAAGGGACTGCGGAGGCCGGGCTCGTCGCCCTGGGAGAGGACGTCGCCGCCGACGTCGATGAAGACGACGAGGTCGCAGCCGAGCTCGGTCGCGGCCGAGGCCAGGCCGGCGGCGATCTCGCGCGGGCCGCCGTTGATGTCAACGAGCACGGTCTGCTCGCCGAGAAAGGCCGCCATCCGCGCTTCGGCGAAGACCACGCCGCTCTCGCGCACGTGCGTCTCGGGGCCGGCGAGGAGGACCCGCGGGGCGAGCTCGACGGCGCCGGCGATCTCGCTCGCGTCCCGCGCTCCCGGCTTGGGGTCGATGGGAAGGCGCTCCCACGTCAGCCCTCCGAGGATCGGCGCCGCCCCGTCGTAGAGCCGGGCGAACTCGGCCGTGGCCAGAGCCCCGACGACATCCCCGCCCCCGCCCATGCCGAGTACGAGGGGGCGCCGGGCGGCACGGAGGATCGCTTCAGCATCGTCGACCACGGCGCCCACCCTAGAGCAGTGGACCGCGCGGCCCCCGTGGTCTGAGCGCTATCGCGACGAGACCGTCGAGCGCAATTTCAGGTATGATATATCATCCGTGGAGCGTGGAGGAGTACCGGAGCAAGAGCGACATCGTCACGGCGGCGCTCCGCGAAGCCGTGATCACGGGTGAGCTCGAAGGCGGCACGCCGCTCCGCCAGCGCGACTTGGCCGAGCGCTTCGGCGTGAGCCCGACGCCCGTGCGCGAGGCGCTACGGCGGCTCGAAGCCGAGGGCCTGGTCAACTACGACCTGCACCGCGGGGCCACCGTGATCGACGGCGTCTTCGGCGCCACGGAGGAGAACTATCAGGTCCGGGCCGCGCTCGAGTCGCTCGCCGCGCGCCTGGCCGCCGCCCGCATCTCAGAGGACGAGCTCGACGAGCTCGAGGAGCTGCACGCGGAGCTGGCCCGCTGCCGCGAGCGCTCGCGCCTGGCCATCGAGCTCAATCGTCGCTTCCACTTCCGCATCTACGAGGCGTCGCGCGCGCCCGTGCTCCTGGCCCTGCTCCGGCTCCTGTGGCGCTCATTCCCGCTCGAGCCGCAGCTGCGCCGGCCCCTGCCCGAGTCGGTCCGCATGCACGGCGAGATCCTTGCCGCCCTGCGCCGGCGCGACGCCGACGCCGCCGAGCGGTTGACGCGCGAGCACATCCTCGGCGCGATGGCGCTGGTCGGCTCGCCGGCGCAGACGCGAACCCGCTCGAGCGCGGCCAAGAAGAAGCGCCAACCATTAGCCGGCATCGGAGGGAGAAGCCATGGATCTCGGCCTTGACGGGGCGCACGCGCTCATCACGGGCGCCAGCAAGGGCATCGGACGAGCCTCGGCTCGCCTCCTCGCCGAGGAGGGTTGTGCCGTCGCCATCAATGGTCGCGACGAAGAGGCGCTGAGGACGGCCGCCAACGAGCTGGCCGAGGAGACGGGCGGACGGGTCGTCCCCCTCGCCGGCGACATGAGCGTCCCGGGCGAGGCCGAGCGCATCACGCGCGAGGCGATGGCCGAGTTCGGCTCCCTCGACGTGCTCGTGACGTGTGCCGGCTCCTCGCCCGGAGGACTGATCGAGGAGCTCACCGAGGAGCATTGGGCCACCAGCCTCGGCCTCAAGTTCATGGGCTACGTGCGCTCATGCAAGGCGGTGCTGCCGCACATGCGCGAGCGGGGGAGCGGGAGCATCGTCCTCGTCGTCGGCAACGACGGGCTCAAGCCGAGCTACTGGGAGGTCACGGCCGGGGCGGCGAACGCGGCCGACATCAACTTCGCCTCCGCCATGGCCGAGCAGTACGGGCGCTACGGCGTTCGGGTTAACACCGTCAACCCGGGACCGGTTAACACCGATCGCTGGGACGGCCTCGAGCGCGCGTTCGCCCGCGACAAGGGTTGCGACCAGGCCCGGGCGCACGAGCTCGCCGTCGGCAGTATCCCCTTCGGCCGGATCTGCGAGGCCGACGAGGTGGCCAACCTTGTCGCCTTCCTCGCCTCCCCCAGGGCGAGCTTCATCAACGGCGCGCACGTTCCCATCGACGGCGCGCAGCGCAAGGCGCTGATGGACCTATGACGAACGCGATCGCCACCTTCGAGGTCGAGCTCTACGAGACGCAGCTCGAGTTCCTCGACCGCATCATCGACGAGCGGGGCAAGCACGAGAGCAGGGCCGAGGCGATCCGCTCCGTCTTCCGCGAGCACATCAACGACCGCCTCGCTGGTGCCGGCGCCTACGTCGGCGGCACCGTCCGCCGCGACGTGCTCGAGACCGCGTTTCCCGCCTACGGCCCGCCGCGCTACGAGGAGACGCTGGAGCCCGTGACGGGCAAGGCGGTTCCGGTCCGCCGCGGCGAGGTGTTCCGGATCGAGCAACTCGAAGGGGGCACGTGCGTCGACTTCAACGCCTTCAACATGGACGACTACAAGGAGTTCCTCGACTGCGGCTTCACGCGCAGCTTCCAGTCCTTCGATCCGCGCCGGGGTGAGTTCATCTGGACCAATGCCCCCCGCGGGCGCCCGATGTTCGGCATCCTCGAGATCGCCGACACGTGCGAGCTCGACATCGTCGGGCACCGGTGCAACCGCATCTTCGAGGAGTTCGGCTGGGGCCTGACGACGCACGCCAACTGCCAGGACTCGCTCGCCGAGGCGATTCGTGAGTACCGGCTCACCCCGGACGACGTGCACGACTCCTTCAACCTGTGGATGGCGACGACGATCGACGAGCAGGGGAACCGCCAGTTCAAGTGGAATCCAGCCCGCAAGGGGGACACGATCGAGCTCCTCGCCCTCTTCGACGTCCTCGCCGTCGCCGTCATCTGCGGCTGCGGCGATCTCGTCGGCATCAACAACTACACCTTTACGCCGGTCAAGCTCGAGGTCCTCGAGGCGACGCCGAGCACGCTCGCGCTCGCCGACCAGGTCGAGGAGCGCTGGGGCCACATGACCAGCCAGGTGTCCTCGGCCGATCTCGAGACCACTCCCGTCCTCGCCTCCCGCAAGCTCGAGCGCGACCCCGACTACGTCGCCGGCTACCGGCCGGCTCCGGCGCGCGAGCTCCTCGCCGTCGAGGTCACCGACCACGACGCCGACCTGCTCACAGGCCTGATCGCCACCGGGGTCTACGGTCGCACCGAGGGCGAGGCGGTCAGGGCCGCGTTCATGCGCTGGTGCAACCGCCACGTGACGCGGATCCGCCGGCCCTACGTTCACTACACGACGAGCGCCGGCTGATGCCAGGCGTGATCGACGTGCATTCACATTTCCTTCCGGGCGCGCTTGTCGACGCCCTCGCCGCGCGCACCGAGCTGCCGCGGATATCCGACGGCGCCCAGGGGCGGGTGATCGAGTACGGGGAGGGCAACGTCCATCCGCTCCTTCCGGCCATGGGCGACATCGACCGGCGCCTGCGCGACATGGACGCCCAGGGGATCGACATGGCGGTCCTCGGCGTCAACGTGCCCGGCGTCGACTGGTTCCCGGTGGCGGACGGCGCGTCTGTGGCCCGCGCCGTCAACGACGAGCTCGCGGACCTCGTGGCCGCGCATCCTGACCGCCTGGCGGCGATGGCCGCCCTGCCCATGCAGGACCCGGAGGCGGCCGCCACCGAGCTCGAACGAGCTGTCGGGAACGGGTTCCGGGGCGCGATGATCTACTCGAACGCCGCCGGCAAGGCGCTGGACGAGCCGGAGCTCCGGATTGTGTTCGACACCGCCGCCGCGCTTGACGCGCCGGTCTACCTTCACCCGACCTTTCCCCTGGTGGCGAAATCGGTCGACGCCTACGCGTTCATCCCGACCCTCGGCTTTCTCGTCGACACGACGATGGCGACCCTGCGCCTGGTCTTCGACGGGCTCTATGAGCGCCACCCCGAGTTCCGGCTCGTGCTCGCTCACGCGGCCAGCCTGATCCCGCAGCTCGTGGGCCGGATCGACTACGAGGGCGAGCGCTTCGAGGGCGGGTACGGGGCGCTCACCGTGAAGCCGAGCGAGGCGCTGAAGCTTCTCTACACCGACACCGTGTGCGTGTGGCCGCCGGCGCTGCGCTCGACGCTCGAGCTCCTCGGTCCCGAGCGGATCATGTTCGGCTCCGACTATCCGTTCTGGGATCCGGCGCGCACGTTCGACACGCTCGCCGAGTCGAGCTTCTTCGACGGCGCGCTCGACGCCGTCCAGAGCGAGAACGCCCGGCGTGTGTTCGGGATCTAGATCCGCGGCACGGGCTGGGCCACGCCGCCTACGGCTTCCGCGCGGCGGCGCAGGCGCGGCGCGAGGGCGAGGAGGCCCGAGCCGATCCCGAAGGCGCCGAGGAGGGCGACGGGCAGCGTGAAGCCCCCGGTGAGGTCGTGCAGGCCGCCGACGATGAGCGGCCCCGTGGCGGAGAGGATGTAGCCGAACCCGAGCATCCACGCCGTGAGCTGGGTCGCGGCCGATTCGCGCTCGCCGAGGTCGAGCGGGAGGGTGAGGGCGAGCGGGAACAGCGAGCCGTTGCCGACGCTGAACGCGGCGATCCATAGCCAGGGGGCGGAGGTCGGCGCGAAGGCGAGACCGAGCATCCCCACCGACATCGAGACCGCGGCGGCCATGAGGAACTTGCCGCGGTCGCGCCCGTCCGACAGCCCCGGGATAAGGAGGGCGGCGGGGATGGTGACGATCGAGATGGTGGCGGTGGTGATCGCGGCGGCGCCGACGCTCCACCCCGCTTGGACGTAAAGGGCCGCGATCCAGTTGATCATGGCCGCGAAGCACATCGACTGCAGGCCGAAGAGGGCGGCGAGGTGCCAGCCGAGGCGCGAGGGGAGCAGGCGCGGGCGCGGGGCGCGCTCGGCTCGGCGCGCGTCGGCGCGGCGCTCGTCCGCGCGGGACTCCCCGGCTCGGGGCTCCTCCGCTTCGTCTCGGGGCAAGAGCAGCCACAGCGGGAGGGCCGCGGCCGTGGGCAGCGCCGTGATGGCGAAGGCCTCGCGCCAGCCTCCGAGGGCATCGGCGAGGGGGACCGCGACGAGCGCGATGATCGCGGCCCCGACGCTGAGGGCGGCGACATAGGCGCCCGTGCCGGCGCCGAGACGGGCGGGGAAGTGGCGCTTGATCACGCCCGGGAGGGCGAGGCCCATGAGGGCGATGGCGATGCCGATGGGAATGGTGGCGATGACGATCAAGGCGCCGCTAGGTGCGATCGCTCGCACCAGGGTGCCGGCGACGAGAAGGACGAGGGCCCAGGTGATGAGCCGGCGGGCGCCGAGGCGGCGGACGAGGGGAACGCCGACGAGAGCGAAGACGCCCATGCACAGGAAGGGGATGCTCCCGAGGGCGCCGGCGAGGGTGGCGCTCATGCGCGTGGCCGCGCGAATGCGGTCGATAAGCGGGCCGACGGCGACGACGCCGATGCGCAGATTGAAGGCGGCAGCGATGATCGCCAGCGAGGCGCGCACCGTCTGCCTCCGTCCTGCTGTCATCGTCACTCAGGCTCCAGCGGGGTGGTGGCAACGCTGTCCGGCCCGCTGTCCGACGGGGCGTCGACCAGGCGAGTTATCCTATTTCATAATACAAAGCGATGCTCGAGCGACTAGAGAATAAACCGCTGGCCACCAAGGTCCGGGACACCATCCTCGAGGCGATCCTGGCGGGCCAATTCGACGGTGGGCGGCTGCCGTCCGAGGACGAGCTCGCGTCGATGCTCAACGTCAGCCGGACGACGATCCGCACTGCCCTGCACAGCCTCGAGCAGGACGGCATCGTCACCCGGCGACGGGCCGTGGGCACGACGGTGAACCGCCACGTCGGCCCCGACACGGTCGCGCTCCAGCGCCTGGCCGGCTTTGATTGGCTGCTGAAGGAGAAGGGCCACAAGGTCAAGGTCGACATCTCCTGGGAGCGCGCCGCGATTCCCGGCGAGCTCGCCGACGTGTTCGCCGTCGACCATGACGAGGAGTACCTCGTCACCGAGAAGCTCTTCTTCGCCGACGGCGAGCTCGCCATCTACGTGCGCGATCTCGTGCCCTGGAGCAAGATCGAGAAGCCACCGGGGCGCAAGCTCCCGGCCTCGCTGTTCGAGTTCAGCACCCTCCATTGCCGCAACCCGATCGACCGCGCCGTCGTCGAGATCGTTCCCTGCGTCAAGCGCACCGAGGAGACGACCAAGCTCGCGGTGGGGATCGGCGACCCGTTCGTGCGCCTGCACGAGCGCCATTACTCGAGCGACGGAAGCGACGTCGCCTACTCCGTGATCGACGTCGACGACAAGTTCATCCGCTTCGAGGTCTTTCGCCGTAGCTAGCCCGTCCCGCACGCAGGGGCCGTTGACGGCGGGCTGCGCGCTCATGAGGACCAAGGTCCAGGTCGACCCAGACCAAGGTCCGTCGCCGGGCGCCAGGTGTCGGAGGAGACTCGGACTCGTGTTCGTCATATCCCGGCTCCGTTCTCTCCGTACCCCAGGCACAGCTCGGCGCTCTCGCTCGGCGTCAACTCCAGACGCTGCACGCCGCCGCCACCGCGATGCCGCCATGGTCGGCCTCAAGGTATCGCCCGTGCACGGCTGGCACTGCATCTGTCCGCGCTGCGCTCGTGAGAGCTCCACGGACGGCTGAGCTCAGCCCGGCTCACTCCACAGCCCGGACTTGAAGTTCCCCGCGAGCCGGTAGGCCGCGTGACTCAGCAGACGGCGGCGCGGCACGCGCCAGCAGCGCAGCGAGTGGTGATCCTCGTGCATCAGGCAGATGTTGCAGGAGACGCATTCCACCCGTCCGCGCCAGCCGGCCTCGAGCTTGCGTACGAGGTCGGGCTCGCGGATGAGCGGCCGCGCCATGGCCACGAAGTCCGCCTCCCCCTGAGCGAGGATCGACTCCATCGTGGAGGTACGCCGGAGGCCGCCCACGAGGATGATCGTCGTCTCCACCGAGGCGCGGAGGGCGCGGGCGAAGGGCAGGAAATACGCCTCGGGCTCGGGCTGCCCGAAGACCCGGTGCAGGAGTAGGTCCTCCACCGCCCGGCGCCGGTCGACGGCCACGTAAGGGCGGATCGAGGCGCGCTCGTAGTCCGACATCAGGTTCGAGGAGACCTCGACCGCGTCCAGCCCCGCCTTGACGAACCGCCCGGCTCCCTCTACCGCTTGCTCGAGCTCGAGGCCGCCGGGCTCGTCGACGATGTCCGCGAAGCCGACCTTCATCGACAGGCCCATGTGCTCGGGAAGGGCCCGGCGCACGGCGCTCACGACCTCGGCTCCGAAGCGGTCGCGGTTCTCCTGCGAGCCACCCCACTCGTCGGTGCGCCCGTTCGTGATCGGCGACCGGAACTCGCTGATGAGGTAGCCGTTGGCACCATGGATGTGCACGCCATCGAAGCCTGCCTCGGCGGCGCGGCGCGCGGCGCCGGCGAAGGCGTCGATGGCCTCCTGCAGCTCGGCGGCGGAGGCGCCGTGGACGGTCCGGCCCGTCATCACGTTGGGGATCGGCGAGGGCGCCAGGGGCTCGTACCCGGGCACGATGGTCTGGCTTCCGGCGTGCGCGATCTGGGCGAAGATCTTGGCACCGTGACGGTGCGCGGCCGCGGTCAGGCGCCGCAGCCCAGGGATGCGTGCGTCGTCGTCGATTCCCGTCTGGAGCCGCTCGTAGCGCCCGCGCGGGTGGCAGAACATGTGGCCGGTGACGATCAGACCGACGCCTCCGCGGGCGAGCCGCTCGTGCAGGGCGACGAGATCGTCGGTGACCTCGCCGTGAGGTCCGCCCGTCGATTCCGAGGTGCCGGAGCGGACGATGCGGTTCCGGATCTCGACCGGCCCGATCCGCCCTGGTCCGAGCAGCCGCAGCGGCGCGGGCTCGAGCGAAGGCCCAGGCCGACGATCACCCATCCAGGTAGGCGTCGATCTCGAGCTCGCGGCTGTCGAGGCGCATGTACATCTCGTGCACGTCGCGCATGAGCTCGTTCGCTCCCGGGCTCTGGGTCCCGCCCAGCGCCTCGTGTGCGTGCTCGTGGACCTGGTCCATGAGCCAGATGTCGTCGAAGGCGACGACCGATCCGTTCTGGACGACGACGCGCCCGGCCACAATGACGGTGTCGAGGTCACGGGTGGGGGCGCCGAAGACGAGCTGGCGGACGGGATCGTTCATCGGGGCGAAGGCGGCCGAGGACTTCCGGAAGAGGATGAGATCGCCGTGGGCGCCGACCTCGATGCGCCCGAGGCGCTCGCCGTGGCCGGCGATCCGGCTCCCACCCACAGTGGCCATCCGGAGCGCGTCGGCCGCGGTCGGCCACGCGCGGTAATCGCCGCCGCGGGCTTTGTGGACGAGGGCGGTCATCTTCGTCAGCTCGAGCATGTCGAGGGTCTCGTCGCAGCCGCGCCCGTCGGTGCCGAGCGCCACGCGCACGCCCGCCCGCATGAGCGCCGGGAGGCGAGCGACGCCGTCGCCGAGCCGTAGGTTGGAGAGCAGGCAGTGGACGGCGCCGCAGCCGGTGCGGCTCATGAGCTCGATGTCACCGTCGCTCAGCCAGACCGTGTGCACGAGGGTGGCGGCCGGCCCGAGCAGGCCCTGCTTGTCCATGCGCTCGACGAACGTCTCGCCGTGCCACTCCCGGCACGTCGCCGCCTGCGACTTCGTCTCGAGCACGTGCGTCTGCCAGACGAGGTCGCGATCACGGGCCAAGGCCATGGTGGCGGTGAGGAGCTCAGGAGAGCACCGTTGCGGCGCGGAGGGCCCGAGCCCGATCCCGATCAGCCCGTCGGGCTCGTGCCAGCGCTCGACGGCGGCGCGCGCGAGCTCCATGATCGACTCGAGCGAGGGCGGGGGCGGCTCGTGGGCGGCGGCGCCGTCGGCGTCTCCGAGCGGGAGCGAGGCGGCGAAGGGGAGGTCGGCGACGCCGAGCAGGATCGTCGTGCGCAGGCCCGCGTCCCTGTAGGCCTGGACCACGGGCTCGAGCGTGTCCAGGGTGATCTCGGGCGCCTCGTAGAGGAAGTCGACCGCCGCCGTGGTCCCGCTCCTGAGCATGAGCATGGCTCCGAGGAGGGTGCGCGCGTAGATTGCTGCGCGGCTCGGCGGTTCGGTGCGGGTGACCTGGTGCGAGCGCACGAACCACAGGTCGAGGGGGAGGTTCTCGTACAGGCCGGGATTGAAGTTCTCGCCCGAGTGCATGTGGGCGTTGACGAGGCCGGGGGCGACGATCATTCCGCGCGCGTCGACGAGCTCGGCCGCGGGTGGAGCCTCGATCTCCGGGCCGATCTGCGCGATCACCCCGTCGGCGATGAGCACGTCG
>JAXDGF010000318.1:0-6238 GCA_034665165.1 Solirubrobacteraceae bacterium | reverse complement strand
TACCTGCGAGGAGCGGCCTCGCCCGGACCGCGCCCCCCGGCCACTGCCCGGACCTGGGCCCCGCCCGGGCGCGCCCGGCCCCGCCCCCCGGCCACTTGCCCGGCGACCCCCGCAAGATCGATTGCATATCGCGACCTTGCAAGATTTTTCGTGGTACTGTGCCGCGCCACATATCGAGCCGAGTCGCCAGCCATCCGTGGTTGGTGAGCGGGGGACCCAACGCGATCTGACCAGGTCGCAGGGGCGAATCGCCACCGCAGGGTGGCGTAGCGCGACGCGCGAGCCCGGCAGCTAACTCCGCAGGCTGGACCCGTCGTCGAATGGAGTCGCCGTGGAGAGCACGCGAGATCTTGGTTGCGCCGATCTGTGGACAAAATCGCTGGAGCAGTCGCTTGCCCGTCGTGGCCGCCCGAGGCGAAGTTCGGTCGAGCTCTACCGGCTGAAGCCTGAGCGCGATCTCGCGAGTGCACGCCCCCTGCGTGAGTCTTCCGCGTACTGGCACATCCGCCGTACGGCGGCCGAGCGCGCGGCGATGCCCCTTACGACCGCCGGCAGTGGAGCGGCCCTCGCACTGCTCGCCGCCACGGCCCTGCCGAGCCTGATCGGCGGCCGCGGCGGCGGCAGCGCGATCCACGCCAAGGCTGTCGAGCCCGCGCGTGCGCCCGGCAAGCTGAGCTCGCTCACGCGCGCCCTGGCCAAGCATCGCCATCCCACCGCGCCCGCGGCAACGGTCCCGGTCTCGACGCACGGCGCCCCCGCCGCAGCCGCAGCCGCAGGCACCACGGTTCCCGCGCCGGCCCCGAAGGCCCTGGCCGGCAGCGGAACAAGCGAGTTCGCCGCCCTCGTCCGCACCACCACTCCCGCATCCGAGAAGACCCAGCAGACAAATAAGACGTTCGCCTACGGTGCCGTCCTCATGGGCTCGGTGGCGAGCGTGCAGCACCTGCTCGGCGTCACCGCCGACGGGGTGATCGGAGCTCAGACCACCGCCGCCATCCGCAGCTTCCAAGCCGCCCACGGGCTCTCGGCCGACGGGATCGTCGGCCCCGCCACGTGGTCGGCGCTCGCCCACACCGCCAAGCCGGGGGGCGCCCACACGACGCTTACCCACGCCACGGCGGCGCACCACGCCACCACCGGGGCGGCGGCGCCCGCCAGCGTCGTGCCCGCCGCCGTCTCCGCCCGTGCGCGCCGGTCCGCGCACCACGCGGGCGGCGCGACGCCAAGCGCCGGACCGCTCGCCGCGGCCGCGCCCACGCCGGCACAGCACGCCAACCACGTGGCGGCCCCCACCGCCGCTCCCGCGACTCACCCGGCTCCCACGACTCACCCGGCTCCCGCGACTCACCGGGCCGGCACCACCCAACCGACGGCAGGCCCCGCGGGCGGGGCCCTCGTCTCGCCCGCCAAGCCCACCACGAGCCCGGCCGCGCCCAAGCTCAGCGGCGTCAAGGCGCTCCAGGCGCGCCTCGGCCTCGGCGTGGACGGCAACTTCGGGCCGGCGACGAAGGCCGCCGTCCAGCGCTTCCAGAGGGCGCGTGGCCTCACCCCCGACGGAGTCGTCGGTCCGGCCACACGGGCCGCGCTCGGCCTTGGTCCCGGGCCGGTGCTGCGAGCGCCAAGGGCGGCCACCGCGCCGAACCCAACCACGACAGCTACCACTGCCCCGACGACGGGGACGGGCGGCCCCTCCGCGGC
Organism: Solirubrobacteraceae bacterium; assembly: GCA_034665165.1. GTDB lineage: Bacteria > Actinomycetota > Thermoleophilia > Solirubrobacterales > Solirubrobacteraceae > Palsa-465. The sequence goes on along the minus strand of JAXDGF010000318.1, from coordinate 4,540 downwards.
GACCACGACGCCCACGGGTACCGCTTCGGTCGAGATCGCCGCGATGATCGCGGCCGGCAACGCGATCGCGACGACCCCGTACATCTACGGTGGCGGCCACGGCTCCTTCAGCTCCACCGGCTACGACTGCTCAGGCTCGGTCTCGTATGTCCTCCACGCGGCCGGGCTCCTGAGCTCGCCCGAGGACTCGACCGGGCTCGAGAGCTACGGCGCCGCCGGCCCGGGTCGCTACGTGACGATCTACGCCAACGCCGGGCACGCGTTCATGGTCATCAACGGTCGCCGCTTCGACACGATCGCGCTCGCCGAGACCGGCACGCGCTGGAGCTCTACCGTCGGCTCGACCGCGGGCTACGTGGTGCGCCACCCGGTCGGACTCTGAGCCAGACCCTCACGCGTCGGCGAGGCGCCGCAACAGCTCCACCGCGCGCCGCAGCACTTCCTGGTCCTCGGCCGCCAGGTCCTCGACGATCGCTTGCGCGAGCCAGCCCTCGCGCTTGCGACGGTCCTCGGCGAGGGTCTCGATCCCGAGCTCGGTGAGCTCGACGAGGACACGGCGCCCGTCGGTGGGGTCGGCGCGACGAGCGATGAGGCCGAGGGCCTCGAGGTCACACACGGTCTGCGCCATCGACTGGGGCCGTACGCGTTCGGCCGCGGCGAGCTCGCCGATGCTGGCCGTCCCCTGGCGATCGAGCCGGCCGAGAACGGCGCCTTGGGAGATCGAGAAGGCGTGCTCGGCTCGCAGCCGGCGCATGAGCTGACCGAGCACCACTCGGAGGTCGCTGGCGAGAAGGCTTGTGTCTATCCCGGTGCCCACGGCCCGGAGTATAACGGGATCTACAGGCAAACTGTTCAGCTTTCCTGTATATTCTCTCGGAAGAGGTGGGCGACGTAACCGACATACCCGTGAGCACGAACGGCGCGGCCCCCGCCCGCGGCCAGACCGTCCCCGCCCCCGTCGACCCGCGGGGCGCCGACTACATGGCCGCGACCGTCGACCCCCGGGGCGACAACTACAAGTGGATCGCGCTCTCGAACTGCACGCTCGGGATCCTGCTCGCCACGCTCGACGCGTCGATCACCCTGATCGCGATGCCGCAGATCTTCCGGGGCATCCACCTCGATCCCCTCCAGAGCCAGAACAGCTTCTACCTGCTGTGGATGATCCTCGGCTTCCTCGTCGTCTCGAGCGTCCTCATCGTCAGCCTCGGGCGCCTCGGCGACATGTTCGGTCGGGTCCGGATCTACAACCTCGGCTTTGTCATCTACACCGTCGCTTCCCTGATCCTCACCGTCGACTGGCTGACCGGGCGGCCGGGCGCCACCTATCTGATCGTGTTCCGGATCGTGCAGGGGATCGGAGCGGCGTGCCTGCTCGCGAACTCGGCGGCGATCATCACCGATGCCTTCCCTCCCAACCAGCGCGGCATGGCCCTCGGGATCAACAACATCGTCGGCGTCAGCGGCCTGTTCGTCGGCCTCGTCCTCGGCGGCCTGCTCGCGCCGATCAGCTGGCGGATGGTGTTCCTCATCTCCGTCCCGGTAGGGCTGTTCGGCACCGTGTGGGCGTACCTGAAGCTCGAGGAGCGCTCGACTCCGCGGCGGACCTCGATCGACTGGGCGGGCAACGTCACCTTCGCCCTCGGGCTGATCCTGATCATGATCTCGGTCACCTACGGGATCCGGCCCTACGGGCACTCCGCCACCGGTTGGGGGAGCCCGCGCGTGCTCGGTCTGGTCGGCGCTGGGGCGGCGAGCCTGATCGCCTTCGCGGTGATCGAGCGGCGGGTCGCCAACCCGATGTTCAACCTGCCCCTGTTCCGCATCCGCGCCTTCACTTTCGGGACGCTCTCGACCTTTCTCTCTGCCGTCGCTCGCGGCGGCCTGATGTTCATCCTCATCATCTGGCTCCAGGGGATCTGGCTCCCGCAGCACGGGTACAGCTTCACCGACACGCCGCTGTGGGCCGGGATCTACATGCTCCCGCTCATCCTCGGGATGCTCATCGCCGGTCCCACTTCGGGGTACCTCTCGGACCGCTTCGGCGCGCGGTGGTTCGCGACCGGCGGGATGCTCGGGGCGGCGCTCAGCTTCGCGCTCCTGACCCTGATTCCGATCAACTTCCCGTACCCCGTGTTCGCGCTCATCCTCGGCCTAAATGGGATCTCGATGGGGTTGTTCGCCTCGCCCAACCGTGCCGCGGTGATGAACAGCCTTCCGCCCGGCGACCGCGGCGCCGGTGGCGGCATGAACCAGACCTTCCAGAACTCGGCCCAGGTCCTCTCGATCGGGATCTTCTTCACCCTGATGGTGATCGGGCTGGCGACCACGCTCCCGCACACGCTCGCGACCGGGCTCCAGGCCCACGGCGTACCGGCGGCGACCGCTCAACACATCGCCCACCTCCCGCCTGTCTCGATCCTGTTCGCCGCCTTCCTGGGCTACAACCCGATGCAGCACCTGATCGGGCCGACGGTCTTGCACCACCTGTCCGCGCACAGCCAGGCCGTGCTGACCGGGCGCTCGTTCTTCCCCCACCTGATCTCAGCCCCCTTCCGGTCCGGGCTCCACGAGGCGTTCATCTTCGCGATCGTTGCCTGCCTGATCGCCGCCGCGGCCTCGCTCATGCGCGGCGGCATGTACCACGACACCTCGGAGCCCCAGGCGCAGGCGATAAGCACCACCCCGAGCCCGAGTCCGAGCCCGAGCCCGAGCGCGAGCACGCTCGCTTGACCACAAAACAGAAAGGCACGCCATGAACGTTCAGTGGTACGGCCACTCGACCTTCCACCTGACCGCGCCCGAGGCCTCGGTCGCGATCGACCCCTTCGGCGACATGTCCGCGGCCGGCGGCCACGGCCTCCAGTTCGACTATCCGGCCATCGAGGGCGTTGAGCCGACGCTCCTGCTCGTCACCCACGAGCACCCCGATCACAACGGCGTCGACGCCATCGGCGGCGACCCCACCATCCTCCGCTCGACGGCGGGCCGCCTTGACTCGCCCGTCGGCGAGGTGGTCGCCATCGCCTCCGAGCACGACGAGGAGGCCGGCACCGAGCGGGGCCCGAACACCATCTTTGTCTTCGAGCTGGACGGCCTGCGCGTCGCTCACTTCGGCGACTTCGGCCAGCGCGAGCTCCGCGACGAGCAGGCCGCGCTCCTGGACGACCTCGACCTCCTGATCATTCCCGTGGGCGGCGGCCCCACCATCGGCGCCGAGCAGGCGGCCGAGATCGTCAACCGGCTCGGGCCGCGCTGGGTCGTGCCCATGCACTACCGCACGTCGCGCGTCAACTTCCTCGACCCCGCCGAGGCCTTCCTCGAGCGCTTCGATCGGGTCGAGCGGCTGTCCGAGGCCAGCTTCGATGCGGCCTCACTGACGGCGGGCGACGGCCCCCTCGTCGTCGTCCCGGCGGCACCCTAGGCCTAAGCCGAAGACTCGCTACCGCTCCACGAACCGCACGTCGCGCTCGCCCGACACCGACCAGCGCCCGCGCCGCCACGACACCCGGGTCCCGTCGGCCAGGCGCGCGGCCGTCTGACCGAGCGGCGGCTCCCCCCACAGCGTCGCCTCCAAAGGCCGCTCGCTCTCCGGGGTGTCCCCGAGGCCCGCGACCACGTGCGCGGCGGGATAGGTGACGACGATCGAGCCCGACCGCACCCACACCGGGATCACGTGCAGGGGCGCCGGGGCCACGACCTCCTGGCCGCCGCGCACGCGCCAGCCCGACCACGTCTCGATCCACTCGCCCCGCGGGAGGGCCACCTCGCGCTCGCGCGCGCCTTCGTCGAGCACGGGCGCGACCCACAGCGCCGGTCCGTAACCGTACGCGTCTGAGAGGGTCCAGCCCCGAGGATCACCGGGATCGGTCAGGCACAGCGGCCGCACGATCGGCAGCCCGGTCCGGGCGGCGGTGGCGGCCGCGGCGCGCACGTAGGGGACAAGCTGCTCGTGCAGGAGCACGTAGGCGCGGTAGATGTCGAGCATGGGATCGCCGTAGCGCCACGGCTCCTGGGGCATCTTCGAGTGCGCGTGCATCAAGGGGGTGAAGCAGCCGAACTGGAGCCAGCGCGCGAGGAGCTCGGGCGGGCAGGGCTCGATCAGCCGGTGGCCGAGGTAGCCGCCGATGTCGTGGGACCAGTTCGAGATCCCGCTCGCGGCGGCGGCGAGGGTCGCCACCACGAGTACGCGCAGCGACCAGAAGTCAGAGGCCTGGTCGCCGGCCCAGGTGACACCCGTCGCCTGCTGACCCGTCCACCCGCTGCGCCCGAAGAGGACGCCGCGGCCGGGATGCTCCTCGTCGAGCGCGCGTTGCATGCATTCACGATGCAGGCCGCCTAGCGCCCACGCCGCCTGCGCCCCCGTGCGCCCGTCGGCCAGGCGCGCGTCGTCGGGGATGTAGTAGCCCTCGCCGTCGTCGGCCTTGATCCCCTCGACGCCCAGGGCGAGGATCCGCCGCGCGCTCGCGCGCCACCACTCCTCGGCCGCCGGGTTCGTGAGGTCGACGGGAGAGCCGTCGCCCATCCACCATTGGGTCAG
>JAXDGF010000317.1:0-2776 GCA_034665165.1 Solirubrobacteraceae bacterium | reverse complement strand
CGTCTCACGTCGAGTACCAGACCCCCAACCGTCACTACGCCCACGTCGACTGCCCAGGTCACGCGGACTACGTGAAGAACATGATCACGGGCGCGGCGCAGATGGACGGCGCGATTCTCGTTGTCTCTGCCGCCGATGGCGCGATGCCCCAGACCCGGGAGCACATTCTGCTCGCGCGTCAGGTCGGCGTCCCCTACATCGTCGTCTTCCTCAACAAGGCGGACATGGTCGACGACGAGGAGCTCATCGAGCTCGTCGAGGTCGAGATCCGCGAGCTCCTGTCCGAGTACGAGTTCCCCGGTGACGACATCCCGTTTGTGATCGGATCGGCGCTGAAGGCGCTCGAGGGCGACAAGGAGTACGAGGCCAAGATCCTCGAGCTCGCCGAGGCCCTCGACACCTACATCCCCGAGCCGGTGCGCGATCTGGAGAAGCCGTTCCTGATGCCGGTTGAGGACGTGTTCTCGATCACCGGCCGCGGCACCGTTGCCACGGGTCGGATCGAGCAGGGCGTCGTCAAGATCGGCGAGACCGTCGAGATCGTCGGCATCAAGCCGACGGTCACGACCGTCGTGACCGGCGTCGAGATGTTCAAGAAGAACCTCGACCAGGGGCAGGCCGGCGACAATGCCGGCTGCCTGCTCCGCGGCACCAAGCGCGAGGACATCGAGCGCGGTCAGGTGCTCTGCAAGCCCGGCTCGATCACCCCGCACACGCAGTACAAGGCCGAGGTCTACGTCCTGAAGAAGGAGGAGGGCGGCCGTCACACGCCGTTCTTCACCGGCTACCGGCCCCAGTTCTATTTCCGCACCACCGACGTGACCGGGGTAGCACGGCTGCCCGAGGGAACGGAGATGGTCATGCCGGGAGACAACATCCAGATGGAGATCGAGCTCATCGTCCCGATCGCCATGGATCAGGGTCTCCGGTTCGCGATCCGCGAGGGCGGCCGTACGGTCGGCTCCGGGGTCGTGACTGAAGTCATCAAGTAATCGTTCTCGCCAGGGCCCGCAGCCATGCGGGCCCTCGCGACAATTGCCAGATACGACTAGAGGGGCGGGTCCCGAACCCGGGACTCGCCCTCAACACTGAAAAGAATCGAAGAGAAAAGAACCCGTGGCAACGCTTGCCCAAAACAAGATTCGCATTCGCCTGAAGTCATACGACCACACGGCGATCGAGACGGCGGCGAAGGAGATCGTCGAGACCGCGACCCGTACTGGGGCGACGGTGTCCGGTCCCGTGCCCCTGCCCACGGAGAAGAACGTGTACTGCGTGATCCGCTCGCCGTTCAAGGACAAGGACTCCCGCGAGCACTTCGAGATCCGCACCCACAAGCGACTGATCGATATCCATCAACCGACGCCCAAGACCGTCGACTCGCTCCAGCGACTCGACCATCTTCCGGCCGGCGTGGATATCGAGATCCGCCTGGCCTCTTAGTACCGATGGCCGCGATCCTCGCCAAGAAGCTCGGAATGACGCAGCGCTTCCTCGAAGATGGTCGCGTCGAGCGCGTGACCGTGCTCGAGGCCGGGCCGTGTCCGGTGACGGCGATCCGCACCAAGGAGCGCGACGGCTACGAGGCGGTGCAGCTTGCCTTCGGAGCCTGCAAGGAGAAGTCGTTGACCAGGGCCGAGCTCGGGCACCTGAAGAAGGCCGACGCCTCCGCCCATCGCCACCTGGCGGAGTTCCGCGACGAGGTCGGCGAGCTCCTGATGGGCGAGACCGTCACCGTCGCCGCCTTCGAGCCCGGCCAGAAGGTCAAGGTGTCCGGCAAATCGAAGGGCAAGGGCACCCAGGGCACGATCAAGCGCCACAACTTCGCCAGCGGGCCGAAGTCCCACGGCTCGCACAACGTCCGCGCCCCCGGATCGATCGGCGCGTCGGCGACTCCCTCGCGCGTGTTCAAGGGCATGAAGGGTCCCGGGCGGATGGGCAATCGTCGGATCACCCAGCGCGGCCTCACCGTCGTCGAGGTCATCCCCGGCCAGAATCTCCTGCTCCTGCGCGGCGCCGTTCCCGGCCCGCGCGGCGGGACCGTCGAGGTGCGCACCGATGGCTAGGACCGCGCCCAAGCTCGGCGGCGGCCAGGTCGACCTCGACGCGACCGCGTTCGAGGCCACCTTCAACATGCCGCTCGTCCACGAGTCGGTCCGCGCCGAGCTCAACGCTCGTCGTCGCGGGACCGCCTCGACGCTCACCCGCGGCCAGGTCCGCGGCGGCGGTGCGAAGCCCTGGCGCCAGAAGGGCACCGGCCGCGCCCGCGCGGGCTCGTCGCGTTCCCCGATCTGGAAGGGCGGCGGAGTCGTGTTCGGACCGTCGCCGCGCAGCTACACCTTCAAGGTCAACCGCAAGGCGCGCCGGGCGGCCTGGCGCAGCGCCCTGTCCGTGCACGCCGAGCGCGAGTCGCTGGCGGTACTGGACACGAGCGTCTTCACCGAGCCGTCGACCAAGCAGGCCGCGGCGCTGCTCGAGGACTGGGGCGCGCGGGTGCCCACGCTGGTGCTGCTCACCGAGTCCGAGACCGAGGCCGGGATGTCGTTCCGGAATCTCGCCCGCGTGTCGGTCATGCCCGTCACCGACGCCGGCGTGGCCGACGTCATAGGCGCCGCCTCGCTGCTCGTCTCCGAAGGCGCGCTGGCCGATGTCACGGCGCGCGCGGCGGCGAATGGCGAGGCGGGCGATTCAGGCGAGGAGGCCGAGGGGTAATGGATCCGACGCAGGTGATCATCCGCCCGGTTGTGTCCGAGAAGTCGTTCGTTCTCGCGGAGGC
>JAXDGF010000316.1:0-10474 GCA_034665165.1 Solirubrobacteraceae bacterium | reverse complement strand
CGCCGCGGGCGCGCTCGCGCCCGGACAGCGCCTCGGGGCCGAACGAGAGATCGCCGAGCGGCTCGAGGTCTCCCGCTCGACCGTGCGCGCCGCCCTTGCCGAGCTCGAGCGCACCGGTCAGGTCCGTCGCGCGCGCGGCCGCACGGGCGGGATCTTCGTCGCCGAGCGCAAGGTCGAGCGTGACCTCACGAGCCTCGCCGGACTACCGGCCTACCTGCGCCGCCAGGGCTTCCAATCCGACGCGCGCGTGATCTCGACGGCGACGGCGGCCGCCGAGGACGACGTGGCCGCTGCCCTCGGGCTTCGGCCCGGGACGCTCGTGCACGAGGTCGTTCGCGTCCGTCTGGCCGACGGCGAGCCGATCTCGCTCGAGCGGGCGGCGTTCCCCGCCGACCGCTTCCCTGGCCTGCTCGACCACTCGCTCAGCGGCTCGCTCTACGAGCTGCTGCAATCGCGCTACGAGCTCGAGCCGGGCGAGGCCGAGGAGCGCATTGAGGTCGTGGCAGCCGGGGCGGCCGAGGCGAGGCTGCTCGGCGTCGCGCGCGCCGCCCCCCTGGTCTCCATCTCGCGCACGGCGTGGAGCGTCGAGGGCGTGCCCTTCGAACGATCACACGACCTCTTCCGCGGCGACCGAGTCCGCATCGTCGTCCGGGCGCGCTCGGCGCCGCAGACTACGAGCGTTGTCGCCGCCTCGGTCGAGGTCGTGTGACGCTAGCTGCGCCCTTTCCTTGGCGCCCCCAAATCACACCTTGTCGAGGCCCTGGTTGATCATCCGCCCGATGGTCTCGTACTTAGCCCGCTGGTTGCTCTTCAGGTAGAAGGCATACGCGAGCCCAGCGAGGAAGATCACGAGGTCGCCCACGCACAGCCACTTGGCGTAGCTATAGCCCGAGCCCAGGAACTTCAGGTTCTTGATCGCCAGGTAGAGCACGATGGCCTGCGTGACGGTGGCTATCAGTGGAGCGGTGATCGTCGTCCACCAGTGGTGGTCTTCCTTGTGGTGGGTGCGGAAGTAGTTGAAGATGGCGAGAGACACGAGCGACTGGATCGCGAGGATCGAGACGACGCCCATCACCGCCATGAGCCCGTACACCTGCAGGAAGCCGACGGAGTCGGCGGCTCCGAGCTTGGGGTCGACGGCGGCGAAGAGGGCGAAGGCTGCCAAGATCACCGCCGCGATCACCGACTGCACGGTGGACGCGAGGTGCGGGCTGTGGTACCGGGGGTGGGTGCGCCCGAGCATCCGCGGCAGCACGCCCTCGCGGCCGAGGGAGTACATGTAGCGGGCGGTCGTGTTGTGGAACGCCATGCCGCACGCGAACGAGCCGCTGATGATGAACCAGCTCAGGCAGTCCTTGAGGAACAGGCCCGAGTAGTGCTGGGCGGGCAGGAAGAAGAAGTTCGCCGAGTTGTTCTGGGCCACGTTCACAGCTTCGGAGAAGGACGAGTACCCGCTGATCGACGCCCATGACGTCAGCGCATAGAACACCCCGAGACCGATGACCGCGATGTACATGGCCCGCGGGATGTTCTTCTTCGGATTTTTCGATTCCTCGCCGTAGTTAGGCGCCATCTCCCATCCCACCCAGGACCAGAAGGCGAAGAAGATGCCGATGCTGTAGGCGCCCGCGGCGAGGGCGGTGCTCCCGAAGTGGCCGGCGGGCAGGCTCTTGAAGGCGTTGACCGGGTTGATCGCATTCGTGGAGACGTGACCGTCGGCGAACATGAAGCCATCGAAGACGATCAAGGTGACGATCTCCAGCAGCAGCGCGACGCCGAGGATGCGCGCGGAGAGGCGGACATCGAAGTAGGCGAGGATCGCGATGACGGCGATCATGATGAAGCCAAGCCAGTACCACTGCACGTGCCAGCCGTAGCGGGCCGCCTTCAGCGAGGCGAAGTAGGCGAAGCCCCCGACAAGCGAGACCTCGAACACGCTGTAGGCGGCGACCATGGCGAACCCGCTTGCCATCCCGAGCTCTCGACCCAGTCCGTGGCTGATGAAGCTGTAGAAGCCGCCGGCGGTGGTGACCTTGCGCGCCATCGCGACATAGCTCACGCCGAAGATGGTCAGGACGACGGCCGCCACAATGAAGCCCGCGGGCGTGCCCACTCCGTTCCCGAACCCCACCGAGATCGGCGTGTTGAAGAGCATGGCCGAGATCGGCGCCGAGCCCGTGACGGTGAGGAACAGCACGCCCATGAGGCCAACCGACCCCGGCCTGAGCTTATGCAGGTCCTCGCGCCCGGTGACGTCGACGCTCTCGACAACCGGGAGCATCCCTTCGTGGTGCTCGTGTATGACTCCGCCCTCGGTGCTCAAATCACTCTCCTCGGTCTCGCGCTGGGCTCTGGCTGATGTGTCGACCTACACGCCTGCGGCCACCGGTTTTGACTCGGTGACCGCCTCGGCTTCGCTCTCGCCGAGGACCTCCACGAGCAGTCGTTCGACCGCCCGGTTCCATTCCTGTTGTCTGAGCCTGACGCGGTCAGGCAGCACCGCGCGCGGCTCGACGTCCGCGTAGGCGGACCGGGCCAGTCGATCGAACGCGTCGATGACCCGGATCACGATTCCGTAGTCGTGCGGACCGACGAAGCTGCCGATCCAATCCCCTGGTCGGCCCCTGTCGGCGAACACGCCGGCCCGGACTCCCTCCCAGTACGCGTGCTGGAACAGGCAGCCCGCGCTCCCGTGCTTCGTCCAGCACCCGGCTGTCACCTGTTGCTCGCCGCGGGTGATCCCACGGAGTCCGAGCTGGAGCAGGCGCCGGCCCTGCTCTGAGCCCGCCAGGACGGTCAGGTCTTCGCGCAGCTGCTGCTCCGCTTCGTTCATTGCTCTCCTCCGACGGGTTGCGAGACCCCGCCGTTCGCGGCGGCGAGGATATATTCGAGCTGCTGCGCGAGGGGCGCGCCGGGCACGAGCTTGCCGTCGAGCGCGGCGGTGCCGATGGTGAAGGCCCATACGCCGCGCTCGTCGAGGTCGCGGATCCGCTGCGCCGAGTCGACCGAGCCGGCGGCGATGACCGGGAGGTCGCTCGCTCCCACCACGGCCTCCACAAGCTGGTTGACGTCGCCGTCGTAGCGGTAGGCGAGGAGGTTGATCCCGTCGACCCCCAAGCCCTCCGCGCGCATGGCATCGGCGGCGACGTCGACGATCGTGCCGCGGAGCAGGCAGGGATGGTCGATCACCGTCCCGATGTAGGGACAGAAGCGAATGCCCGTGCCGGCGATGATCTCCTGGATCGGCTCGATGATCGTGCCGCCGATGAGGTAGTCGGGTCCGATCTCGGCCGCCACCCGTGCCGAGGCGAGCGTCGCCTCCTCGGTCTCGGACACGACTTCCAGATAGCTTGTGTGCCCGTTGGCACGGATGTCGTTCATCAAGGCCGCCAGCTCGTCGCGGGGAAGGCCGAGGTCCTTGCACCCGACGTGCCGGACGCCGGTCCCGGCGACTGACTCATAGACCTCGCGCGCGTCACCGATCGTCTGGTCGTCGCGCGTCAGCATGAAGATGAATTCGGTCAATCCACACTCCAGGTTGTCAGACAACCGGCAGCCTATCGACTGCTCTCCGTCAGCGCAACACCGAACCGCATGGGGGCGTTTTGTTGTCCACGGGGCCAGCCCTCACGGGATAATCGCTGGCCACAGGGAGGGTCTCGCGACCCCCGGCCCGCGGCCTGAAGTTGTCGGACAACTCTGTTAGTGTCTCCCGCAGATCGAAGGGAAAGGAAAGCGCGATGCGCGCAGCGGTTTGGAACGGCCCCGGGGCGATGTCGGTTGAGAGTGCGGCCGATGCGACGTGTCCCGAAGACGGTGTCCTGCTCCGGGTTCTCGCGTGCGGGATCTGTGGCACCGATGTGCGCTCGTTCTATAACGGCGATCGTCGCATCGCGCCCCCGTGGGTCCTCGGGCACGAGATCTCCGGCGAGCTCGTCGAGATCGGCCCTCGGGCGGAGCGCGAGATGGCCGAGGCCGGGCTCGGGCTCGGCGATGCCGTGCACTGCATCTCAACGCTCTGGTGCGGGCGCTGCCGCATGTGCCGCGGCGGGTACGAGAACCTGTGCCTGCACGGCGAGCTCATGGGCTTCGACCACCCGGGGGCGTATGCGGAGCACGTCGCCATCCCCCAGATCGCGCTCAAGAACCTGTTCGCGATTCCTCTCGGTCTGTCGCCCGCACACGCCACCTTCGCCGATCCCCTGTCCGACGTCATCTGCGGACACAAGGATCTCTCCATCACCCTCGACGACGTCGTCGTCGTCATCGGCGCCGGCCCGGTCGGCACCGCCCACGCGGCGCTCGCCCGCCTTCAGGGCGCCGGTCAGGTGCTCCTGCTCGAGCGCACGGCTGGGCGGCTCGAGCTCGCCTGCGCCATCCTCGGCGACGAGCGCCTCGCCTACATCGACACCGAGGACGTCGACGGCTTGGCCGCGGTCATGCTCGCCACGAGCGACTTCGGCGCCGACGTCGTGATTGTCGCGTGCTCGAGCGACGCCGCCCAGGAGCAGGCCATGACCATGGCCGCGCCGCGCGGACGCGTCATGTTCTTCGGCGGGCTGCCCAAGGGAACGACCGCGATCTCGTTCCCCTCCAACGTCCTCCACTACCAGGAGGTCCAGGTTCACGGCTCCTACGCGTCGCGTCACCGCGACCAGGTCCGCGCCCTGGACATGCTCGCCGCCGACGCCGGCGGCATCCGCGCCGTCATCTCGGACATCATCCCCCTCGACGAGACTCCGGGAGCGTTCGAGCGGATCCGCGCCGGCGACGCGCTCAAGCTCGTCGTGGCGCCGTGAGCACGAGCCAGTCGCTGCGCCATAAGCTCGCGCAGGAGTTGCGCAGCCTGATCCGCTCGGGCGAGCTGGCTCCGGGCGACAAGCTGCCCTCGGAGCCCGAGCTCGCCCACGACCGCGCCGTCTCGCGCTCGTCCATGCGCGCCGCCATCACCATGCTCGAGGAGGAGGGGTTCGTCCGTCGCCGCCACGGCTCCGGTACGTACGTGACGCACCGGCCGGCGCTGCCCAACGACCTGAGCCGCAACTTCGGGGTCTCCTCCCTCATCGCCTCGACGGGCCTCGAACCCGGGACGGCCGAGGAGACCTCCGAGCTCGTGCCCGCCCCCGCGTTCGTCGCCGAAGCGCTCGAGGTGGCGGACGGGGCCGCCGTGACCGCGCTGAGCCGGGTGCGCACGGCCGACGGGCGCCGGGTCGTCGACACCATCGACTGGTGCCGCGCGGACCACCTGAGCCCCGCGGAGCTGCTCGATCTCGGCGACGGCTCGGTCTACTCGGCTCTCGCCGCCCGCGGTCTCGTCGTCCACCACGGCGTGGCCACCATCACTCCCGGCAACGCCGACGCCGAGACGGCCCGGCGCCTCGATGTCGCGCGCGGTGCTCTCCTGCTCACCATCGACCAGATCGATATGACCGCCGAGGGCGTCCCCGTGCTCGTCTCCCGTGAGCACCACCTGGCCGACGCCTTCGCCTTCATGGTCGTGCGCCACGGTCCCGGGGCCGCCGTCGAGGTGCAGCGCTGAGCGCAGACGCCCCGCTTGTCGTCGGGGTCGACGTCGGCTCGCAGGGGACGTGCGCGCAGGCCCTCGAGCCCGACGGAACCCTCGTCGCCTCGAGCTACGCGCCACATGAAATGGCCTACCCGCGGCCGGGGTGGGCCGAGCAGGACCCGGCACAGTGGACGCGGGCGCTGGCGCAGACGCTGGCCGAGGTCCGCCTCGCCGCGGCCGGCCGGCCCATCACCGCGCTCTCGTTCGGCTCTCAGCTCGACGGTCTCGTCGCCGTCGACCGCGGTGGTCGCGTCCTCCATCCGGCCCTGATCTGGTCCGACCGGCGCGCGCACGCGGAGTGCGAGCGCGTGGCCGAGCGCGTCGACGTCGAGCGCCTGCGCGAGCAAACCGGCTGCAATCTCGACCCCGGTCACGTGGCAGGCAAGATCGCCTGGCTGCGCGCGCACGAGCCCGATCTCGATCGAGCGGCGGCGTCGTATCTGCTCCCGGGTTCGTGGGTCGCGTGCCAGGCGTCGGGCGAGGCTGCGGTCGATCCCTCGAACGCGTCGTCCACCGGCCTGCTCGATCCGCGTTCGCTGACATGGTGCGAGGAGGCGTGCGCCGCCTTCGAGATCGAGCCCGACCGGCTCGCGCCGATCCGCCCCGCCGATGCCGTGCTCGGCCTGATCGCCCCCTGGCTGCGGGAGGCGACCGGCCTGCCCGCCGCCACCGAGGTGATCCTGGGCGCGGGAGACGAGATGGCCGCCGTCCTCGGCGCCGGCGTCGTCGAGCCGGGGGAGGTGTGCGACGTGATGGGGACGGCCGAGCCTGTGTGTGCCGTCATCGCCGCGCCTTCCTCCGGGGCATCCGCGCTCGTCGAGCTCCACCCCCACGCCGTGCCCGACCGCTGGCTGCTCGAGAACCCGGGCTGGCTCTCGGGGGGCGCCTACCGCTGGTTTCGCGACGAGCTCGGCGGTCCCGAGATCGCGCGCGCGGCGGCCACCGGCGCCGACGTCTACGAGCTCCTCAACGCGCTCGCGCGCGCCGCGCCCCCGGGTGCCGACGGCGTGTGCTGGGTCCCCGCCCTGTCGGGCGCGATGACGCCGGAGTGGAATGCGCGCGCTCGCGCCGGCTGGTACGGGCTCACCGCCGCGCACGGGCGCTCACATATGGCGCGGGCCCTGCTCGAGGGCAACGCGATGGCCCTCCGCGATGTGGTCGAGGCGATCGCGGCGGCCGGCCACGCGCTCACCGGCCTCGTGTGCGTGGGCGGGGGCGCGCGCGGGGACCTGCTCCTGAGCATCCGCGCCCACGTGACCGGGCTGACCGTGTGCCGACCGCTCGACGTCGAGACGACGGCCCGCGGAGCGGGCATGCTCGCCGCCGCCGGGGCGGGAATCCACCCGACCGTGGCCGCCGCCGCCGCGGCCATGGCCGGCCCGCGCGCGGACCCGGTCGAGCCCGAGCCCGAGCTGCGCGCCGTCTACGACGCCTTGCATGCCCGGCACCTCCGTCTCTACGCTGCCCTGCGTCCTCTGTTCGACTGATCGCGATCGTGTGACCGGCAACCGCTCGCCCGGCGTCCTCAGCGCGGCCGCCCGTGATGATGCGCTCGCCGCCATGGCTGTGGGCGGCCTCGACATCCTCGTCGTCGGAGGCGGCATCACGGGCGCGGGAGCCGCCCTCGACGCCGCCGCGCGGGGTCTGGCGGTCGGACTCGTGGAGGCCGAGGACCTCGCCTCGGGGGCGTCGAGCAAGTCGAGCAAGCTCATTCACGGAGGGTTGCGCTACCTCGAGATGGGAGATATCGGCCTCGTGCGCGAGGCGCTGCGCGAGCGCGAGCTGCTGCTGACCCGGCTCGCCCCGCACCTGGTCTCACCCGTTCCGTTCCTGTGGCCCCTGCGCCGGCGGGGCTGGGAGCGTCTCTATCTCGGCGTCGGCCTGGTCCTCTACGACACCCTTGGCGGTGCCCGCTCGGTTCCGCGCCACCGTCACCTGAGCCGGCGCTCGACTCTGGCTGAGGCTCCCGGGCTGCGTGGCGACGGCGTCGTCGGCGCCGTCCAGTTCTACGACGCCATGGAGGACGACGCGCGCATGGTTTGCGCCGTGGCTCGCACCGCGGCCGCCTTCGGTGCGCAAGTGGCCACCCGCGCCCGCGTCACCCGGCTGCTCCGCGCCGGTGATCGCGTCGCCGGCGCTGAGGTCCGCGATGAGGAGACGGGCGAGACGCTGATGATCCCGGCGCGGCACGTCGCACTCGCCGCCGGCGCCTGGACCGACGCCGTCCGGGCGACGGCGGGCGAGCGCTTCGCCACCGAGATCCGCCCCTCGAAGGGCATCCACATCACCGTGGCCCGGGACCGCATCCCGATGTCGACCGGCCTCCTGGCGCGGACCGAGAAGAGCGTGCTCTTCGTCATCCCCACCGAGGCGGCCTGGCTCATCGGCGACACCGATACGCCGTGGGAGCACGGCTCCGAGCAGCCCGTCGCCAACGGCGCCGACGTCGACTACCTGCTGGCGAGGACCAACGCGCTGCTCGAACAACCGCTCACGCGCGCGGACGTGCGCGGTGTCTTCGCTGGACTGCGTCCGCTCGTCGGCTCCGCGAACGCGAAGGCCACGACGAAGCTGAGCCGGCGCCACGTCGTCGAACGGCCCGTGGCCGGGCTGACGACGATCGCGGGCGGCAAGTTCACGACTTATCGGGTCATGGCCGCCGACCTCATCGACGCCGCGACACGGGACTTCGCCAGCGTGCCGCCGTCCAGCACCGACCGGGTGCCCATCGCCGGCGCCGACGGCTACACCGCCGCCCGCGCGAGGCGTGCGGAGCTGGCGGCACGCGCCGGCGTCGACGCGGGCGCGATGGATCGCCTCCTGCGCCGCTACGGCGACCGGGTCGGTGAGCTCATCGCCCTCATCGACGAACGGACCGAGCTGGCCGAGCCGATCGCGGGGGGCGACGGCCACCTCGCCGTCGAGATCGTGCACGCGTGTACGCACGAGGGGGCGCTGCACCTCGAGGACGTGCTCGAGCGGCGCACGCGGCTCGCCATCACCGCGGCCGATCGGGGGCTCGAGGCCGCGGAGCCGGCGGCCGCGCTCATGGCCGGCGCCCTCGGGTGGAGCGCCGACCGGGCCGAGCGCGAGGTCGAAGGATGGAGGCGCCGCGTGGCGGCCGGCCGCGCGGCCGAGGCCGAGCCCGACGACGAGCACGCGCTGCGCGCCTACCGCGACGTCCTCGCACCCGCGCGGGCGGAGCGGTGAGCGCCGGCGTCCTCGCGCCGGCGAGGGCGGAGCGGTGAGCGCCGGCGTCCTCGTGCCGGCGAGGGCGGAGCGGTGAGCGAGATCGTCCTGGGCGTCGACCAGGGCACCTCGAGCACCCGCTGTCTCGCCGTCGACCACAGCTTCGAGCAGCGAGGTGCCGCGGCGGTGGCGGTCTCCGCGTCCTTCCCGGCCCCCGGTCTCGTCGAGCAGGATCCAGCCGAGCTCCGGGCGTCGGTGCGCGAGGCCATCGCCGGCGCCCTGGCGGAGGCCGGGGCGACGGCGGCTGACGTGGTGGCCGTCGGGATCGCCAACCAGACCGAGACCTTCATCGTCTCCGAGCGCGCGTCGGGACGGCCGCTGCACCCGGCCATCGGGTGGCAGGACCGCCGCACCGCCGTGCGCTGCGCCGAGCTCGCGGCCGCCGGCCACGGTCCCTCGGTGCGCGCCCGGACGGGGCTGGAGCTAGATCCCACCTTCCCCGCCACGAAGCTGGCCTGGCTCCTCGATCACGTCGACGGCGCGCGCGTCGCGGCCGAATCCGGGCAGCTCGTCTATCACGACGTCGGGGCCTGGCTCGTCCGCGACCTCACCGGCATCGATGCCTGCGAGGTCGGCAACGCCGGTCGGACCCTGCTCTGCCCGCTCGGCGGCGAGAGCTGGGACGACGAGCTCCTGACGCTCTTCGAGATTCCTCGCACGCTGCTTCCTCCGATCGTCGCCTCGGACGGGATCGTCGACCTGGCGCGCGCGGCCGGTGCCGAGCTCCCCGTCGCCGGGGTGCTCGGAGATCAGCAGGCGTCGCTCTTCGGGCTTGGGTGCAGGACGACCGGAACCGCGAAGGTGACCCTCGGCACCGGCGCTTTCATTCTCGCCCAGGCCGGCGCCACCCCGCCGTCGCCGCCGCCCGGGGTGCTCGCCTCGTGCGCGTGGCGCCTGCGCGGCGTGAGCAGCTACGCGCTGGAGGGATTCGTCCCCGCGGCCGGGGCCGCGCTCGACTGGTTCGCCGCGATCGGGATACTGCCGCCGGCCGCCGAGCTCGACGCTCTCCTGAGCTCGGTCGGCCCCGAGGACGGCTCGCTCGCCTGCGTCCCCGCCCTCCAGGGTCTCGGCACCCCGGACTGGGATCCCGCCATGCGGGCGGCCCTCTTCGGGCTGACCCGAGCGACGAGCCGCGCCCAGATCGCCCGCGCGGTGATCGACGGTGTGCTGCACCAGGTCGCCGATGCCCTGGCGGCCATCGGCGCCGCGATGCCGCTCGCGACCGTGTTCCTCGACGGGGGGATGTCGCGCTCTGACTGGATCGTGCAGCGACTCGCCGACGTCGCCGACGTCCGCGTCGAGCGGGCGGCACGGACCGAGGCCACCGCCCTCGGGGCCGTGCTCGTGGGGGGCCTGGCGGCCGGGTTCTGGACCGGGGTCGAGGAGCTCCCGGGCATGGCGACCGATCTCGTCGCCGAACCGGCGTGGTCCGTCGAGGAGCGGGCGGCCCGGCGCGAGCGCTGGGCCGACGCGGTCGCTCTGGCGCGACGCTGGCAAAACTGATCGCTCGCAAGCCTTGCGTCTGGCGCGTGTTCGCGTCACCATGGGAGCACGCCTATGAGATGCATAGGCCGATCCACGCGCCTCGCACCACACGTCCGCGTGACCGACCTGCCAGGGCTTCCCTGCCAGCATTGGGGTCTGGCAGACCCTGGGCGG